>NZ_JBQFZK010000018.1:0-68688 GCF_056542185.1 Ruegeria sp. AE4 | reverse complement strand
CTCAGCATTGGGCTGGAAAAGCCCTGTCGCATTCGAAAGGAAAGTGGCTTAAACGAGCACTTGGGGCGGCACAAAAACGGGACAGGTCCACCAAGGCGTGGAGATGAGACAGAAACCCGGAGCCAAGCGGAGCCACGGCGAGAAAGATGTCAAAGACAACCATCGGCAGTGGAGAAATATGAGCGGCGCAGCAGTGCCAAGCCAACCGAGCAGGAGTTGGCCTGACTTCGTGATAAACAGTTGTCGCGGTGAGTATCTTCTCGCGCTTTTCGCGTATCGTTTTATTGACGCAACGTCGATTCAGTTGTTGTGGCCATTAAGAAGTTTACGCAAACGTAAGAAGCGATTTGATTTTTCGACTAATCGCTCAAAAAGTGACGTCAGACGGCGTTTTCTTCCCCCTTACGTGTCAGTTTGCAACTCTTACATGCGCTCAGTCGCTGCGGGTTGGCACTCACAGTAAGTGATCCTTGAGCCCTCCTTACCAGCGCGGATCGGATCAGACCCGCAGCGGCTCTATTCAAGTCGTAGTTCCTCTCGCCAGGGCATGGGATGCCAATCAATGCCCGACACGTGCCATTTCTTTTGAAACGCTGGTTCGAGTCGCAATTGAACAGGCGCAGTTCGGGATAAGAACTGCGCCTGTTCATGGTCAAACCCGAAAACCGCGCGTTTAAGCGGCGACCCACATCTTCAACGGTGCGCGGAAATCCATCAGGTCAAAGCCCTTGTGATCGTCAACCCAACCGCTGATCCGATCTGAAGTCGCACCGACAAAGTCGTTGAACATCGGACAGATCAGACCACCATCATCACGGATCAACGCTGAGGCTTCTGCGTACATTTCCTTGCGCTTCGCATCATCGAGTTCGGCGCGCGCTGCGATGACGATTTGATCGAAACGCTCGTTGAAGAACCGGGTGTCGTTCCAATCCGCTGTGGACAAATATGCTGTGGACAGCATTTGGTCCTGAACCGGACGGCCACCCCAGTAACTGGTGCAGAAAGGTTGCTTGTTCCAAACTTCAGACCAGTAGCCGTCATTGGGCTCGCGCTTCACATCCAGCGTTATGCCCGCGGCAGCTGCGGACTGCTGGAACAACGCAGCCGCATCCAATGCGCCGGGGAACGAATTCTCGGACGACCGAAGCGTGACCGGCCCGCTATGACCCGATTTCTTGAAGTGGAACGCCGCCTTGTCCGGGTCGTATTCGCGCTGTTCGAACTCAGTTGCGAGGGGATAAGAGCTGTTGATGGGTGTGTCATTGCCCACAGAGCCGTAGCCGAAGAGGATCTTGTCCACCATTTCCTGACGATTGATGGCGTATTTCAAGGCCATACGCAGATCATGGTTGTCGAACGGCGCGGTATTGACGTGCATGATAAACACGTAATGACCTGCGCCAGACGTAGAGCGCACCGTGATACCGGGCGCGCGGTCAACAAGACGTGCAGTACGGGGCGGCACACGGTCAATCATATCGACCTGACCAGATTGCAGCGCCGCGACTCGTGCGGTGTTGTCGTTGATGACAATCACTTCGATCGTGCCGGCATGACCAATCGTGTCATCCCAATGGTTGGGGTTGTGTTCAGCCACGAAACGCACACCCATATCGGCGGCTTTCAAAACATAAGGACCGGTGCCAATTGCAGCAGCTGGGTCCTCTTTACCGCCACCAGGCTGAATGACGAGGTGATAATCCGAAAGCAGATATGGAAGGTCCGCATTGGGCGCTTCCAGCTCGACGATGAACAGGTCGCCATCCGTTCGCATATTTGCGATACCACGCAACAAGCCCAACGCCCCGGATTTGGTCTCTTCGTTCGAGTGTCGGTCAATGGTCTGTAGAACATCCTCGGCAGTGACGGGCTGACCGTTTGAGAAGGTGATGCCGTCTCGTATCTTGAACGTCCACGTTTTTGCGTCGGCAGAAGCCTCAAAGCTTTCTGCGACCTTGGGCTCAAGGCCGCCATCAGGTGCAAGCGTCAAGAGCGTCTCACCCCAAAGGCGGGCGACCATATTAGCGGTTGAGTTTGCGGCGGTCGCAGGATCAAGGCTGTCGGTTGTGCCGCCGCCCTGGATGCCAACGCGAATGGTGCCACCTTTTTGTGGACCAGCGGCTTTGACCGCTGACGACATCGCCAGATTGGCTGTTGCAGCAGCCAGCCCCAAGGCGGACGCCTTCCCAAGAAATTCACGGCGGGGCATTTTGCCAAGCGCTGCCTGTTTTGCCAGATATTTGATATGTTCGTTCATGGTGACTTCCCCGTTGTCGTTTGAGAGCTCAGATTTGATTAGTAGGTTGCAAGTGACACTCCGCCTGCATCCGCAGCTGGCGGAAAGTGTCGTGACAATTTTTCAATGATCTCGTCACGCGTGCTGCGGTATTCTTCTTTGAAGAAGAGATTGACGTGTTCACCCGGATCGTTGCGAAGATCGAACATCTCTCCCCAGTCTGCGTTTTGAGGATAGATTGTGACACGCCATTCGTCTGTCATTACCGTCTGGTTGTAAGTGTCCATGCGCGTACGTGGGTGATATTCGGCAAAAAACTCGCGACGCCCCGGGCCATCTGCCTGCGTCATCAGGTGAGCGAAAGAGACCCCTTCGGTCGGCTGATGCTCCAGCTCCAAAAAATCCTGCAACGTCGCGCGCAGATCCAGATGACTTGTTGTCCCGTGACGTTCGCCAAGCTCGATCCCCGGACCTGCAGCGATCAGCGGTACGTGCAAAAGCGATCTGTAGGGGCTGGGGCCTTTTCGGATAAGCCCGTGATCACCCAACAACTCGCCATGATCCGAGGTGAAAATGACAATGGTGTCTTCAAGGAGACCTTGATGCTCCGCCTGTGCCATGATCCGGCCGACGCAAGCGTCAATCATCGAAATCATTCCATTGGTATACGCGATCGCACGGCGAATTGAATCGTCCGAGAAGCTCGATGTTGTCTGCAAAAAACCCTGTTCTCGCGGTGGTCCCGGATCGCGCAGGAAGTCCACATAGCTTTTACCTTTTTCCTCATCATCGCCGTCGCGCAGGAAAGACGGCATCGCTGACAGCTCATCAGGCACATATGAGGGCATTGGCATGTCCGCCGGATCGTACATGTCGCACCATGGCGCAGGGGGGGAAAAAGGATGGTGCGGATCGGGAAAGGAAACAAACAGAAAGAACGGGTCTGACCCGTCATTTTCGGTCAGGAACTCGCAGGCCCGATCTGTGATCCAAGAGTTGTAATGCAAGTCGAAAGGGATGGCCGATTTCCAAACTTCGTCAATATCCCCACATTGCGGTTCAAGCGCGTTTTCCGGGAGATAGAGCTCGGCCGCTCCCGGCGCGACAGATTCCAGCCAACGGGCATAATGCCCACCCTTTGTGGCACTAACGGATTCTCCAATCAGAATGTCGACCGCGTCGAACCCGTAAAAGGGGCCGCACCATCCCTCACTTTCCGGTAAGTCCCAAAAGGCGTTTGAATCCGGCATAAGATGCTCTGGCCCGGCCAGAATAGGTTGGAAGTGGAATTTCCCAACCCCATGGGTCTTGTACCCCATGGCCTGAAAGTCATGGGTGATCAGTTTCAGATCCTCAGGCAGGGCAACCCCGTTGCGCGTCAGGCCGTGCGACCTTGCATACTGACCGCTGAACAAAGTGGACCGGCTTGGAGAGCAGATCTGGTGCGGTGTGAAATGCTTGGTAAAGACGGCGCCCCGCTGGGCCAGTGCGTCTATATTCGGTGTCCTGACATGCTTGTTTCCGGTGCAGCCCAGACTGTTCGCGCGTTGCTGGTCCGTCATAATCAAAATGACATTTTTCTTCATTCTTGGCGCTGCCCTCCGAAACAACGGGACAGTACCACAGCGCTTACATTTGAAATAATACTATCTGTTTCGACTGATATTTGTTAATCGAATACCTATGTTCACCCATAACCAACTCAACGTCTTCTCTGCGATCATGCAAACCGGGTCGGTTTCCGCTGCTGGTCGCAGGTTGAATCTGTCACAACCCAGCGTCAGCCGGCTTTTGTCGGATCTGGAGCGGGAGTTTGGCGTTCCTTTGTTTCGTCGCCGAAGTAAGGGTGTGACACCGCTCCCCGAAGCGGAAGAATTCTATCAAGAGGTTAAACGCAATTTTTCGGCCCTTGCGAACTTGAACGAGATCGCCTCTCAGATCGCTCGGAAGGATCGCGGGTCCTTGTCAATTGCCACAATAACCGCCGCCTCATTAGACCTCGTGCCTCAGGCCCTGAGACGGCTGAACATAGCGGAAAAGAACATCCGGATCGATTGGCGGGTACGATCTTCAAACTGGATACTGGACTATGCCCGTTTCGGCGCGATGAGAACAGGCTTCGCCTATGTTTCGCGCTCTCTGAAGCAAATGAACGTCCTGTTTGAGGGAAGCTTACCACATATTTGTTTTGTTCCCGAAGGTCACCCTTTAGCCGCAGGTCAGGGGGAGCTGACACTGGAACAGATGGCGCCCTATCAGATCATCGGGCTGCGCAACGAAGTTGAGAGTGCTTTGTCGCTAAGTGACTTGCTAGAGGGTGAGCGCCCACCGGTGACTGTCGAAACATCTTTAGCTGCACTTACTCTTAGCAAATCCTGCGGTGGGTTGCCTCTCGTGGATGCTTTTACGGTTTTTCATTGGTTGCAAGGGAACAAAGGACGGCCGCGGATCGTAGAGGGCCTTCCTCTCTATCGGTTTGCGGTCGTTGAACCAATTGGCATCAACGCTTCACAGATAGACAGGGATTTTCAGGATTGCCTGATCCAAGAGATCGAACGCGTTGTTTTGTGGACCAAACAACTCGGCTAAAAAACAAAGCGTTCATTGACGTTCAGACTTCTACGGATACACCGGCATTGCGGGACTGTTGCATGCGTTGATGGGTCCCGCTTTTGCCACCGACCAGGATATGCCTCTCGTCCACGCGCCAATCGACACTGGCACGCCGCACGTGTTTCTGGGTCCGCGTTGTGTGCTCCGGCGCAAACTTGGGGCAACGAAGACCAAAATCCAAGGCACTTGCGCGCAGACAGAGGTTAAAGCAAGCAAACACCCTTAAGGGTGAGAATGATTGGACGCTCAAAAAGGCAGCACGCTTCTATGAGTGGGCAACCATAGTCCGAATGACTTCAAGCCAGTTGCACCACTTCACAGAACCACCGCGCGAACCGGCTCACAACGCAATACCCGGCCCGCAACATGCGGATTGGCCGTTCAGCCCTCGATAAAGGAGGGGTTTTTCAACAAAATGGGCTCAAAGCAGCCCTTCTTCCCGCAACAATTCCAGCATATCAGCCTCGGGTCTTGGGCCGATATGGCTGATGACCTCGCGGGCGCAGACGTTGCCGATCCTGGCGCAGGTCTCGTAATCGCGCCCTGTGGCCATTCCATACAGGAACCCCGCAGCGAACTGGTCACCGGCACCTGTTGCGTCTACTGGCACGATCCTCTTGACCGGCACGTCGATGCGCGCGCCTCCGTTCAGGACGGTCACGCCATCACCCGAGCGGGTGCAAACCACCAGCGGGCAAATCTCGGCGGTCTTGATCAGCGCCTCTTCCAGATCGTCGGTTTCAAACAGCGATTTGATTTCGGCCTCGTTGCCGATGACGAAATCCAGCTCATTCTCGATCAACAGCAGGAAATCAACCCGGTGCCGTTCCACGCAGAACGGGTCGGAAATGGCGATCCCGGTCTTGCCGCCGCCCTTGTGGCAGGCGCGCGCGGCCTCAAGAAACGCGGCCTTTCCCTTTTCCTTGTCGAACAGATAGCCCTCAAGGAACATGATCTGGCTGCTTCCGGCGACCTCATCGGGCACGTCATGCGACGACAGTTCCGAGGAGATGCCCAGATAGGTGTTCATCGACCGCTCGCCATCGGGCGAGACAAAGATCATCGAGCGCGAGGTCGGCAATTCCCCGCCCGGAACCGGCGGGTTGACGAAATCGACGCCATCTTCGTTCATCGCATCCGCATAGAACCGGCCCAGCGCATCGTCATGCACCCGCCCGATAAAAGCAGCATCCAGCCCCAGTGCACCTGCGCCCGCAATCGTGTTGGCAACAGACCCGCCCGGTGTCTGTACCCGACCCTCCATCGAGGCATACAGCAGCTCGCCGCGCTCCTGCTCGATCAGCTGCATGATGCCTTTTTCAATGCCCATCAGTTCCAGGAAACTGTCATCGGCCTGCGAGATCACGTCCACAACGGCATTTCCGATACCGGTCAGCTGGTAGGTTTTCATAATGTCTTGTCCTCGAATTGACAGAGATCACGGATGATGCAGGTCGGGCATTGCGGCTTGCGCGCCTTGCAATGGTACCGGCCATGCAGGATCAGCCAGTGATGCGCATGGAGTTGAAAATCGGCGGGGATGTTGTCTTCGATGGCGCGCTCGACCGCGTCCACGTCCTTGCCGGGGCAGATGCCGGTGCGATTGCCGACGCGAAAGATGTGCGTGTCCACAGCCTGCGCCGGCTGCCGCCACCACATGTTCAGCACAACGTTGGCGGTCTTGCGTCCGACACCCGGCAGCGATTGCAGCGCTGCGCGGGAATTTGGGACTTCACCGCCATAGTCTTCGACCAGAATACGGCTCAGCTTGATGACGTTCTTGGCCTTCTGGCGGAACAGGCCGATGGTCTTGATATGCTCGATCAGGCCCTCCTCGCCCAGATCCAGCATCTTTTGCGGCGTATCGGCGATCTTGAACAACTCGCGCGTGGCCTTGTTGACCCCCGCATCGGTTGCCTGCGCCGACAGCGCCACGGCCACGACCAGCGTGTAGACATTCACATGCTCAAGCTCACCCTTGGGTTCGGGGTCGGCTTCCTGAAAGCGCGTAAAGATCTCGCGGATCGTATGATAGTCGAGTTGCTTTGCCATCCGGGCCTTAATGCCGCCCGAGGGGCCGCGACACAAGCCCAAAGCCAATGCGCAAGTTCCGGGTCGCGGCAGCGTGTCGCGCGCGCTATGGTTTGTGTCAGACAACGAGGTGCAACCATGAACGTCCAGACCCCCGAAAGCGGATACCACTACAACGTCATGCGCCGGGCAATCGAGCTGATCGATCAGGGCGGCGAGGGCCTGAGCCTTGATGAGTTGGCCCGCCAGATGGACATGAGCCCGGCCCATTTCCAGCGCCTGTTCTCGCGCTGGACCGGCGTGTCGCCAAAACGGTACCAGCAATACCTGACGCTGGGCCATGCCAAGGCGCTGCTGCGCGAACGGTTCACCACGCTTGAAACCGCCCATAACGTGGGCCTGTCCGGCAGTGGCCGCCTGCATGATCTGTTCCTAAAATGGGAATCCATGAGCCCCGGCGAATATGCCCGCAGAGGCGCGGGTCTGACGATCTACTGGGGCTGGTTCGAATGCCCCTTTGGCCCCGCGCTGGTCATGGGCACCGACAAGGGCATCTGCGGCATCGCCTTCGGGGCTGAAACCGGAGAGAAGACGGCGATGGAGGATATGGTCTCGCGCTGGCCCAACGCGGATTATGTCGAAGATCCGATGCGCCTGCGCCCCTGGGTTCTCAGCGCATTCGGCACGGCCAGCGACCGGTCAGAGCCGACACCGCTCTACCTGATCGGCTCACCCTTGCAGATCAAGGTATGGGAAGCACTGATGCACATCCCGTCGGGGCAGGTGACGACCTATTCCGAGATCGCGCAGCGCGTGGGTTCGCCGCAGGCCGTGCGCGCCGTGGGCACGGCGGTCGGGCGAAACCCGGTCAGTTGGCTGATCCCGTGTCACCGCGCCCTGCGCAAATCCGGGGGGTTGGGCGGCTATCATTGGGGTCTGCCGGTCAAACGGGCCATGCTGGCCTATGAGGCGGCACAGGCCGACGCCTGATTGACAGAAGGCCGGACCGCTGCCAAAAAGCACCGCAGGTTCGGGTCCCCTGCCGTTCGCGGCCATTGGCTTTGGTGAAACCCGGTTGAACAAACATCTGTTGCCCTTTCCCGGCGCGCGGATGGTAATGCGAACCCCGTCCTAAACTCGCGCCCGTTCAAGGAAACGAGGCAAAACATGACACTGTCACAAGACATCGCTCCGCTGGAGGAGCTGAAAGAGCAGGCCAAACGCCTGCGACGGAAACTGCGCGACACCGGCGTTCAGCTGTCGCACGGTCAGGCCCTGGAACTGGTGGCGCATCAACATGGGGTGCGCGACTGGAACACATTGCACGCGATGGCGGGCAACCGGATGCGTTTGTGTGTGGGGGACCGGGTCGAAGGTCGCTACCTGGGCCAGCCGTTCACAGCGGAAATTCGTGGTCTGACCATGTTGGGGGACGGTGCGCACCGCCGGGTGACCCTGCAGTTCGACACGCCCGTCGATGTGGTCCGGTTCGACAGTTTCTCGGCCTATCGCCAGCGCGTGACCGGAGAGATTGGTTGGGACGGTCGTTCCCGTCGCCATACGTCCGACGGGGAACCCCAGCTAGTGGTGCGGCCTGTCTGACATAACACGGGCGAGGCAACCGCGTTGCCTCGCCCTCTCATCTCGCATTGCGCTGGGTGTATTATTCAGCCGCCCAGCCGCCGACGGATTTGACTTCCAGAAAGTCCTCCAGCCCCCAAACGCCACCTTCGCGCCCGTTGCCGGATTGCTTCATCCCACCAAACGGAGAGCCCGCGCTGCGCGACTGGCCGTTCATCTCGACCATGCCCGACCGCAGAACCCGCGCCATGCGGTTGGCGCGCGCCTTGTCCTGCGTCTGCACATAATTGGTCAGGCCATAAGGTGTGTCATTGGCGATCTCGACAGCCTCTTCCTCGGTGTCGAAAGGGATCATGGTCAGAACCGGGCCAAAGATTTCCTCACGCGCGATGGTCATCTGGTTGTTGGCATCGGCAAAGACCGTCGGGCGGACATAATAGCCCTTGTTCAGCCCCTCGGGGCGTCCGGTGCCGCCCGCGACCAGCCGCGCCCCTTCGTCGATACCTTTCTGGATCAGGTCCTGAATCTTGGTCCACTGAACCTCATTCACGACGGGTCCGATATGGCGGCCCTCTTCTGCGGCGCTGCCCACTGTGACCTTGCTGGCGACCTCGGCGGCGATCTCAACGGCCTGATCATAGATCGGGCGCTGCACCAGCATCCGGCTCGGCGCGTTACAGCTCTGGCCGGTGTTGTTCATCATATGCAGCACGCCGCGTTTGACAGCCTTTTCATCGGCATCGGCAAAGACCACATTGGCGCCTTTGCCGCCCAGTTCCAGATGCACTTTCTTGAGCGTTTCCGCCGCGTTCTTCGAAATCGCCGTACCCGCACGGGTCGAGCCGGTAAAGCTGACCATATCCACGTCGGGATGACCCGACAGCTGCGAGCCAACGCCCGCGCCATCGCCGTTCACCAGATTGAAGACACCGGGCGGGAACCCTGCCTCGTCCATCATCTCGGCAAAGATCACCGCGTTCAGCGGGCTTTGCTCGGAGGGTTTCAGAACCATCGTGCAGCCCGCAATCGCCGCTGCACCGACCTTGAGCGTGACCTGGTTCATCGGCCAGTTCCAGGGCGTGATCAATGCGGCCACGCCAACCGCCTCATAGATGATCCGGTCATTCGGGGCGTGATCCCCCAGAGGGCGTTCAAACTGAAACGCCTTGGCCGCGCGGATGAAGTTTTGCAAATGCCATGTGCCTGCACCAACCTGCTGGCTGCGCGACATGTCAATCGGCGCGCCCATTTCCAGCGACATGGCCTGCGCCAGATCTTCCGCGCGGGTCTGGTAGATGTCGATCAGCTTCTCGACCAGCGCGATGCGGGCCTCTACCGGCGTTGCCATCCAGCCCGGCAGGGCGGCCTTGGCGGCGGCAACTGCCGCATCCGTGTCGGCCTGCCCACCCAGTGAGATCACCGCGCACGGCTCCTCGGTCGAGGGGTTGATGACCTCGAAATCATTGGGTTGCGACGGCGCGACCCATTGACCATTGATATAGAAATTCCGCTTTTCGATCATCCTGAGCCCTCCTGTCGGTCCAGCTAGAATCCGGCTGTTCGCCGACACTCTGTCACCCAAGCGAACAGGGGGCAATAGATAATTTGATCAAATTATTTTTCCAGTGAAACCGGTGAATTTCCGGGCCGCGACCACGATGCAAGTTTTAACCCGTGGGCAAAGTGATTAGGTTGCGGGCAATCGACTCAGGTTAATACTGGAAAGGAGATACCCAATGGGTTTGCGCATCAACGATACGGTCCCGAACTTCACCGCAGAAACAGATCAGGGCACCATTCAGTTTCACGACTGGATTGGCGACAGCTGGGCCATTCTGTTCTCGCACCCCAAGGATTTCACGCCTGTCTGCACCACCGAATTCTCGGCCGTCGCGCAGCTGAACGACGAATGGGCCGCGCGCAACACCAAGGTGATCGGCGTGTCGGTTGACGGTGTCGAAGACCACAAGAAGTGGAAGAAGGATATCGAGGAATACGGTAAGGCCAATCCCGGGTTCCCGATCATCGCTGATGAGGGTCTGGCGGTGTCGAAAGCCTTCGACATGCTGCCTGCCGAAGCCTACCTGCCTGATGGTCGCACCCCGGCTGACAGCGCCACCGTGCGGTCGGTCTTTATCATCGGCCCGGACAAGCAGCTGAAACTGTCGATGACCTATCCGATGACCGTGGGCCGCAACTTTGCCGAAATCCTGCGCGCGCTGGACGGGTTGCAGATGTCGTCAAAAGGTGTCGCAACACCTGCCAACTGGGTGCCGGGTGAAGACGTGATCATCCCGCCCTCAGTGTCGAACGAAGACGCCAAGGCCAAATTCGGCGCGTTCGAGACGATCTTTCCCTATCTGCGCAAGACCAAAGCGCCGTCCTAAGGCGGTTACCGGGTCAGGGGGGCTGTCTGCCCCCCATCGCGCCTGCCGGCACGATCCCCCCCGAGGATATTTGGGGCCAGATGAAGCAGGCGGGGGCAGGGTGACCGGCGGGAAACCTGCCCCTAGACCTCAGAACTTGTACCGAAGCCCGAAATTGACACTGAACGTATCCAGATCGTCTTCGACAATGCCGGTCAACGCGCCGTTCGGGGCCAGTCGCCGCGACGAGACGTCAAAGGCGCGGGCATAGCGGGCGTCGACGGTAAAGGCGGTTGACGGGTTGATCTCGTAAGCCACACCGGCGATCAGCTGCGCGGCAAAGGTGGTGTCGCTGTCATCCAGTACCACACCCGGCCCATAGGCAAAATCCAGATCCGAATAGGTGGCCCCCAGACCAAACCCGGCATAGGGCGTCAGCGCACCCGCCTGTTTGAAATCGAACAGCACATTGGCAAACAATGAGGTCTGCGTGACATCGCCCGAGATATTGCCCTCGGCCCCCGGCCCGTTGCCCGAGAAGTTCACACCATCCACGTCGCTGTCGCGGTAAGACAGCTCCAGCTCAACCCGTGTTCCGAACCTGTCATTGGACCATTGCGGGATCTCCTTGCCGATGGCCACGCCCAGACCGAACCCTGCGTCGAACTCCGTGTCGACGGATTGGGGCGTGCCGCCGATCGTGCCTGCGAAATCGCTGTCCTGCAGCTGGCTGTACCCGACAAAACCCTGAACATAGGTGCCGTCGCCCAGGCTCTGCGCGGCAAGCGCCGTCGCGCTGGCGGCGAGGGCCGTTGAGGTAAGTAAAATGTGCTTGAACATGATTGTCTCCGTAGCTCCAAAACTCTGCTTGGCCTCGATGTGGGCGGGCTTGACGGAAAGGAAAGGCGCGGGGCTATCACTTCGTTTCACAGGTTTTTGGACGCGCGTGAGTGAATAGATCCGGGGCTGGGGCAGCGCTGTTCATCGGCTTCTTCGGGCCCCTCAGGTTCTGGTTCGCGCCGAATTGTGATAGGGTGCTTAGGGGCAAAACTCAGGCATGCGACCAATCACCTCGGGCTTTCGGACTGTTCAAAGCAGGAGAAGACCATGGCTTTTACAGATTGGTATGTTGAAGGAGAGAGTTTCGGGAACTGCAACTGCGGCTATGCCTGCCCCTGCCAGTTCGAAGAGTTGCCGACCCATGGCGATTGCCGGGGGTTCGAAGTGCTGGAGGTGACCAAAGGGCATTTCGGTGACACCGACCTCAGCGGGACCAAAGCCGCGCTGATCTATGCCTGGCCGGGGCCGATCTTTGAGGGCGGCGGCGAGATGCAGGTGATCGTTGATCCCGCAGCAACCCCGGCACAGCGCGACGCGCTGGAAAAGGTCTTTCACGGTGAAGAAACCGAAGAGATGGCGACGCATTGGTATGTGTTCAGGGCAATGTGCGAGACGGTTCATGACACGCTTTACCTGCCGATCGAATTCGAGATGGACCTCGAAGAACGCACGGCCAGCGTTACCGTTGGTGATGTTCTGAAATCCACCGGACAGCCGATTCAGGCCCCGCATGGCGGCGGCGCGCATCGGGTGCGCATCGATATCCCCGGCGGGATCGAGTTTTCCATTGCCGAGATTGGCAGCGCCTCGACCCGCTCTGATGCCGCGATAAAGCTGGACCTGAAGGACAGCTATGGCCAGTGGCACTTTCTGAAACATGGGCCCGGCGGGGTTGCCCACTGATCGGCCCCCCTGTCAGGCGGCGCGCGCAGGTGCGTTCAGGACGGGCGTCCAGCAGGGCAACGTCAGATCCGCCCTCAGCACCCGAACCTCGAAGGGTTTCAGCACCGGCAACGCGGTTGATCCATAGCCATCGGCACCGCAGGCCAGATCCGGGAACAGGGTGAACAGCTCGCGCCGTGTGGCAGGTGCCATCGCGCCCAGTGTCGTGTCACCGGGATAGAAGGATTCGGACCAGATGCCTTCGACGTTTACCAGTTCATGCCGGTCAAAGAGGATATGGACATACTCGACCCCTTGCGCGGGCAGCTCCTGAACGATTGTCCGCCCGTTGATCAACCCCTTGGCCGGGGCCAGCATCGCGGTCTCGCAATGCATCAGTTCCATCATCGCCGAGGTGACGGCGATCCTGTGCTGTGGCGAGACGACCAGATCACGGCTTGGGCTGTTCGGCCCGAAACTCCCCGCCATGATCCGGACAGGGCAAAGATGAGTGTCCTGTTGCAACTCCTGCGCTGACAAGCGACGCCTGCCGATCCAGCGCACCGGGCGGATATCGCCCTTGGCTGTAAGAACCGGGTCGCCGGGGTTCAGGGTTTCGACCCGGCGCAGCCCGGTGGGCGTCCGGATCAGGGACCCGGTGGTAAAACACACGAAAGACGGCAAAGTCTGATAGGTGCTTGGCGCTGCCGTCCCGCCAAAGCTGGTCCCCGTGATCGTATCGTTCAGCTGCGCCTGACCCGAGGTAACGATGATGTAGCGCGGGTTCGAGAACTGTACCAGAATGAAGGTGACAGGCGCCCCGTTCACCGTCCCCGAATAGCTTTCAAAGGTGCTGAAATTTTGGCTTGTCCCGGAAAAACCGGGCAGGGCCGACAGATCAAGCTGCGCGCTGTCAGGGTCAGGATCCTGCAACAGGGCGTCATTGTCGGTGATATCAACGGAATAAGCGGCAGTAATATCGACGCTTCTATTGCTATAGGGGTCTGCGCTGATTTCGAAAACGGTTATCGAGGCCACGGTCGAAAAGCATCCCTGAATGCAACAAGATCATCCTTATGGTTGAGTAAATACACGCATGAAGTGTTAACAATTGATTTACCAAGCCACGGGACACCCGGTGTTCTTGACCGCACGGACAAAAAAAGCCCCGGTCGAAACCGGGGCTTTTCGCATTCAATCAGAGGGTGGGCAGATTACTCTGCGCTTTCCTCTTTCTTTTCTTTCTTCTCGGGAACGATCTCTTCGCCGGTTTCCTGATCGACCACTTTCATCGACAGGCGAACCTTGCCGCGATCGTCAAAGCCCAGCAGCTTGACCTTCACTTCCTGACCTTCCTTCAGAACATCCGACGGATGGTTCAGGCGGCGGTTTTCGATCTGGGACACGTGGACCAGACCGTCGCGCTTGCCAAAGAAGTTCACAAAGGCACCGAAATCGACGATCTTGACCACCTTGCCGGTATAGACCTGACCTTCTTCCGGCTCGGCCACGATCGACCAGATCATGTCATAGGCCTTCTTGATCGATTCCCCATCGGGCGATGCGATCTTGATGACGCCATCGTCGTTGATGTCGACCTTGGCACCCGAAACCTCGACGATCTCGCGGATGACTTTGCCGCCCGAACCGATCACTTCACGGATCTTGTCGGTCGGGATGTTCATGGTCTCGATGCGCGGCGCGTGGACCGAGAACTCGTTGGTCTCGGACAGGGCTTTGCCCATCTCGCCCAGGATGTGCATCCGGCCGTCCTTGGCCTGTGCCAGGGCGGTTTCCATGATCTGAGGCGTGATGCCCGCGACCTTGATGTCCATCTGAAGCGAGGTGATGCCGTTTGCAGTACCCGCAACCTTGAAGTCCATATCGCCCAGGTGGTCTTCGTCACCCAGAATGTCGGTCAGAACTGCGTAAGACCCGTCATCTTCCAGGATCAGACCCATGGCCACACCGGCAACCGGAGCTTTCAGCGGAACACCCGCATCCATCATCGACAGCGAACCGCCGCAGACAGACGCCATCGAGCTGGAGCCGTTGGATTCAGTGATCTCGGACACCACGCGGATGGTATAGGGGAAGTCGGTCGGCGCAGGCAGAACCGCCTGCAGCGCGCGCCATGCCAGCTTACCGTGACCGATTTCGCGACGGCCGGGCGAACCCACACGGCCCACTTCACCAACCGAATAGGGGGGGAAGTTGTAATGCAGCAGGAAGTTCGATTTGAAGTTGCCGTGCAGCGCGTCGATGAACTGCTCATCGTCGCCGGTGCCCAGCGTGGTCACGGCCAGCGCCTGAGTTTCACCGCGGGTGAACAGGGCAGAGCCGTGTGTGCGCGGCAGCAGCGAGGTTTCGGCTTCGATGGCACGCACATCGGTGGTCGAACGACCGTCGATGCGCTTGCCGCCCTTGACGACGTCACCGCGCAGAATACCGGCTTCCAGCTTTTTCATCGCCGAGCCAAGATTGGCGTCTTCCAGCTGTTCCTCGCTCAGCGCTTCCTTGATCGCTTCACGGGCAGCGGCAACAGCGGCGGTGCGCTCCTGCTTGTCGGTGATCGCGAACGCGGCGCGCATCTGCTCTTCACCGGCAGCCGAAACGGCGGCATAAAGCTCCGAGTAATCGGGTGCGACGAATTCGAACGGCTCTTTCGCGGCGTCTTCGGCCAGCGAAATGATCAGGTCGATGACCGGCTGGATCTGCTCATGCGCAAAGGTCACGGCACCCAGCATTTCGGCCTCGGACAGCTCATAGGCTTCCGATTCCACCATCATCACGGCGTCTTTGGTACCGGCAACAACCAGATCCAGACGCTGTTCAGGGTTCAGGCGCAGGTCCTGCATGTCATCCACGGTCGGGTTCAGGACGTATTCGCCATCCACGAATCCAACGCGGGCACCGGCGATCGGGCCCATGAACGGCGCGCCGGAAATGGTCAGCGCAGCCGACGCGGCGATCATTGCAACGATGTCGGGATCATTGACCAGATCGTGGCTCAGCACGGTGCACATCACCAGAACTTCGTTTTTGAAACCGTCAACGAACAGCGGGCGGATCGGACGGTCGATCAGACGCGCGGTCAGCGTCTCTTTCTCGGTCGGGCGCGCCTCGCGCTTGAAGAAGCCACCCGGAACCTTACCGGCGGCATAATATTTCTCTTGGTAATGTACGGTCAGCGGGAAAAAGTCCTGACCGGGTTTTTGGCTCTTGGCAAAGGTCACGTTGGCCATGACGCTGGTTTCGCCCAGCGTGGCAATCACGGTGCCGTCGGCCTGACGGGCAACCTTGCCGGTTTCCAGTGTCAGCGTCTCCTCGCCCCACTGCATCGATTTCTTCGTTACATCAAACATATGCGTATCCTAGAACGGAGCACTCCCGCCCCTGCGGGTCTCCGGTTTTGCATGGCGGCCCCATTGCCGCCGACCCCATTTATCTTCCGTTCGAGTGCCGGGGTCAGGGCACAACGTCTCAGATACCGCGCGCATACATGAGAATGCGTTGGAAGGAAAGCGAAACCGAAAAAGCTGGCCGGATCAGGCTGAGGCAGGTCCTGACCTCTCGCAGCGCGTCGCAAGGCACAGGGGCCGCATGATGGCGCGCTGCGTGCCATTGCCCCCGTCCGGGAAATGGCCTGACAGAACCGGATCACTGCGCTAACCTCACTTTCATCGGGGGTGCGAATGAAAAGACGGCTTACGACAGTGCTGGCGGCTGACGTTGTCGGGTACTCAGCGCTTATGGATCAGGACCGGCAGGGTACACTTGCAGCGCTGAAATCGTTCCGTGACGACACGCTCACTGCCCTGCTGGAATCCCACAACGGCACATTGATCAAAAGCATGGGGGATGGCTGGATCGCTGAATTCCAGTCAACGTCCGACGCGTCGGATTTTGCGATTGCCCTGCAATCCTGCGACAAGCCCGAAGGGCTGCGGCTGCGCATCGGTATTCACACGGGTGAGGTCATCACGGAAGGCGAAGACATTTTCGGTGATGGCATCAATGTCGCTGCCCGGCTCGAAGCATTGGCCAAACCCGACCAGATCCTGATTTCGGACACGGCGCATCACAGTCTCGACCGGGGCGATGCAGCCCTGTTCGACGGCGGCGGGCAGGCCGAGCTGAAGAACATCACGCGCCGCGTTGGTGTCTGGTGCTGGCCAAAGGGCTCAACCTCCAATCTTGCAACACCCGCCGACACCCGCCCGGGGATCGCCGTCCTGCCCTTCGACAACATGTCCGGCGACCCCGAGCAAGAGTTCTTTGCCGACGGTATAACCGAAGACATCATCACGGAACTGTCGCGCTTTCGCTGGCTGATGGTCGTGGCCCGCAACTCGTCCTTCATCTTCAAGGGAAAAACGACAGATATCCGCCAGGTCGGCCTGACGCTCGGGGTTCGGTATGTGCTGGAAGGGTCCGTCCGCCGCGCGGGACAGCGTGTCCGGATCACCGGTCAGTTGATCGATGCGGAAAATGGCAGCCACCTGTGGGCCGATCGCTTTGACGGGGTGCTGGACGATATCTTCGAGCTTCAGGACAAGGTCACGCAAGAGGTCGTCTCCGCGATCGAGCCTTCGCTGCGCCACGCTGAAACGAACCGGTCCCGCGCCAAGCCGACCGAAAACCTCGAAGCCTATGAACTCTATCTTCAGGCGCAGTCGCATTTTCATCTGCTGACAGATGACGCCAATCGCGAAGCCATCCGGCTGACGACGCTGGCGCTGGACCGCGACCCGGATTACGCCGCAGCCGCAGGGCTGCTGGCCTGGCTGCATATTCAGCGCCTTGTGCAGGGGCTCGACCCCATCGGCGAAGGGCCCAGGGCCGCCATCAGCGCGGCAGAACGCGTTCTCATGAGCGACCGCGCCGACGGCATTGCCATGGCTTATGCAGCGCATTCAATCTCGATGCTGGCCCGCGACCTGCCGCGCGCGCGGGCGGCGTTCAAACAGGCTCTGGCCGAAAACCCCAATGCTGCAAGTGTTCACATGCTCGCCTCCATCAACCTGTGCATGTTGAACCGGTCGGACGAGGCATTGGAACACGCAACACATGCCATTGAACTCAGCCCGAAAGACCCGATGCGCCATGCGGCGCATATCGCCCGGGCAAGTGCGCTTTTTCACCTGCGCCGGTATGACGAGGCCGCCGCCGCCGCGCGTGACGCTCTGGCCGTTCGGTCCGGATTTGTCATGAGCCACCTGATGCTTATTGCCGCCTTGGGCCAGATGTCCGATGCCGCAGCGGCGCAGGCGGCGATAAGCGACCTACAAGCGCTGCGCCCTGATATCACCGCGTCCTCGGATCAGACCAGACTGCCGGTCTTTACCGTTCCGGCCTGTGCGGAATGCTGGCGCGAAGGGTGGAAAAAGGCCGGTCTTCCCGAATAACGGCTGATCTACAGATACGCGTTCAGCTGCTGTCACGAAACTCCGCGCGCGCGCCGGCTGGCGGCCTCCGGATGTTCAAGTGTGATGTTCACCACAGAGAGAATTCAAAACTCGTCTATTGTGCAGGCTTATTGTGTCAAAGTTAATGAAAGTAGGTTTACCCATGAAGCTCCATTCCGCCTCTGGCATTTCATTTAACCCTGATGTGTTCGACGAGTCATTCATCGAAATGCTCGACAAGCTCCCCGAGGACGCGGTCGAGGACATCGACCTTGATGCAGGCCCGAAGATGCCGCTGATGACAACCCCCGCCGCCGAACCAAGTGCGGCGGACGTGGCCGCGATCATGGAAAGCGCATGGGAAGAGCTTTATGCCTCAGACGAAGGGGCCGATATCCGGGCGCTACCGGCCGACCAGCAGGCGCAGATCAAGGCACGGTTCCTGTCCCCCGACCCGATACCCGAGGCCGAAGCCGCCACGGTTCCCGTCGATGCCGCGCCATTTTCGGTGCAGGAAACCGCGGACAGCCTGATCCTGATGCAGGGGGACACGCCGCTTTTGGGGGCACCGCTGGGCACCAGCAGGAAAAAGCGCAAGAAGGCCGCGCTGAACACCTTTATCGGGGCCGCCGCCAAGGCCTTTGCCGATATCATCACGATGGCCATGGCGGCACTGGGGGTTTATCAGGCGCTCGGAACCAAGACGGTCACGCGGGCCGGGGCCGGGATTGCCGTCAAATGCAGCGGACCGATCAGCCGCCACGCCGGTGCAATCGCCAAGGCCGGAACGGCGGGCAGCGATCTGGCCATGATGAAGGCCATGCTGGGCGTCGCCAAGGCGTCTGTCGGGTTCACCAAACTTGCGGGCATCGTTCTGACCGACATGAGCGGCCTGGAAAAAGCCGCCGCGATTGCCACCTGCGTCGGCGGCATGACTCTGGCCGTCGCCTCGGCAAGCGGGTCGTTCTGGGTGTCGATGCTGGCGATGGTAACCGCAGTTGCGATGTTCGTGATCGACACCGCCTTGGCGGTCGATACCTACAAAAAGTGGCAGGCGATCTGACCCGAAATCAAAGACGCCCGCCATTTGGGCGGGCGTACAAATCTTACAGACCGGGGTTCAGAACCGGTACAAAACGTAACAAATACGTTTAGCGGCGGATGCCCAGCTTTTTGATCAGGTCCTGGTAACGCGCCTCTTCCTTGCCCTTCAGGTAGTCCAGCAGCTTACGGCGCTGAGCAACCATTTTCAGCAGACCACGACGACCGTGGTTGTCTTTCTTGTGGGTCTTGAAGTGCTCGGTCAGGGTGTTGATGCGCGAGGTCAGGATAGCAACCTGTACTTCAGGCGAACCGGTGTCGCCTTCTTTGGTTGCGAATTCTTGCATGACGCGTGCTTTTTCAGCGGCAGTGATCGACATCGGGGTCTCCTTTAAAAGGTTAGAGTTGATGGCGCAGGCCGGGATGTCGTCCAGCACAGGCCCATGGAGAAAACCGCACCGATTCCGATGCGGATGGGCGCGTATAAGCGCAATTGACCCAAATGGCAAAGGGTTTCTGCGGGCTCAGACCATCTGCCCGTATTGCGCCAACTGGGCTTCGGTGATCAGCTGAATGTCGGCCGCTGTCATCCCTTCGGCACCATATACCTGCGCAACTTCTTGGCCATCTATGAAAACCCTTGTCAGGTTGGCGTTTTCGGCGTCGACCTCAACCTCGATTGCCGGGTCGGTCTCATCCTCCCACGTCACCAGCAGCTTGTCTTCGCCGGGTTGAAACCCCATCACGGTCACCTGATCGTCGCCTGGGTTCAACACGATATCATCGGCCCCGTCTCCGCCCGTTACCACGTCTTTGCCGCCTGCCAGAATGGTATCGTCACCCGCACCGCCGTTCAGGAAATCCCTTTCGGCGGCCCCCTCTTCGATCCCGAAAACAAAGTCGTCTCCATCCCCGCCAAAGACGGTATCCTCACCTTCGCCCCCGTTCAGAACATCATCCCCGAACCCGCCCTGCAACGCATCATCCCCTGCGCCGCCGTCCAGCCTGTCGTCGCCCTGACCGCCAAACAGTTCGTCCTCACCCGCACCGCCATCCAGTGTGTCGTCACCAAAGTGACCGTAAAGGGCGTCATCCCCGTCATCTCCGAACAAGAGGTCGTCATCCGCCTCACCGTGCAGGATGTCATTTCCCTGCCCGCCCGATATCTCATCCGCGCCGTCGCCCCCATGCAGAACGTCGTTGCCCTTGGCACCGTTTATCGTGTCGTCCCCGCCATAGCCGTTGATCTGATCGACACCGTCCTGCCCGGTAATCACGTCCGAACCATCGCCGCCAGCAATCACGAGGTCGCCTTCAAATTCCGAGATCACAGTTCCGGTGAAGGGCGCCTCGCTACTGTCCGGCGAGGGTTCGGTGTTAGCGTTTTCCGGGTCTTCGACACCCTCGCCGATGACCAGAAATTCACCGGTACCAACCTCGGCCGAAGGTTCACCTTCCGGGTTTTCATCCGGCGTGTCGTCCTCTTCGATCAGAAAATCGCTCATCGCGTAAGCAGCGCCGCCAATGGCGGCCAGTCCAAGCAATCCGGCCAGAAACATGGAACCCCTCCGAAAGCATGATGTTCCGAGGGTGGAATATCCCATGTCGGCCGTCACCGGGTCAAAGGTAAACCTTTGAAATGGTTAATCCTTTGTCACCAGAGTTCTGGCTGCTGAGTATAGGCGATATAAAGCGGATGTTTGGGGTGACCGTCCTTGGTCAGGCCCAGATGGAACAGCGATTGGCCGGTGCCGCGCAACAGGGTTTCCACCGCAGGGCCGCGCTCCAGATGCGCGCCATGCGTGCCCCAGGCCGCGATGACCTGATCGGCCCATTGCACGCCGTCCAGAATGGCCGCGTCATTCTCGGGCCCGACCGGATCGGCGGCAGCCCGCATCTTGCGCGGGTCGGTGTCGCGCCACGCAAAGATGTTCGTGACCTGAAACGCCCCGAACCCAAGCGCGCGTGCGCGCCGTTCACAGCGTTCCACTGTCGGATCGTTCTGCACCTCGGTCGCGGTTGAGGGGTTCAGCATCACAAACAGCGCCTTGCGCCCTGCCGGGTCCCAGATGCGGGTCAGGCTATAGCGGTATTTCTCGCAATCGGAATATATGGCGGTCGAGGGCGCGTCGCCCTTGGTATGGGAACGGGTGATCATGCTAGGTATATCCAAGTCTCATTGTGAGTCCGCAATATGTAGATTTTGTTCTTGTTTTGTGCCATCTTTGATTTTGTGATTCCATAGGAGATCGACATGCCAGCGAAAAAGCAATCGGGCAACAAAACTTCAACTTTGGCTTCCAAAGTGCTTTCGGGCAAAAAGAAGCCAACGCAAAAAGAGATAAAGTCTTTGGCAGCTTCTGTGCTTGCTCAAGACGAAACTAAAGGTAAGCGCAAATAGATTAGTCGACGAACACCCGGCTGGGGTGCAATTCACCGGATTTATAGATGCCCACGGCCACGGCCTTGCCGTCGAACGATGCCCAGGCCTCGTCGCCATATTCCACGTCCGAAGCCAGTACCATGCCCGGATTGCCATTGCGCAGACGGGTTGCCCCCTCGGCGGTGCATTTCAGCTCGGGCAGGTCGGACAGGCCGGTTTCCAGTGGGTGCAGATATTCGTCCAGCGCGGTTGTTTTCGCCATCTCGTCGATCTGCTCGATGCTTAACCCGTCCTCGGCCTCGAACGGGCCGGACCAGATGCGGCGCAGTTCCTTGACGTGGCCGTGGCACCCCAGCGCCTCGCCCAGATCGCGGGCGATAGACCGCACATAGCCGCCTTTGCCGCAGGTCATCTCCAGCACCACGTGATCTTCGTCGGGGCGGTCGACAAGGATCAGTTCCTCGACCCAGAGGGGGCGAGCGTTCAGCTCCACATCCTCCCCATCACGGGCCAGTTTATAGGCGCGTTGGCCGTCGATCTTCACCGCCGAGAATTTGGGCGGCACCTGCATGATATCGCCCAGAAACGGGGTCAGCGCCTGTTTGATATCGTCATCCGAGGGGCGCGCATCGCTTTGCGCGATCACTTCGCCCTCGGCATCGTCCGTGTTGGTGGCCTGCCCCAGTCGCACGGTAAAGGTATAGGCTTTTAAGGCATCGGTGATATAGGGAACGGTCTTGGTCGCCTCGCCCAAGGCAATTGCCAGAACGCCGGTCGCCTCGGGATCCAGCGTGCCCGCATGGCCCGCCTTTTTGGCATCCATCGCCCAACGCACCTTGTTGACCACGGCGGTCGAGGTCATGCCCGCAGGCTTGTCCACCACCAGCCAACCGGAAATGTCGCGGCCCTTGCGTTTGCGTCCCATCATGCACCTTGAATCTTGCTGAGGCGCGCGAGTTAGCGGATCACTCTGCCGCTGTCAATTTGCGGGCGTTTCTTCGACCACACCGACAATCGGCCCCAGCGAGAATCCCAAATCCGAGCGGTTGCTGGCACGCTCATACATCCGCGAGATATTGCCGTCGAAAAACAGCGCGTTTGGCGTGCCAAGCACATCGCGGAACAAACGTCCGAACTCGTGGAAGGTGACATAATCTTCCGAGATCGCAAACACCGCCCGTGTACCATCGGAACTGGTGCCGACCCCATTTCGAACATAAAGCGAGGTCGAATCAGGCAGGAAGCGCGGGTGCAGTTCTCCGTCGATCACCAGCATGGGACCGGATTGGGTGGCAAAGCGGCAGGTGGGCGCCTGATCCACGTATTCAAGCGTTTCAAACACATCTGCCCGGCCTTCGCGGATGCAGAACACGCCATTGGGCAGCAAACCGAAGTTGCCGGGGCCGGGGTTGGTGATCACACGCATCTGCTCCTGGCCGTCCTCGACATAATGGCCAACGGGTGAACGGTCGTCGTGGTACATGCCCGCGTTCATCGCAAAGGTCAGCCGTTCGCCTTCCGGGGCCAGCACTTCGTTGACCGCCGAAAAATGCCCCAATACCTGACCGTCTTCACCGTTCAGAAACAGCCGCAGATCTTCATTGGCGGCATCGACGTTGCAAACCGTATAACGTTTGTCCTCATGGGTCAGCTTTTCACAAGTGACCGCGCCTGCCTGCGCGGCCCAAAGAAGCGTCGCCAATGTGACAAACGTGCGGATCACTCGTCCAGATCGCGGCGCACCGCGTCCTGTTCGAACATGCGGCGGGTGTCGTCCAGACGGTCGAACGTGTCATCCAGCCGAAAGCGCAGATCGGGCGCGAATTTCAGGCCGACTTTCTTGCCGACCATGCGCCGCAGCTCACCCTTGTTGCGGGCCAGAAGTTCGATCACGTCCTCCTGCCCTCTGCCGCCAAGGGGCAGCACATAGGCGGTGGCGATCTTCAGATCGGGCGAGGTACGCACCTCACCCACGGTGATCGACATGCGATTCAGGTCGGGGTCGTGGACATCTCCGCGCGCCAGAACTTCGGACAGGGTGCGGCGGATCAGTTCGCCGACACGCAGCTGCCGTTGGGACGGGCCGGGGCCATCATGGAATTTGTTCTTTGCCATAATCCCCGATCTAAGCGCAAAGCGGGGCTTTGCCAAGCGGGCGCGAACCGGGTAGGAGGCTTTGAGCCGACTTAACGAAAAGGACCAGCGCAATGACCCATATTCCGGGGATCGTCATCACAGGGGCTTCGGGCCGTATGGGGCAGATGCTGATCAAGACCGTGACGGACAGCGATCAGGCGCGTCTGGTCGGCGTGGTCGAGCGCAAGGACCATGACTGGATCGGTCAGGATGTGGGCACGGTCATGGGCGGGCAGGCACTGGGCGTCACCGTCACCGACGATCCGCTGGAAGCCTTTGCGCAGGCGCAGGCAGTGATCGACTTCACCGCGCCCGAGGCGACACTGGACTTCGCCGCGCTGGCCGCGCAGGCGCGCTGTGTGCATGTGATCGGCACCACCGGCATGTCCGACGAACAGATCGCAGCACTGGAACCCGCGTCGCGCCATGCGGTGATCGTACGAGCCGGAAACATGAGCCTTGGCGTCAACCTTCTGGTGCAATTGACCAAAAAGGTCGCAGCTGCGCTGGATGAGGATTTCGATATCGAGATCATCGAAGGTCACCACCATCACAAGGTAGATGCACCTTCGGGCACCGCCTTGATGCTGGGAGAGGCCGCAGCCGAAGGGCGTGGCGTTGAGTTGTCGGACGTGTCCGACCGGGGTCGGGACGGCATCACCGGTGCGCGCAAGCGTGGAGATATCGGTTTTCACGCTATTCGCGGCGGCGACATCGTGGGGGAACATGATGTCCTGTTCGCCGCCCCTGGAGAACGCATCGTCCTGCGCCATCTGGCCACCGACCGCGCCATCTTTGCCCGCGGCGCGTTGAAAGCGGCGCTGTGGGGGCAGGGCAAATCCCCCGGTCAATATGACATGGTGGATGTGCTTGGGCTGTAAGCCATAGACGGGCCGCTCGACGGCGTTACACTCGGGCGTATGGGGAACCTGACATCACGTGTGATGACCGGATTGGTGCTGGTCCTGTTCTATCTGACCCTGCTGCCCTTCGTCGCGCAGGGGTTTGACATGATCGGCGTCGGGCTGTCTGAGAGCGCGGCACAGAAAAGCTACTTGTTTGCCTATGACCAGAGTGTCGCTAATGCGGCGATGATGTTGCATATCCTTGCCGGAACGGTGTTGGTGGCTCTTGTGCCGCTGCAGCTGCTGAAAGGGCTTCGGCTGAAATACAATCGGTTTCACCGCGGCTTGGGTGTGGCTCTGATTGCGTCGGCTTTGATCACCGGACTGGCAGGAATGACCTATATCCCCCTGCGGGGAACGATCGGTGGACCGATGATGTCTGCAGCGTTTTTCTTGTATGGGCTCTGCCTGTTCACTGCAGCTCTGATGGTGGCGCGCATGGCTATATTCGCGGATCGTGCTGGCCATTGGGCATGGGGTCTGCGTCTGTTCTGGCTGGCGCTGGGGTCGTGGCTCTACCGTGTGCATTATACGGTTTGGTATCTGTTGACCGGCGGGTTGGGGTCAGAGCCTGATTTCTCGGGCCCTTTCGATCAGGTTCAGAACTTCGCGTTCTTCGTACCATACCTGCTGGCTACGCAGATTTGGATCGCGCGTTGCCGATCTGCTCATCGGGGGGCTCTGATCACAAATCCCTGATCTTGTCGGCGCGCAGCGGGCAGGCGAGGTAGACGCCAAATTCCTGACCGATATCAGCGCTGACGCGGGCGTGCACCGCACCCTGCCGATCGAGGAACCGCTGGTTGTCTTCAACCGGGAATATCCCCTCGTGCCAGATACCGGGATGGATATACAGCCCGCGCGAACCGTCGCACCAGAACGCCACCACCTTTTCTGGTGTCAGGTTGTCGCCGGGCAACGCGGCAGGAATGATGAAGGGCTTGTTGTCGAGCGGCCAGAACATCTGCCCGCCATCCGGGTGGTAGTTCATGTGCCACAGCAGCACCTGATCGCGGGGCGCTGTTTGGCGGCTTGTCTGTGCCTGCTGCGGATCGGTGGACCAGCCGAGGACATAGTGGCCATTGACCGCTTCGTTCTCGCCATAAAGCACGTCGCCCTTCCACTCACCGCGAAAGGTGCCTTCGACCCAGCCGCCTTCGTCGCCGGTGCCTTCATCGATCGGCCGCCACCCCTGTTGTGGCCAGCGGGTGATCTCGATCTCGAACCCTTCGGGATCATCGACCAGACACCCATAGCCTTTGACCGAGGCGTCCGTCGCGCGGATCAGGGGAACCTCGTGCCAGGGCAGCGAGGGTTTGGTGCTGGCTTCAAAGATGTATTCCGGGGCGTTCATGCGGCCTCCATGTGCTTGTCGACCATACGCTGCACCATCGGCGCAAAATGTGCAAAGTCCGGGGTTTCCATATCCGCGCGTTTGCCGGCCTCATCCAGATAGCGGACCTGAATGATCTCTTTCAGGTTCGGGTTGGCTTCGAACGCGGCAACTTCTTCGGCGCTCATCGGACCACCTTGCAGTTCCAACGTGTGAACCGACGCCGCGGACAGGCGATTGAAATACTCGGGTTTGGTGGCACAAAGATACCGCTTGGCTGCCACGTGATAGCGGCAGCAATCGGTGATGACCGAGGGGAAGAACTGCTCCAGCACCTCGGCGCCCGCGTCCTCATGATGACGGTCTTCGGTGTCGTCGGGGTGGTAGGTGCCGAACTCGGATGTGAAATGGCCGATGTCGTGCAGCAAGGCGCCCACGATAATTTCCTCGGGCAACCCGTTCTGCTCGGCAATGGTTGCACCTTGCAGCATGTGCTGGGCCATGGTGACAGGCTCGCCCAGATATTCTTCACCGCCGCGGCGCGCAAAGATGTCGCCGATGAAGGCGACGATATTGTCCCGGTTCAGGGTCGAGAAATCAGGTTTCATTCCGCCGCCTCCGGTTGCGCCATCTCCATCGCCGCCAGTGTGGACAGCAACCCGTCCTTGTCGGCGTAACATCCCTGCAACCAGCGCGATCCGGCCCCGGAATAGCCAAGCCGCGCGTGCAGGACGCGGGTGTTGTCGACGATAAAGCTTTCCCCCGGTTCCAGTTTGAACGACACGCCCATCGCCGGATCGTCGATGATATCTCCCAGTTGGCGATAGGCGGCGTAATAAGCCTCCATCTTGTCAAACGGCACATCCACAAAGGGGGCGGAAGAGCGGTTGTTGAAGCGGATGCCGATCAACTCGCCATCCGGCGACAACTCGATCATCGGGCGGCGCGACCGCAGGCAGACCCCGTCCGAGCCCTTGTACTCGAACCGCGCCGGATATCCAGCCAGCAGGGCAAAGCCTTCGGGGTTTGCGTCACGCAGTTTTTCGATGGCGCGGAAGCCGTCAACAACGATGGACTCTCCACCTTCAGCCGAGTTTTCCAGACAATAGAGGATTTGCAAGGTCGGCACCGGGTCGCGATAGGGGTTGTCGGTATGCGCCTGAAGGCCAAGCCCGGTATAGGCAAGGTTGGTCGGGTTCACCTCGGTCCGCACCTCGAAATAGGGGCCATAATTGGTTTCGCGGACATAGCCGAACAGGTCAGCGACCTTCAGCAATGATTCAGGCTCGGTCGGGCCGCCGGTCAGCTTGGCAAAGCCGAACTCGGCCACAGCGGCCAGCCAATTGCGCTTGGCCGCCGGGCTGGCATGGACCTCGTTCCAATCGCCGCTGGGCGCGGCGATGCCACTTTCCCAGGTCGTGATGCCGGGGGCGATGCGACCCAGCGCAATGTCATGATCGCGGTCGTAGCTGTTTTCGGCCAACCAGTCCGCCGGGAAGGTGACGGTTTTGCCCTCAGGCTGGAACGTGACTTGCAGGTCGCCCGCGACCACCTCGGCTGAACTGACCGAGATGTCGGCAGGAATATCGCCGATGGTGATCAGGCGCTGACCGTTGCCCGGCGCTCGGGTATCAGCGTCCAGCGCGTTGTCGCGCAGCCAGATGGCGTGGAAACGGGCCTTGGCCCCGGTGTCAAACGCGACTGTAACAATCGAGGTGTCGTGGGTGGCGGTGCGCAGCATTGGGGGTCTCCTGTTCGGCGCGAGCTTTGGTTGAGCAGATACGCCGTTCGTGGCATTACGACAATTAATCCTTATTTCGGCTGAGGCTTGGAAAAACTAATGGCTAAGAATAAGACCGGATTACCGCCGCTGGATTGGTTGCGCGTGTTCGAAGCCGCTGGGCGGCTTGGCGGGTTCTCGGCGGCTGCGAAAGAGTTCGGGTTGACGCAGGCCGCCGTCAGCCAAAGGATCGGCAATCTTGAGGCGTGGCTGGGCCGGTCCCTGTTTGTGCGCGAGGCGCGCGGCGTGTCGCTGACGGTCGAAGGTGAAAGCTATCTGCCGTTGGTGCAGGACAGCCTGCTGGCGTTGGAACGCAACACTGAGGATCTGTTTGGAAAATCGCCACGCGAACTCAGGGTCGCCGGGTTGTCATCAAACATCCACGCCCTTGTTGTACCAGCCCTGCCTGTGTTCCGAAATCTGCGCCCCGAGGTGCGGGTGATGACCGACTCGGTTGCGCGCCGGTCGTCGCTGGATGAGGAACGCACCTGGCTGCAAATCCGCTATGGTCGCGGCGTGTGGGCCGGGCGCGACGCGGCATTGATCGCGCATGAGGTGCTGGTGCCGATGGCCGCGCCGGGCGTTGAATGGGGTGCCCCCCTGATCGATCTGCGCGGCGAGCGTCCGGGCTGGCGCGAGTGGAACCGGAAATACGGGCACGGGGACGTCGCGCCATCACATGTCAGTTTCGATTCGATGGAACACGCCGTTTCGGCGGCAAGGCGCGGAATGGGGATTGTGCTGGGCTCGGTTCCGCTGGCGTCCGGTGATCTAAAGGATGGCCGGTTGCGCAGGTTAGAGCTGCCAGAGCTGCAGACCAAGGACGGATATTGGCTGACATGGCCCGAAGATCGGGCGCAGTCCAGAAAACAGCGCGCCCTGATCGATGATTTTCTGAAGGCGCTGCGCGGCTGAGGGCCTAGAAATCGATGGCGATGCCTTTCTTTTCCCAATCACCGTAACGGGCGGGGTCCAGCCCATCGCGCCCGCCCAGTTCCTTGGGCATTTCCCTGGCTTCGGCCTGGGCTTTTTGGCGGCGTTCTTCCGCTTCGGCCAGCGCGCGTTGGGCGGCGGGGGGCAGGTCTTTGCGGTCGTCACTCATGACATCGGGTTCCTTTCCGTGCATAGCCTTGATATACGCCCGCGTCCGCCAATGGCAATGCGGGCACAGGTCACATGAAGGCGGTACTATGACAAACAGCGCGACAGCAGCACGGCGCAGCGCAATCTATCTGTTGGATCAGGTTCTGGGCGAAGGCCGCCTGTTGTCTGAATGCCTCGCTGCGGGCGCTTTGGATCGGTTGGGGCCAGAGGATCGCGCGCGTGCCCAGCGGCTGGCGTCGGAAACCCTGCGCGGGCTGGAGCGCGCCGACCGTCTGCTGGACAATCACCTGAACCGAACACCCGCCCTGACCGTACACAACGCGCTGCGGCTGGGCGCGGTCGAGCTGTGCAACGGGGAAGCTGCGCATGGGGTGGTGAACTCCATGGTTGAAATCATCAGCCGCTCGCGCAAGCACGGGCGTCTGAAAGGGCTGGTGAATGCCGTTTTGCGCAAGGTCGCGTCCGAGGGTCCCGAAGCATGGCCGAAAATGCGTGTCCCGCGCCTGCCGGAGTGGTTGCGAGACCCGCTGCTCGCGGCGTGGGGTGCCGAAGCGGTGGCCGGAATGGAACAGGCGCATTTCGCGGGCGCACCACTGGACCTTACACTGAAGCCGGGGGCGGAAAGCCCTTCGGGCGAAAAACTTCCCACCGGGTCTGTGCGTATTCTGGAAGCGGGTCAGGTCTCGGCCTTGCCGGGATACAAGGCTGGGGAGTGGTGGGTGCAGGACGCGGCAGCCGCGCTGCCGGTGCGTGTTCTGGCACCGAAGGCGGGCGAAAAGGTGTTGGACCTTTGCGCGGCACCGGGCGGTAAAACCATGCAACTGGCTGCGGCGGGCGCGGATGTGACGGCGCTGGATGTATCCGCGGCGCGCACAGAACGCGTGCGCGAAAACCTAGCGCGAACCGGATTGACGGCAGAAGTCATCGTGGGTGACGCGCTGGACCATCAGGGTCAGTACGACGCGATTTTGCTGGACGCGCCCTGCTCGGCCACGGGTACGATCCGCAGGCATCCTGACTTGCCCTTTGCCAAGGATGGCTCGGAATTTGGCGGATTGATCGAATTGCAGGCGCAGATGCTGGCCCACGCATGGACGCTGCTGAAACCTGGCGGGCGGCTGGTCTATTGCACCTGTTCGCTTTTGCCGGATGAGGGCGAGGTTCAGATCGAAGACGCGCTGGGCATGTATCCGGACATGCGTGTTGATCGCGAGGCACTGAAGCTCTCCGGCATCGAAGACAATTGGATCACCGAGGAAGGCGGCCTGCGTCTGCGGCCCGACTACTGGCCCGATCGAGGGGGTATGGACGGGTTCTATATCGCCTGCCTGAACAAATCCGCCTGAGTGCACGCTTTTCGATGACTTGACGATCGGCGCGGTCTATCGTTGGGTCTCAAGCGCCAGCAGAGCGCAAGGGGCAGAGTAACACGCGCATGTCAAATTCGGACACCATGGCCAGTCGGTGGATGCGGTTTCAAAACCGTTTCTACGCGCGTCTCAGCCAACGGCAAAAGGCAGCTACGGGGTTTGTTGCGCAGCCCCAGCCGCGCACCGTTGGTTCGTTTGCGCGCGGGCGGCAGCTGGTTGCGGGGAATCTCTTGTTCGCCGGCTATTTGGTCGAGGCAGACGATACAGCGTTGTGGGATGTCATTGCCCCCAGCGCCGGCTTTGACGAGGAACGCCATGGTTTTGCATGGCTGGATGATCTGGCCGCCGTCGGTGATATGCGTGCACGGGAAAAAGCGCAGCGCTGGGTCTGGGGCTGGATCGAGGCGCATGGCCGCGGGCAGGGCCCCGGCTGGGTGCCTGACCTGACCGGGCGGCGAGTGATGCGCTGGATCAACCATGCACTCTTTCTGCTGCGCGGGGCAGATGAAAAGCAAAGCAAGCTGTTCTTTCGGTCTTTGGCGCAGCAAACATGGTTCCTGTCCAAACGCTGGCAGGCCGCGACACCCGGGTTGCCGCGTTTCGAGGCGCTGGCCGGTCTTGTGCAAGCCGGATTGGCGCTGGAGGGGTTGGAGCAGATGGCCGATCCGGCCCTGCGGGCTTTGGCTGGCGAGTGTGACCGGCAGGTGGACGCACAGGGCGGTATTCCAACACGCAACCCGGAAGAGCTGCTTGAAGTGTTCATGCTGCTCAGCTGGACGTCGGCGGCGCTCAGCGACCTTGGACGCGGCACACCCGTTGCGCAGGCCAAGGCGATCAAGCGGATCGCACCGACCTTGCGCAGTCTGCGCCATGCGGATGGCGCGCTGGCGCGGTTTCACGGTGGCGGGCGCGGGGTCGAAGGGCGGTTGGAACAGGCGCTTGCGCAAAGTGGCGTCAAGCACAAGGCGGCGACCGAACTGCCAATGGGCTATGCCCGTCTGTCCGCAGCGCGCACCACGGTGATCGTGGATGCCAGCGCGCCGCCCTCCGGAGCGGCCTCATTCAACGCGCACGCATCCACGCTGGCGTTCGAGCTGACCTCGGGGCGGCGCCCTTTGATCGTGAATTGTGGATCGGGGGCCAGTTTTGGGCTGGATTGGCGCCGCGCCGGGCGTGCGACGCCTTCTCACTCAACCCTGTGTCTGGACGGGTTCTCGAGCGCGCGATTGGCCAACCCGTTGCCGGGCCGCGAAAGTCAGGCGCTGGTCGACGCGCCGCGGGACGTTCCGGTCGATTTTGAAGATGCGTTCGAAGGCATCCGTTTCATGGCCGGGCATGACGGATATGTAAAAGTCTTCGGGCTGACCCACGCGCGCACATTCGAATTGCGTTTTGACGGGCGTGAGCTGACGGTCGAGGATATTCTGCTGACCGCAACCGACAAGGCCAAGCGTCAGTTCGACAGGGCGATGGACGCCTCGGGCCTCAAAGGCATTGGCTATGACATCCGTTTTCATCTGCATCCTGACGTTGATGCCGCGCTGGATCTGGGCGGGGCGGCAGTGTCGATGGCGCTCAAAAGCGGCGAGATCTGGGTTTTCCGCCATGACGGCGTGGGAAAATTATCTGTCGAACCAAGTGTTTACCTTGAAAAAGGCCGTTTAAAGCCACGCGCGACAAAACAGATCGTTCTATCTGGCCGCGCAATGGAGTATGCGACGCGCATCCGGTGGACGCTGAGCAAGGCGCAGGATACAGCCTATGCCGTGCGCGATACGCACCGGGACGAGCCCAAGTTTGACTGACGCCAAAAGGACCTTTGGACCCATGACCGACCTTCACCCCGTGCGCCGCGCGTTGCTTTCCGTTTCCGACAAGACCGGGCTGATCGAGCTGGGCAAGGCGCTGTCCGAACGCGGGATCGAATTGCTGTCGACTGGCGGCACTGCCAAGGCGCTGCGCGATGCAGGGCTAGAGGTGCGCGATGTCAGCGAAATCACCGGGTTCCCCGAGATGATGGATGGCCGGGTCAAGACGCTGCACCCGATGGTGCATGGCGGGTTGCTGGCGCTGCGCGACAATGACACCCACGTCGCGGCGATGGAGGAACATGGCATCGGTGCCATCGACCTGCTGGTCGTGAACCTCTACCCGTTCGAGGCAACCGTCGCTAAGGGCGCGGGTTATGACGAATGTATCGAGAATATCGACATCGGCGGCCCGGCGATGATCCGCGCGGCCTCCAAAAACCATGCCTTCGTGAACGTGGTGGTGGATGTCGAGGATTATTCCTCCCTGCTGGATCAGCTGGAAGAAAACTACGGCAAGACATCCTATGGCTTCCGCCAGTGGCTGGCGCAAAAGGCCTATGCCCGAACAGCGGCCTATGACGCCGCCGTGTCGAACTGGATGGCCGATGCGCTGCAACTGGACGCCCCCAAGCGCCGCGCATTTGCCGGTGAGTTGAAGCAGACCCTGCGGTATGGCGAAAACAGCCACCAGCAGGCAGCGTTCTATACGGACGGCACCAACCGCCCCGGCGTCGCCACCGCCGTTCAACATCAGGGCAAGGAACTGAGCTATAACAACATCAACGACACGGACGCGGCCTTTGAGCTGGTGGCCGAGTTTGATCCGGCGAAAGGCGCGGCTTGCGCCATCATCAAACACGCCAATCCTTGCGGTGTAGCCACAGGTTCAACCCTTCTTGAGGCGTACAAGGCGGCATTTGACTGCGACCGCACCTCGGCTTTTGGTGGCATTGTTGCGCTGAACCAGCCGCTGGATGTAGAAACAGCGCAAGAGATTACGGGCATCTTCACCGAGGTTGTGATTGCCCCCGGTGCCTCGGACGAGGCCAAGGCGTTTTTTGCCGCCAAGAAAAACCTGCGCCTGCTGACAACCGAGGCGCTGCCGGATGTAACCGAAGGTGGCAAAACCGTCCGTCAGGTGGCTGGTGGGCTGTTGGTGCAGGACAAGGATAACGGGTTTATCGGCATGGACGACCTCAAGGTCGTGACCAAGAAAGCCCCGACCGACGCTCAGATGCGTGACCTGTTGTTCGCGTGGAAAGTGGCCAAACACGTCAAATCCAACGCCATCGTCTACGTCAAGGATGGCGCAACCGTGGGTGTTGGCGCGGGGCAGATGAGCCGAGTGGATTCGGCCCTGATCGCGGCCAAGAAAGCCGAACGTATGGCCGAAACGCTGGGCTTGCCGCAACCGCTGACCATCGGTTCCGCCGTGGCATCGGATGCGTTTTTCCCCTTCCCCGACGGGTTGATGGAAGCCGCCGAAGCGGGCGCGACCTGCGTCATTCAGCCGGGCGGGTCCATGCGCGACGATGAAGTGATCGCCGCAGCCGATGAGGCTGGTCTGGCGATGGTCTTCACCGGCATGCGTCATTTCCGTCACTGATGCGGTCACGCCTGCTTCTCTGGGCGGCCTTGGCCGCCTTCGCGATCGACCAGATCAGCAAATATCTGGTCGTTCACGTCCTGCGCGTGGCTGAACGGCCCGACGGTATCGATGTTCTGCCACCGCTGCTGGTGTTCAAATACGGCGAGAATCGGGGCATCAATTTCGGTCTGTTTCAGGGCGACTCTGAGGCTGCGCGCTGGTTTTTGATCGGTGTGTCCGTGGTGATCTGCATCGGTGTTCTTGTCTGGCTTGGTCGTTCGACGCGTTCGAAATTCATGTTGTTCTGTGGCGGCCTGCTGATCGGCGGAGCGCTTGGGAATGTGGTCGACCGGCTTCTTTATGGGTTTGTTCTGGATTTCCTGAACATGTCCTGCTGTGGCATCAACAACCCGTTTGTGTTCAACTTGGCGGATGTGTTCATATTCGCCGGAGCGCTGGGGCTGGTTTTGTTTGACGGCAAAAAGCCCTCGTGACGCGCGGAATGATATGCGATAAAAGCGCCTGAAACAGGCTGGAGACACCAATGCGGATGCCGCGCGCCATATTTGTTCTGACAGTTGCCGCTGCGGTTGCGGCATGTTCGAATCCCGGACTGCGGGATCTGGCGCCTCCGGGACAGGGTCCGGATGAGTTTTCGGTATTGCCGGTCAAGCCGCTGACCCAGCCTCAGGATTACGCGTTCCTGCCGGCACCGACGCCGGGTGGTGGAAATCTGACAGACCCGACCCCTCAGGCCGATGCGGTGATCGCGCTGGGCGGTAATGCCGCCGCCCTGAACCCCAATGCCGGTGTGCCGTCGTCGGATGCAGCGCTTGTGACGGCGTCCAGCCGTTATGGCGTGCCAGCCGATGCACGGCAAGTGGTCGAAGCCGAGGATGCCGCGTTCCGCAAACGCCGGGGCCGCTGGACCGGTCTGCGCCTGTTCCCCGTCGACCGCTATAATCAGGTCTACGAACGCCAGTCGATCGATCCGTATTCGGAAACCGATGCCGCCCGCCGGGCCGGGGTCGAAACCCCGACCTCGCCCCCGAATGAATAATTCTTAACTTTCCGTCATCGGGCTTGAACCCGGGCCGCACCACCGTAGTTTGAATACTATAAAACGAAACGGAGGATGCCCCATGGTTCGGGCCCTGGCCTTGTCGGCTGCCCTGATCGCCACCACCCCGGCTTTTGCCGGGGGCGGGAAAGAAGCGGTCACCACATTCACTTTGGACAACGGCATGAATGTCGTCGTGGTCGAAGACCATCGCGCGCCTGTCGTGCAGCACATGGTCTGGTACCGCGCCGGATCGGCGGATGAGCCGATCGGATCGTCGGGTGTCGCGCATTTTCTTGAACACCTGTTGTTCAAGGGCACAGATACTTTGGCGCCAGGTGAGTTCTCGGCTACCGTCGCGGCCAATGGCGGCAACGATAACGCGTTCACCTCGTATGATTACACTGCCTATTTCCAGCGCGTCGCCGCCGACCGGCTTGAGTTGATGATGCGCATGGAATCGGACCGTATGCGGAACATACGCCTGAGCGATGAGGATATCGTGACCGAGCGCGATGTGATCCTTGAGGAACGCAACCAGCGCACCGAAAACAACCCGCGCGCTCTGTTCGGCGAACAGATGAGCGCGGCACAATACCTCAATCACCGTTATGGCGTGCCGATCATCGGCTGGAAGCACGAGATGGAAGAACTGGAACTGGAAGACGCGTTGTCTTTCTACCAGACCCACTATGCGCCCAATAACGCTATTCTGGTTGTCACCGGAGACGTTGATCCCGCCAAGGTCCGCACTCTGGCCGATCAGTATTACGGTGTGATCCCGGCCAATGCGGATTTGCCGGAACGGGTCCGGTCGCAGGAGCCCCCGCAAACCGCCGAACGCCGTCTGACTTTCAAGGACCCTCGCGTGGCGCAGCCCTATGTCCAGCGCAGTTACCTGGCGCCAGAACGCGATCCGGGCGATCAGGAAAAGGCGGCAGCCCTGTTTCTGTTGGCGGAACTGCTGGGGGGCAGCACGACCTCTTACCTGAACGAAAAGCTGCAATTCGATCAGAAAATGGCTGTTTATACCGGGGCGTTCTATCGTGACGTCTCGCTGGATGACACAACATTCGATCTGCTGGTGGTTCCCGCCGAAGGGGTTTCCCTGCAAGAGGCCGAAGATGCCATGGACCAGGCCGTGGCCGATTTCATTGCCGAAGGTGTCGACGAGGACGATCTGAACCGCATCAAGATGCAGTTGCGGGCCGCGCAGACCTATGCGCGCGACAATGTGGACGGGATCGGCAACCGCTATGGGCGCGCGCTGACCAGCGGCCTGACAATACAGGACGTGCAGGCATGGCCTGATATTCTTCAGGCTGTGACCGGCGACGAAATCATCGCCGCCGCCCGCGATGTTCTGCAACCCGAGGCGTCGGTCACCGGCTGGCTGATGCGCGATGATGAGGTAACGCAATGAAACGGTTTCTCGCAACGCTGATTGCCTGTCTGGTTGCTCTGCCTGCCTTGGCCGAGATCGAGATTGAAGAAGTGACCTCACCCGGCGGGATCACCGCATGGCTGGTCGAGGATCACTCGATCCCTTTCACCGCGCTCGAGCTGCGCTTTCGTGGCGGTACGTCGCTGGACGACCCGGACAAGCGCGGCGCCGTCTATCTGATGAGCGGGCTGATCGAGGAAGGGTCCGGTGAAATGGACGCGCGGACCTATGCGCGCGAGCTTGAGGCGCTGGCCGCATCGTTCCGCTATAACGCCGGTGACGACACGGTTTCGATTTCCGCACGTTTTCTGACCGAAAACCGGGATGAGGTTGCCGACCTGCTGCGTGAGACGATTCACGAACCACGCTTTGATCAGGACGCGGTTGACCGTGTGCGCGCACAAATCCTGTCCGGGCTGCGATCAGATCAAACCGACCCGAACGAGATTGCAGGCCACAGCTTTGCCCAGATGGCCTATGGCGATCACCCTTATGGTTCCGAAGGCAAGGGCACGATCGAAAGCGTCTCGGCGCTGACACGGGATGATGTGGTAGCGGCGTATGAACGCGTTTTTGCCAAGGATCGACTTTATGTGGGGGCCGTCGGCGATATCACGGCCGAAGAACTGGGCGCATTGCTTGACACATTGCTCGCCGACCTGCCGGAAACGGGCAAGCCCATCCCGGGCAAGGCCAACGTGACCATCTCCGGCGGGATCAGTGTTGTCGAGTTTGACACCCCGCAATCCGTGGCGCTGTTTGGCCATGCCGGAATAGATCGGGACGATCCTGATTTCTTTGCCGCCTATATCCTGAACCACATCCTTGGCGGTGGCGGGTTCGAAAGCCGTCTGATGCAAGAGGTGCGTGAAAAGCGTGGCCTGACCTATGGGGTTGGAACCTATCTTGTGCCCAAGGATCTGGCCTCGGTTTACCTGGGGTCGGTGTCATCGGCCAATGACCGCATTGCCGAGGCGATAGAAGTAATTCGCAACGAATGGGCGCGCGCCGCCGCCGAAGGGGTGACCCAGAAGGAACTGGACGATGCCAAGACCTACCTGACCGGCGCTTATCCGTTGCGCTTTGACGGCAACGGGCAGATTGCCGGGATCATGGTGGGGATGCAGATGGAAGGATTGCCCATCGATTATATCGCCACCCGCAATGACAAGGTAAACGCGGTCACACTGGAAGACGTGAACCGCATTGCATCCGAACTGTTGGATCCGGACGGCCTGCATTTCACTGTTGTTGGAAAGCCGGTTGGGCTGGAAACTACCAACTGAACTGCAAGGGGTGAGTTGCGGCTCACCCCTTTTTCATACTCCGTAGCATATCGCCCATCATCTGCCCGAACTTGCCCGATCCGCGCTGATAAAGTGCCCCATCCACGGCCAGAACCGTGCCGCTGATATAACTGGCCAGATCCGAGCTGAGGAACAGGCAGGCATTGGCCACGTCCTGCGGCTGGCCCCAGCGGCCCAACGGCACGTCGCGGCGCAGTTCTTCGTGGGCGTTTTTGGTGGGCGCAAGGCGTTTCGCACCTTCAGTGCCTTCGATGAACCCCGGCACAACCGAATTCACCCTGATCCCTTCGACACCCCATTCCATCGACAGCGTGCGGGTGATCTGATCCACCCCCGCCTTGGCGGCGCAGACATGGGCTTGACCCTCATAAGGCAGGTAGGACTGCGGGGCCGAGATATTAATGATGCTGGCACCGGGGCGTTTGAGGAACGGATACGCCCCCTTCATCACGTGGATCGTGCCCATCAGGTCGATATCGATCACGGTCTTGAACGCGTTGACTGACATTTCGGACGCCAGCGCCGGGAAGTTGCCCGCCGCGCCCGAGATCAGCACATCGAAATCCCCAAAGGCGTCATGGAATTGCTTCAGTCCCGCCGCCACAGCGTCGGCATCACGCACATCAAACGCAGCCCCAATCGCATCCTGTGCGCCTGCGGCTTTCAGCGCGGCGATAGTGTCACCGACCTTTTCCCGCGACCGGCTGGCCACGGCCAGTTTGGCACCCGAGGCCGCAAAAGCCTCGGCAATGCCGCGATTGATACCGCTGGTTCCGCCAATCACGATGACGGTTTGTCCTGAAAAATCCATGTAACGCCCTTTATCTTTGATCTACTGGGTGAGCGCCATTCTCTTGACTGAGTTCGTTGCGCATCTCCTCAATCATCGGAAGCACAAGAGTTTCGCGATTTGCGAGTAAGAATACCAAGCACGCAAATGCGCCGACCAAAGAAAAAATCACCAAACGAGCGATAGAAGTCCGATTGGTTTTCTCAGTCGGTAGTACCAAAGTAAACGCTCCCTTGGCGGGAGCCCTACTCGCCGTAGGGCACCCAGATGTTTTTCACTTCTGTTGCAGCCTGAAGGAAGCGGCGGGAATGGTCCATGCTCCAGTCAAATGCCGTCGCGTTATTGACCCAGGTCCGCTTCAGGTTCCCGGCTGAAACGACCTCGATCTCTTTCGACAGGTCGGTGGACGAAAACGACCAGACCGCGTCGACATTCAGATGCGAGGCCAGCGGTTTCGCCAGTTCCGCATGGCTGCCCGTCAGGATGTTGACCACACCGGCAGGGACGTCCGAAGTCTCAAGGATCTGGTAGAAATCCGTCGCCGCCAGCGGGTAGGGCTCAGAAGCCACCAGAACCGTCCGGTTGCCCATCGCAATCGCAGGCGCCATGGCCGAGACCAGACCCAGCAGCGGTGCCTCATCCGCGCAAAGCGCACCGATCACGCCAACGGGTTCCTTCATGGCGATGGCCACGCCCCGGATCGGAACACCATGGACCTGGCCGTCATACTTATCGGCCCAGGCGGCGGCAGTGAACAGGCGTTGGATCGAAGCCTCGACTTCTTTCGCGCCGTCTTTCCTGCCGGTCATGGCGTCGATCCGCGCCGCGAATTCACCGGCACGGGCCGAGAGGTTTTCGCCGATGTAATAGAGGATCTGGGCCCGCAGATGGCCGGTGGTTCTGGACCAGCTTTTGGCACCTGCCGCAGCCTCGACCGCGTTGCGCACGTCCTTGCGGTTGGCAAGACCCACATGGCCCAGCAGGCCGGACTTGCCCCAGACCGGTTTCGAATAACCACCATCGGGCCGCGCCTGCTTGCCGCCGACATACATCTTGGCGGTGCGGTCAATCGGGTCGACCGGAGCCCCTTCGCCCATGGCTGTCTCGACCCTTGCCAGCGGCTTGGCCTTGCCCTTGATTCTGGTATAGGCGGTCAGCCCTTCCCAACCGCCTTCGCGGCCAAAGCCGCTTTCGCGGACCCCACCGAACCCGGCAGCGGCGTCAAACAGATTGGTGGCATTCACCCAGACGACGCCCGCAACCAGCTTGGGCGCGATATCCAGCGCAAGGTTCACATTCTCGGTCCAGACAGTCGCCGCCAGACCGTACCGGGTGTTGTTGGCCAGCTCGACGGCCTCTTCTGGTGTGCGGAAAGTCGAAGACACCAGCACCGGGCCGAAGATTTCCTCCTGCATCAACGGGTCCGAGGTTTCGAGCCCCGAGATCAGTGTCGGCGGGTAGTAGCAGCCGTTTGCGGGAAGATCGCAGGCAGCTTGATACACATGGCCCGCTGTGTTGCTTTCGACCATTCCTTTGATGGTCTGCAACTGAACCGGGTCCACAACCGCGCCCACGTCGATACATTTGTCCAGCGGATTGCCCACGCGCAGCGTGTCCATCCGGGCGCGCAGCTTGTCGTAGAAACGGTCGGCGATACCTTCCTGCACCAGCAGGCGCGAGCCCGCACAACAGACCTGACCCTGATTAAACCAGATCGCATCCACCAGCCCTTCGATGGCCGAGTCGATATCGGCGTCATCAAAGACGATGTACGCGGATTTGCCGCCCAACTCCAATGTCAGTTCCTTACCAGATCCGGCAGTGGCCTCACGGATGCGGCGGCCCACAACAGTCGAGCCGGTAAAGGCAATCTTGTCCACGTCCGAGGCCACGATCATCTCGCCCACAGCACCGTCTCCGGTGACGATGTTGACGACACCTTTCGGCAGACCGGCCTGTGTGCAGATATCGGCAAATAACAGCGCCGTCAGCGAGGTATATTCAGCCGGTTTCAGAACCACCGTATTTCCCATTGCCAGCGCAGGCGCGATCTTCCACGCCAACATCAGCAGGGGGAAGTTCCACGGAATGATCTGACCGCACACACCCAACGCTTCAGCGTCGGGCAGCTCGCTTTCCATCAGCTGCGCCATACCGGCGTGGTAATAGAAATGCCGCTGCGCCAGCGGAATATCGATGTCACGCGATTCCCGGATCGGTTTGCCGTTGTCGAGGCTTTCCAGCACCGCAAACAGACGCGAATGCTTTTGCAGCAGTCGCGCAATTGCATAGAGATACCGCGCACGGCCCGCGCCGCCCAGTTTCTCCCATTTCGGCTGAGCCTTGCGCGCGGCGGCAACAGCGGCGTCCACGTCGGCCTGCTTGGCCTGCGTCAGCTTGGCCAGAACCTCCCCGGTCGCCGGGTTGCGGCTGTCAAACCCTTTGCCCGGCTTGGTGAAAGCACCATCGATATAGTGTCCGAACTTGTCGCCCTGATCGACCAGCCAGGCCAGTGCCTCGGCGGCGCTTTCGGGGGCGGGGCCGTATTCCATGGTCTCAAAAATCTCTTTGACTGTCATGACTTCATCTTTTCCCAAATACTCACTGTCCAGACATACCCACGGGCTCAGCCCATCGAGTGTCTGTAACCAGCCGAGTAAGCCCCGGTGACATAGTGTTCCAACTGCCGCTCGATATCGCCCAGCAACGATGAGGCGCCAAAGCGGAACAGATCCGGTTCCAGCCAGCGATCACCCAGCTCGTCCTTGATCAGCGACAGATAAACCAGCGCGTCCTTGGCTTTCGAAATACCTCCCGCAGGCTTGTAGCCGACCCGATATCCGGTGCGGTCATAATAGTCGCGGATCGCGCGGATCATCACCAACGACACGGGCAGGGTGGCGTTGACGCTTTCCTTGCCGGTCGAGGTCTTGATGAAATCCGCCCCGGCCATCATGCACACCAGCGAGGCGCGCGCGACATTGCGCAGGCTACCCAATTCTCCGGTCGCAAGAATGGCTTTGACATGGGCATCGCCACAAGCCACGCGGAACGCCTTCATCTCATCATACAGGGCCTGCCAGTCCCCCGACAGCACGTGACGGCGCGAGATTACGATGTCGATTTCCTCGGCCCCGGCCTTCACGCTTTCCTCGATCTCGGCCACGCGCAGATGGAACGGGGACAGGCCTGCGGGAAAGCCGGTGGACACGGCAGCGACCGGAATGCCAGTGCCTTTCAGAGCGTCTACGGCGGTTTCGATCATGTCGTGATAGACACAAACCGCCCCGGTTGTGATCGGCGGCATGTCCAGCGCCTGAAGAACCGAAGGCGCAACCGGCTGACGGGCCTTTGCACACAGGCGGCGCACACGGCCCACCGTATCATCGCCCGACAGCGTGGTTAGGTCGATCATCGTGATGGCTTTCAGCAGCCACGCAGCCTGATATTCCTTCTTGACCGAACGGCGGCCCGGCAATGTGGCCGCACGGCGTTCAATCGCGGAAGTATTGGCCTGAACGGCGCGCACCCAGTCCAGATCCAGTTCCATTCCGGGGTTCCGGGGTTCGGTCACTTGCGGCAGATGCGCGGTGCGCACGGGGCTTTCTGAGCTCTGCGTATCCATGGTTACGTCCTTTGGGAGGTTTGCGACAAAATCGCACGGGTGGCCCGGGAATGGAAGGTGTTCCGGCGCAATGATCGAATATTTTTGACCATTTGGACAAATAATTGAGGTTTTCTTGCGAATAATTCTCATTAGCGTTGACTTAGTTGCGAATGGTTCTCATATTTGATCCAACACGCATCCAAATCGAGGTTGGAAATGATTCGTCGGCATTGCCTTGCACTATTGGCTCTGGCCCTTTCGGTGCCAGCTATGGCTTTTGCCGGGGCACCGCTGAAAGTGGTGGCCACGACGGGCATGATTGCAGATGCGGCGCGTCAGGTCGGCGGTGATCTGGTTGAGGTCAGAGGGCTTATGGGCCCCGGCGTTGATCCCCATGCCTATCGCCAGACGCGCAGCGATATCGTGGCGATGACTCGGGCAGATCTGGTTCTGTGGCACGGCCTGTATCTCGAAGCGCAAATGGAAGACTTCTTTCATGATCTCGAGCGGAAACGGACCGTCATTGCGGTTGCAGAGGGCGTAGATAAGTCCATGCTGCGTGCGCATGATGATTATGCCGACAAGTATGATCCGCATGTCTGGATGACACCCGCGCTGTGGCGCGAAGTTGTTGTGGAAGTGCAGCGTGCGCTGACCGAAGCCCGCCCCGAAGCAGCCGAGGTTTTTGCGGCCAATGCACAAGCCCATCTGGCCGACATAGACCGTCTGACGGCCTATGCCGAGAAAACCCTGTCTTCGGTACCGGACCACAACAAGGTTCTGGTCACCGCCCACGACGCCTTTGGCTATTTCGGCGAAAGTTTCGGGTTCGAGGTACTGGGCATTCAGGGCATCTCGACCCAATCCGAGGCGGGCCTGAACCGGATCGGAGAGTTGGTTGACCTGTTGGTTGATCGCCGGATCACGGCGGTCTTCGTCGAAAGCTCGGTTTCTGACCGGTCGATCCGCGCGCTGATCGAAGGGGCCACAGCCAAAGGGCACGAGGTGAAGGTCGGGGGCGAGTTGTTCTCGGACGCCATGGGCGAGGATGGCACCTACGAAGGCACTTACATCGGGATGCTTGATCACAATGTCACCGTCATCGCAGGCGCATTGGGCGGGGATGTTCCCGATCGCGGCATGGACGGCAAACTGTCAGCGGGGTTCTGAAAGATGCTGGGGCTGATCAGCAACGAAGGTGTGACGATCCAGGAACATAATCTGGATGACAGCCCTCTGGCTGTGCGGGGCCTGACGGTTTCCTACGGGCAGAAGCCAGCGGTCTTTTCGGTTGATATGACAGTAACGCCCGGCGCGATGACCGCCATTATCGGGCCGAACGGTGCTGGAAAGTCAACGCTGCTCAAGGCGGCGCTGGGCATCGTTACGCCATTGTCGGGGCAGGTGACCGTATTTGGTCAGCCGCTGAATTCGCAACGCGCACGTGTCGCCTATGTTCCCCAGCGTGCCAGCGTGGACTGGGATTTCCCGACACGGGTGATCGACGTGGTTCTGATGGGTCTGTCGCGTGAACTGGGCCTGTTGGGCCGCTTGCGCGCGCGCCACAAGGCCCGTGCGATGGATTGCCTGAACCGTGTGGGTATGCGCGATTTCGCGGATCGCCAGATTGGCCAGCTGTCCGGTGGCCAGCAACAGCGTGTGTTTCTGGCGCGTGCTCTGGCTCAGGATGCTGATCTGTACCTGCTGGACGAGCCGTTTGCCGGTGTCGACGCCGCCACCGAAAAAGCCATCATCGCGGTGCTGAAATCCCTGAAAGAGGCCGGTAAGACAGTCGTTGTGGTGCATCACGATTTGGCCACCGTGACCGACTATTTCGACCACGTTTTCCTGATCAATACCCGCAAGGTGGCCGAGGGGCCGGTGGCCGAGGCGTTCACGGCGGAATCGCTGCAATCGGCCTATGGTGGCAGGTTGGCAACGGCGCAGATCGATCAGATTTCACGCGCGCTGGGATAGTTCATGCTTTGGGATGCTCTGACCCTTCAGCTTGGCTATAACGCCACGCTGGTTGCCATCGGTGCAACATTGCTGGGCGTGTCGGCGGGCGTGACGGGGACATTCCTGTTTCTGCGCAAGCGCGCCCTTGTCAGCGACGCAATCAGCCATGCAACCCTGCCGGGCGTCTGTATCGCTTTCATGGTGCTGGTCGCGCTGGGCGGGGACGGGCGCAACCTGCCGGGCCTTTTGGTGGGGTCCGCTATTTCCGCCTGGGTTGGTCTGTTGTGCATGAATTGGCTGACACGGCGCACCCGCCTGGCCGAGGACGCCGCGATCGGTGCGGTTCTGTCCGTGTTCTTCGGCTTTGGGATCGTGCTGCTGACGGTCATCCAGACCATGGGGGTTGGCCGTCAGGCCGGGCTGGAAGGTTTCCTGTTGGGTTCAACCGCCGGAATGCTGTGGGCCGATGCGGTGATCATCGCACTTGGTGGCGCCTTGACGTTGGCGCTGGTGCTGATCATCCGCCGTCCGATGACCCTTGTCGCATTCGATCCCGAATACGCAGCGGCGCGCGGGTTGCCAGTGCATCGTATCGACCTGGCCATGATGGGGCTGGTCATGGCCGTGACCGTGGTCGGTCTGAAAATCGTCGGCCTGATCCTGATCGTGGCGTTGCTGATCATTCCGGCGGTGACCGCCCGGTTCTGGTCTGACCGCTCGGAACGCGTTGTTCTGCTGGCCGGGTTGGCAGGTGGACTAGCCGGATTTATCGGCGCTGCCATATCCGCATCTGCGCCCAATCTTCCAACCGGCCCGATCATCGTACTGGTCAGCTTTGCCTTTTTCCTCGCCTCCCTCTTCTTCGCCCCGATGCGTGGCGTTCTGGCGGCGGTGCTGCGGCATCTGCGGTTTCAGCGCCGGGTGCATATTCGTCAGGGACTTCTGGCGCTGGCACAAGGGCAGAAGATCTATGAACCCCTGACCCTGCGTTTGCTGCGGCGTGCCGGGCTGGTCCGGGCGGATGGCGTGGCGACGGACACCGGCAAGGCCCGCGCGGCCAAGGCCCTGCGGGATGAAAAGCGATGGGAAATCGTGCGCGCCGATCAGGCGCACGAGGCGACAGCTGCGCTCTATGACGGGTTGCGTGATATCGAGACCGTTCTGACACGCGACCAGATTGATGAGATCGACCGCCAGATTGGCGGACCGCAGGGGATACCGGCATGAGTGGTGAAGAATTCGTTCCGCTGTCTCTGACGCCGCTGCTGATCGGAACATTTGCGGCCATCGCCTGTGCCTTGCCCGGCAACTTTCTTGTGTTGCGAAAACAGGCGCTGATCGGCGATGCGATCAGCCATGTAGTGCTGCCGGGTATCGTTGTTGCGTTTCTGCTGACAGGTGCCATATCCACCTGGCCGATGATGTTGGGTGCGGCTGGGGCCGCGGTTCTGGCTGTTGTCCTGATCGAGGCCATTCGCCGACTGGGGCAGATCGAACCCGGGGCCGCCATGGGCGTGGTCTTTACCACCATGTTCGCAGCAGGCGTTCTGCTGCTTGAGCAGACGGATACGTCAACCGTGCATCTGGATGTGGAACATGCGCTTTACGGCAATCTCGAAAGCCTGATCTGGCTGGACGCGACCGGGTGGTCCTCGTTGCTGGACGCTCATGCCCTTGCCGGATTGCCCCCGGAACTGCCCCGTATTGCGCTGACACTGGTGGGTGTGATGCTGTTTACATGGCTGTTCTGGCGGCCGCTGAAAATATCCACCTTTGACGAAGGTTTCGCCCGCACGATCGGTATTCGCACGGGACTTCTGGGCATGGCGCTCGTCATCACTGCGGCTATCGCGGCGGTTGCCGCTTTTGACGCTGTGGGCTCGATCATCGTGATCGCGATGTTTATCTGCCCTCCGGCAGCTGCGCGGATGCTGACCAACCGGCTTGAGGCACAGATTGGCTGGAGTGTCGTGATCGCTATAACCTCCGCCGTGACGGGGTATGTGATAGCAGGCTACGGGCCCCTGTGGCTGGGTGCAGCGGATGCGGTCAGTGCGGCAGGGATGATCGCAACAATGTCCGGGCTGATCCTGGCGCTGGCGGCCATGTTTGGCCCATGCCGCACACGCGTTGGTGTTCAGACGTCAGCCTGAGACGGCATTTTCCTGCCGCAGATGCCTATGCGTCATCGGCCAAACTCTGCCCAGATGCCGTTAAGGTTAATCTTAAGCAGATTTTTGGGAAGTCTCGTGCTAGAGGGCTGCCCATTGATTAGCTGAACACACCACTCACTTTGGTACGCCCGGATGGTACGGAATGGGGATTCATTCACGGCCATCCGGGCGCCACTTTCCGATCAGAAGACATGCTCAAACCGGTGGCAGAATCGTGCGCGGTTGTGCTAGGTCTAGGGGTATGGCGCAAACAAACCCCAATATCAGCGAAAATCGCCCCGTGATCAGACAGCTTGACGATGCTGCCATCAACCGTATTGCGGCGGGTGAAGTGGTGGAACGCCCGGCCTCGGCGGTCAAGGAACTGGTCGAGAATGCACTTGATGCCGGGGCCGCGCGTGTAGCCGTCGAAATCGCCGACGGGGGAAAGACACTGATCCGCGTGACCGACGATGGCTGCGGTATCCCGGCCCAAGATTTGCCGCTTGCCCTGTCGCGCCATGCCACATCAAAGATCGACGGATCGGACCTGCTGAATATCCACACCTTCGGGTTTCGAGGCGAAGCTTTGCCCTCGTTGGGGGCTGTCGGACGCCTGACCATAACCAGTCGCGTGCCCGGTGCGGACGCGGCGCAGATCCATGTTGCGGGTGGCAAGATGGGTTCGGTCAAGCCTGCCGCCCTGCGCGCGGGCACGGTGGTCGAGCTGCGCGATCTGTTTTTCGCCACCCCCGCACGGCTGAAATTCATGCGCACCGACCGGGCCGAGGCGCAGGCGATCACGGACATGGTGAAACGGCTGGCGATGGCCGAACCATCCGTCACATTTACCCTGCGCGATGTCTCGGGCGGTGGCGAAGGCCGTGTTATCTTCCGCGCGGATCGCGAGAATGGCGACCTGTTTGATGCCCTGCACGCCCGTCTTGCCCGTGTGATAGGGCGCGAGTTTGCCGAGAATGCGCTGCGGATCGATGCCACGCGCGACGGTCTCAGGCTTTTTGGTTATGCGGCCCTGCCGACCTATTCCCGTGGCGCTGCGGTGGCGCAGTACCTTTTCGTCAACGGGCGTCCCGTGCGCGACAAGATGCTGACCGGCGCTTTGCGGGCGGCCTATTTCGATTTCCTCAGCCGGGACCGTCACCCGGCCGCGGCATTGTTCATCGACTGCGACCCGACATTGGTTGACGTGAACGTTCACCCTGCCAAGTCCGAGGTCCGGTTCCGCGATCCCGGCGTTGCGCGCGGGCTTATCGTGTCCAGCCTGCGCCACGCTTTGGCCGAGGTAGGGCATCGTGCGTCATCGACCGTGGCCAATGCGACCCTGGGTGCAATGAGACCGGAGCCTGCGCAGTCTGCACCAGCGCGGGTCTATCAGATGGATCGCCCGTCGCCCGCAGCGCGCCAGGCCGCGTACCGGGCGCAGGCTCCGGGTTTTGCGGAACTGGCGCATGATTACAGCGGCAGCATTGTCGATCCGACCCCGGTTGCACCCGTATCACAGGGTCAGGAGCCTGATGCGCAAAACCTTCCGCTGGGCGCTGCGCGCGGGCAGGTGCATGAAAACTACATCATCGCCCAGACTGCCGATGGAATGGTGATCGTTGATCAGCACGCCGCGCATGAACGGCTGGTCTATGAAAAGCTGAAAACACAGATGGCCGAGACAGGCGTCGCGGCGCAGGCACTTTTGATCCCTGAGATTGTTGAGTTGTCCGAAGGCGACTGCGCCCGTCTGATGGCGGTCTGTGATGATCTGTCCCGTTTGGGGCTGACCATCGAACCCTTTGGCGGAGGCGCAATTGCCGTGCGCGAAACCCCGGCCATTCTGGGCGAGGTCGATGCGCGCGCGATGATCCTGGATATCCTCGACGAACTGGCCGATCAGGGCGAAACACAGATGGTGCAGGCAAGGATCGAGGCGATCCTCAGCCGGGTTGCCTGCCACGGCTCGGTCCGGTCCGGCCGCCGGATGCGGGCCGAGGAAATGAACGCCCTGCTGCGCGAGATGGAGGCGACGCCGCATTCCGGCCAGTGCAATCACGGGCGACCCACATATGTGGAACTGAAGCTAAGCGATATCGAACGCCTGTTCGGGCGCAGTTGATTTGGTGTCAAACAGGCCTTAAGAAGACAGAAACAAAACGAGAACATACTGAACCCCATGATCCAGATTGCAGGTATTGAAATAGCGCTGAATGATCCCGTGATTCTGGTTGCGGGCGGAACAGTCGCGCTGATCCTGCTGCTGCTGTTCCTGTCGTTGCGCGCAGCCAATCGCTCGGCCCGGATGGCGGAACCGCTGGCGCGGCAGATGGCGCTTCTGGGTCAGCATGTGCAGCAGCTGGGGCAGGGGCAGGAACAGTTGCGCGGCGGCTTGCAGCATGTCTCGGACACGCAGGCCAACGCGCAGGTGCAGGTGATCCAGACGGTCGAGGCACGCTTGTCCTCGGTTCAGCAGCAGATGAATGACCGGCTAGCGGATAACGCGATGAAATCGGCTCGCGCGCTGGCCGAGATGCAGGAACGGATGAAGGAAACCCTGCACGGTTCGTCAAAACAGACGGCGACATCACTGACGCAGCTGCAGGAACGTCTGGCCGCCATCGACAAGGCGCAGGACAATATCACGAAACTGTCGGGCGATGTTCTCAGCCTTCAGGATATCCTGTCGAACAAGCAGCGGCGCGGGATGTTTGGTGAGATTCAGCTGAACGATATCGTGTCCAAGGCGCTGCCCGCGGACAGCTATTCGCTGCAAGCCACCTTGTCGAACGGCAGGCGCGCGGATTGCCTGGTGCATCTGCCGAATCCGCCCGGCCCGATCGTGATTGACGCGAAATTCCCGCTTGAGGATTTCGAGGCACTTGCCGCCGCGCAGAGCAAGGCAGATGTTGAAAGATGCCTGAGGGCTTTTGGCGCTGCCGTGAAAGTGCATATCAAGGCGATTTCCGAGAAATACATCCTCGACGGGGAAACCGCTGACGGTGCCCTGATGTTCGTCCCGTCCGAAGCGATCTATGCCGAGCTGCACGCCCGCCTGCCCGATGTGGTGCGCGAAGGGTTTGCTGCCCGGGTCTGGATCGTCTCGCCCACCACCTGTATGGCCACGCTGAACACGATGCGGGCGATCCTGAAAGATGCGCGCATGCGTGAACAGGCCGGTGCGATCCGCAAAGAACTGGGATTGCTGCACAAGGATGTGGACCGTCTGGGCGACCGCGTTTCAAACCTCGACCGTCACTTCGGTCAGGCGGCCAAGGATATCTCGGAAATCAAGATTAGTGCCGAAAAGGCCGGCCGCCGGGCGCAGCGGCTGGATAATTTCGACTTCGAAGAAATCGCGCCCGATACTGAAACAGAGGTTGTGCCGCTGGCACGTCACGAAGGCTGAACATCCTGTTGAAGAACTGAACCGGCACCGGGCCGGTTTTGATGGGCCAGCGCCTGCAAGGGTTCAGATACGCAGAAAGGGCTGGAACAGGCGCGGCATCAGCTTGTTGAACTTCAGCGGCGCATCCGTAACCGCTAGGCATATGCAGTCTTCCGAGATATCCGCGACAGGTGTGTGTTCCAGATCCTCGTCGGCGATTTCAACATCGCCACGGGCAAAATGGTCAACCTCGTCCGAGAAAGCCCCTTGCAGAACCATTGTCAGCTCCATGCCGTTGTGGCCGTGATCCGGCACGGCAGCACCGGCCGGAATGAAAAGCAAGCGGGCGGTGGCGTCTTTGGTGGTCGGCAGGATCGCCTGTTTGACGCCCATACCTATCGACCTCCAGCGGATGTCCTTGACTGTTCCGCCCACGTAATCCTGCAACGGGGCCGGCAGAACTGCACATCCCGGGCGAACGGGCTTGGGCGCCGGAGCACCTTGGGAGATCAAAGCCATCGTGGCCGCCAGTGAAGTTTCACTCATGCTGACACCCTCACTCTGCTCGTCCAGAACATGCCCGCCAACGGCGTCATAGCTTTCTGCGCGCGCGCGGCAGTGGTCGCACAGGGACAGATGCGTGGCGACCATCAGATCGAAGGCTTCGGGCAGACCGCCTGCGGCATAGGCCATCAGCAGGTCATCTGTCAGGTGATGTTTGATCAACTTGCTCATCTTACTCATCTCAGTTCATCGCGTGGCGCAAGCGGTCCAGCGCCAGCCGTATGCGTGATTTGATCGTTCCCAGCGGCAACCCGGTTTGTGACGCAATTTCCCGGTGACTCAGGTCGCCGAAATATGCCTTCTCAATCAGGTCCCGCTGTGCATCCGGCAACGCTTTCAAGGCGGTGCGCAGTTGCGCAGTTTCCTGTTGCAGCGCGATGACGTCATCCTGATCAGGCTCAGCCTCGGGCCCCCAACCCAGATCTTCGGGTTCAGGGCGGCGTTGCTTGCGCAGCACGTCAATGCGCTTGTTCCGAGCGATGGTGAACACCCATGTGGCCACGGTGGCACGCGTCGGGTCGAACAGGTGGGCCTTGTGCCACAAGGTCGCCATCACTTCTTGCGCGCATTCTTCTGCCATGGTGGCATCAGCCCCTGACTTCATCAGGAACGCCTTGATACGCGGCGCGAAGTGCTGGAACAGCTCGGCAAATGCCGCCTGATCCTGCGCATCCCGGATGCGTCTGACGTGGTCCACCCATTCGGCCCTGGTCTCGCGCTTGCTGTTGATTTCGTTCACCCGCCTACCCTTGATGCGTTTGTGGACGCGCCAAGGTTGAGGGGCGGGTGTTTCAACCGCTGGTTCGTCCAAGGTCGCTGTGTTGGTCTCGGTAAACATAACCATATTACGGCGCATGTCCCAAGCCGGATCACTTTATCGGAACATTTTGATCCGCTCCCGGCCAAGTCTCGTAATATGAACACCAGCGGCAAAAAAGAAATCACGACTGCTCTGGCGGTTGTGCAAGGACCAGAAGATATCGGATGGTAAAAACGATAGATCATGTTGCAGGCCACACCTATCACGGCCGCAAGGGGGCAATCGACAACGCCTTCCGGTATTCTGTCGATTACATCCTGTTTGATCCCGAAGCCCGGTTGACCACGCCTTTTCTGTTTTCAATGGACCGGACAAATGTCACCAACTGGCGAACCCGCGATCACGGAGGAGAGCCAGGTCAAGGCCATGGTGCCGCCTGGCTGCGCGCGCGATTTGCCGAGATGGACATTCCGCAACCCGCGCAGGTCATGCTGCTGACCCAGCCAAGGGTGCTGGGCCACGTTTTTAATCCCGTCAGTTTTTGGTTTTGCTTTGACCGCGATGATCAGCTTTACGCCGTGGTGGCCGAGGTGACGAACACCTTTGGAACGCGCCACAGTTATCTGTGCCATAAGCCGGATTTTTCAACCATCGAACCAACCGACCGATTGGCGGCCGAAAAGGTGATGCATGTCTCGCCCTTCCAGAAGATTGAAGGCAGCTATACGTTCCGCTTCGACTACAGCCCGGATCGGGTTGGTGTGTGGATCGACTACACGCGCGCGGGTGGCGGGTTGATCGCGACACTGACCGGACCGCGCCAGCCATTGACCAGCCGGGTGATCCTTTGGTCTTTTCTGCGTCGCCCATTCGGTTCGCGGCGCACTTTTGCGCTGATCTTATGGCAGGCCTTCAGGTTGTGGCTGAAAAAAGCTGCCTTCCGTCCGTTTCGCAAGGAACCTGTGCCTGATCATCCAGTATCGCGTGTGGGGCAGTGACCAGCCTGTTTGTTCAAGATCAAAGACGCAGGCGCCTGCCAGTGGTTGTGATGGCGTAACAACCGCGAACACGAGGAGTCGAAGAGATGTTGGAAATCTCGGCAAGAAAAGTCGCCCAGGTCGCCATGATGGGCCGCGAGCTGAACCGGGCCGAGGGCGAATTGCGGGCGTTCATCGACCGCATGAGCGAAGACGAGCAGGCCGAACTGGTCGCCATCATGTGGATCGGGCGCGAGAGCTTTTTTGCGGAAGATCTGGCCGAGGCCATCGCCACCGCCAAGTCTGAGGCATCGACCCCTTGTGCAGACTACCTGATCGGAACACCGCACATGTCTGACCACCTTGAGAATGGTCTGGACGCACTGGGGATATCTGCGGAAGACGTGGAAAACGATCTGATGTAGACCGCGCGACATCATCGCTGCCCGGTGCCTGCGTCTGGCGGCGCCGGATATTGCCCGCCAAGGCAGACTAACAGCGACGGGGGTGTCAAGCTTTCGAGCGAGGTTGGTGAAAGTCTGTATTCGGTTTCTCTTTGCCTTCGAAGCCGCTGCGAATAGGTTTCTATGTGATCTTCTTGAAAAGCCGCCACTTTCCCAAAGGTGCGGCTTTGTAAGCCGTGTATTTCTACTGAGGTAGACAGTTTTCTGTCGCGGCCTTGAGGAAATCATTGCTGAACGGGGATTGCGCGTGGACCATGCTACATAGAACATGTGGGTCAAGCGGTTTTCACCGGTGATCGTACCGCGCGCAATCGATGAAGCGTCCTACACTGAATTCTTGGCGCATGGACGCCATATAGGTCCGTGTGCATGTCCATGGAAAGTGGATGTATCTCTACCGCGCTTTAGACAAAGCGGGAAATACTCTTCATCTCATGCACCAAAACGAAAGTTCTGCCTAACGTTCTCAAGAATTTGCGGAACAACCGCCACGGTTGTGGCTGGACTGTGGATCCGTTTCAGTTGCTGGATGTCAGCCTGATCGAAAATGCTGCGCCAGAAAATCAATCAACGCGCGCACCCGGGTCGTCAGGTGACGATTGGGTGGATAGAGCGCATAGAGGCCGAAGTTTTCCGTTTCATAGTCCTGAAACAGGTGCTCTAGGGTACCCTCTTCCAGACTGCGGGCAATCACATAGTGCGGGCAACGCGCAATACCCAGCCCGGCGATCGCCATGTTGGCAATCGCCGCCGGGGCATTGGCATGAAACATTCCCGCCACCTTGACCACAATATCCCTTGTCCCGGCTCGAAACCTCCATGCTGTTGCGTCGGCCGGATTTTCGTCAATCAGGCAGTTATGTGTGGCCAGTGCCATCGGATCACCCGGACGCCCCCTTTCCGCTAGATAATCAGGCGACGCGCAGACGATCAGCGGCATATCGGACAGCTTCCGCGCAATCAGGGTCGAATCCCGCAACACCCCGATCCGTATGGCAAGATCGAACCCCTCTTCAACAAGCGCCACGCGCGAGTCCGACAGTTTAAGGTCGATATCGACCTTCGGATGCGCCCGCAGAAACGAAGCCAAAGCCTGAGTCAGGTTGATGCTGCCGAACCCGGTTGGTGCGGTTATTCGGATTGGCCCGGCCAGTGCCGATTGCCGCTCCTGAACAAGGTCTTCCAGCTCGTCGATTTGTTCCACGATCGGGCGGCAGCGTTCAAGGTACGCGATGCCGACGTCCGTCAACGAAACGCTTCTGGTTGTCCGGTTGAACAGCTGCGTCGATAGCTTGGCCTCCAACTGGGCAACATACTTGCTGACCAGTTTGGTAGACAGGCCCAGCCGCCGCCCCGCGGCAGTGAACGATCCCTCATGAGCAACCGCCATAAATGCCCGCATCGTGTCAATTGTATCCAACGCAGCGCTCCTTCGTCAGGTTGGTGTTTGGTCAATTATACCCAATTTGTTCATAGTTACTGAATAAAACGCAGGATTATAACTAAGAAAGGTTTTGCCATGTTCTAGCCAGTGACCGCTGACGAACATCGCCAGCTCGCTCCCAAGAAACTCCTCCGAAAGGAAACAGACATGCCAAACGCAATCCGTATCCACCGTCATCCCTTGTCCGGGCATTCACACCGGGTGGAACTATTCGCCAAGCTTGGCGGCATCAATCACGAGCTGATCGATGTCGACCTGCTGTCTGGCGAACACAAGAAAGAGCCGTTTCTTTCCCTGAACCCTGCCGGGCAGGTGCCGGTGATTGAGGACGGTGAAATCGCGATCGCCGACTCCAACTCTATCCTCGTGTACCTTGCGCGGAAATACGCGCCTGATTGGCTGCCGACTGATCCGGTGCGCGAGGCGGAAGTTCAGAAGTTCTTGTCGCTGGCCGCCGGCGACATCGCCCACGGCCCTGCGGCAGCACGATTGATCACCGTTTTTGGCGCTCAACTGGATGCAGAACGTGCCAAGGCCATCGCCAAATCCGCCTTTGACCGGCTTGAGGCGCATTTGAACGGACGCGACTGGCTGGTCGGAACCAGCCCATCCATCGCTGATGTCGCGATCTACAGCTATACGGCCCATGCGCCTGAGGGAAACGTTTCACTGGATGATTATCCCAATATCCGCGCCCTGCTGGCCCGGGTTGAGGCGTTGCCCGGCTTTGTGGCCATGCAAAGCACCAAGGTCGGCCTCGCCGCCTGACACCAGAGCGCGCCCGGCCGTCAGGACCGGGCGCATGCGTCCAAACTTTGCCGCCCCAGGAGAGACCCCATGATTTCCATCGAACCCAGCGACAGCAGCACTTCCCCTTTTCATCGGGGTGAACACATGGCGCAGGCGCGGCTGGGTGTCCGCGACATTGAACACTGGGCACGGAAAGTTGTCCGCGACCACATGCCCGAACAGCATCGGGATTTTCATACCGCCCTGCCGTTTCTTGTGATGGCCGCGCGCGATGCGCAAGGTCGGCCCTGGGTTACGTTATTGGAAGGGCCAGACGGGTTCGTCTCTGCACCAGATAACAAAACGCTTTCCATTACTGCCTTGCCAGCCCAAGGCGATGCATTGCACGGTGCCCTTCACCCCAAAAGCGATGTTGGCATCCTTGGTATTGAACTGGCCACGCGTCGGCGCAACCGTATCAATGGCCGCGCCGGACGCGTCACTCCGACCGGTTTTGATTTTCACGTTGACCAGACCTTTGGCAACTGCCCGCAGTATATCCGTGAACGCGCGTGGCACCGGGTTGATGACTCGAGGCCCGGACCGACAACACTCGGCCAATACTTGACGCCGGATCAGGTCCGGTGGATCGAAACAGCCGATACTTTCTTTATCGCCAGCGGCTATCGCGAAGAGGGCGAAAGCCCGACTTACGGGATGGATGTGTCCCATCGTGGTGGCGACCGTGGTTTCGTGCAGGTTCTGGACAACCGGCGGCTGCGGTTTCCCGACTATGCCGGCAATAACCACTTCAACACTATCGGCAACCTGTTGCTCGACCCAAGGGCGGGATTTCTGTTCGTCGATTTCGAAAGCGGCAGCTTGCTGCAACTGACCGGCGTCGCCTCGATCGACTGGGCCAGCGATGAGATCACAAATTTCCCGGGGGCGCGGCGGCTGGTGACACTGGAGATTGACGAGGTCGTGGAAATCCGCGCGGCAGTCAGCCTCAGATGGACTTCGGATGCAGATTCTGTCCGATCGCTCCGCCTGATCGAAAAGATCCGTGAAAGCGTCGATGTCGCCTCGTTTGTTTTCGAAGCTCGCGACGGTGGCCACTTGGCTGGGTTCGAGCCCGGGCAATACCTGCCAATCGAGCTTGAAATTCCAGGGATCGCCGAACCGGTGCGCCGGACCTATTCGCTCAGTAACGGACCGAACAATCATCGCTATCGGATTACGGTCAAGCGTGAGCCAAAAGGGATCGCATCGCAGTTTCTGCACGATCATCTGGAACTGGGCGCAATCATCAACAGCCGTCGGCCAGCGGGTGATTTCACAATGACTTGCGACCGGTGCCCATTGGTTCTGGTCAGCGCAGGTGTTGGTATCACACCGATGTTGAGCATTCTGAATAAGGTCGCAGACGAGCGCGGCAACCGCCCTGTCTGGTTCATCCACGGTGCTCGGGACGGTCAGCACCATCCAATGGCCGGTGAAGTTCACGATCTGGCCTCTAGGCGGCCGGGGATCACGACGCATGTGGCCTATAGCCAACCAACGCCAGAGGATGAGTTCGGAATGGACTATGACTCGCATGGCCGTGTCGATGGGGCGCTTCTGGCGCAACTGATCAACGATGCCAGCGCGCATTACTTTCTGTGCGGCCCTGTCAGTTTCATGGCCGAGATCCAGGCCGATCTGGAACGCCGCGGCATCTCTCCGGAACATATTCACACCGAAAGTTTTGGCCCCACTGGGTGATTTGACGTGATCCTGCGTGGGCAAATGAAGCTCAAACCACCAGAGCAAGGACATACGTGCCTTTTGTTCGTTTCGTTTGCATTGTGTTGTTGGGATAGCGTTCACCGGCCGGAATGATTTCGCCATTCCAGCTTTCAATCGAAACTCACCGGCTTGTATTTGAGTAGTTCGAGTTTTTAGGCGTCAGACACCAACTCCTCAGTTCCTCTCGCTGTTATTCCTAAGTCGTTCCTACGATTGCATATACGTCTTAGGAAAAGTGCGACGCCCTCGGCCGCCTGCCGACACAGAAACCTCCCCAAGCTGCAGTAAGAGTGGCAGGTCGAAGTTCGACGCTTCAGTATTCCAGTGCTGCCTCACGTTTCAGGCGGCTTGCGGCAAAATCGACAAATGCGCGAATCTTTGCGGACACCATCCGCCCTTCGTGGTGCACGATGTGAACCGGTGCAGGAGCCGGTTCAAAATCAGATAACACTGCCTTTAGCCGTCCGTCCGCCAGATATGGTGCGACTTGATAGGACAAAAGCCGGGCCAGACCCTGACCGCGAAGTGCCATTTCGATTACAGCATCGTTGGTATTCATGCTGATCCGTGGATGAACACGCACAAGCTTCGGGTTGCCCAGGTGGTCAAACTGCCACTGGCCTGACGGCGACAGGGCTAGGGAATTGATCAGGACATGTCTGTTCAGGTCATCCGGGCTTTCGGGTTCGCCTGCTTGTTCAAGGTATTCGGGTGCTGCAAAAACAACCTGTCTGACAGAACCGCAACGCATCGCCATAAGGCTGGAATCCGCAAGCGGACCTATCCTGACGCCAACATCCACACCTTCGTCTATTAAATTCACGATCCGGTCCACGTACAGCGTTCGCGCCTCGATTTTGGGATAGTGCCCCAGAAAATCAGCAAGAATTGGTGTGATGAACAATCTGCCAAACAACACAGACGAAGTGAGGTTGAGCAATCCTTTAGGTTCCGCATAGGTCCCGACCGCAGCGTTTTCTGCCTGTTCCAGATCAACGAGAATGCGCTTGGCATCTTCCAGAAATCTGCGCCCGCTTTCGGTCAACATGACAGATCGTGTCGTTCTTACGAATAAACGGACGCCCAACTCGCCCTCCAGTACCGAAATGGTGCGCGTCACAGCCGGTGGCGACATGTTCAGGTTGCGCGCAGCAGCAGCAAAGCCACCCAGGTCGGCCACCTTCGAAAAGACCAGAAGCGCGCGAAACTTGTCCATGTAATTATTCCAAAATAGTGAATAATAAATTCAAGCTTAATATCATTCTGCCAACAATTGAAACACACTATGTCTCAGGCGAAGACACAATCACTCCGCTAAGGCAAAAGCGCCCGCAGGAAATGGGAGAAATGCCATGAATGTAAGCCAAGCCATCGGCCAAAACGTGACTGTTCAGATCGTGCACGGTTTTGTGGACAACGGGCTAGGGGGCAACCCTGCTGGGGTTGTTCTGGATGCCGACGGGTTAACCGAGGCGCAGATGCTGAAGGTCGCGTCACAGGTTGGCCTGTCCGAAACCGCTTTTGTCTCGCAATCCGCGACCGAAGGTTTCAAACTGGACTTCTTCACCCCGAACCGCAGGATCGCGCATTGCGGCCATGCGACCATTGCCGCTTTTTCCCATCTGGAAGCACTTGGCCGTATTCCTGATCCTGTAACCTCAAAAGAAACTGTGGACGGCCCGCGCCGGATTCTGATCAAGGATGGTGCCGCGTTTATGGAACAGTTGGCCCCTAGATATGAAACGCCAGAAGATTGGACCTCTCAGGGTGTCAGTTTGCAGGACGTTTTGGGCTCTTTGGGGTTGTCCCCGAGCAATCTGGATCACGAAATGCCGCCCGTTCTGGTCAATACCGGCAACAGTTTTGTCGTGATCGGAGTAGCTGACAGGGAAACTCTGGCTTCGATCAAACCCGATTTCGAGCAGATCAAAACGATCAGCGACCGTCTGGACCTGATAGGATATTATGTGTTCACAACGGCCCAATGCTCGGACGGGCGCGACGCTACTGCACGCATGTTCGCCCCCCGATATGCCATTGATGAAGAGGCCGCGACGGGAATGGCCGCAGGGCCGCTGGCCTGTGTCCTGCACGACCTGGGTCACCGCCGTCAGCACGGGTTTCTGATTGAACAGGGCATGTTCATGGAAACCCCTTCGCCCAGTTTGATTCAGGTTGAACTGGAAGTTCGTGACGGCGCAATCGCCAGTCTAATGGCAGGCGGGCAAGGCAAAGTCATGCGGTCCTTTCAATTGTCGGTGTGACTAAAACAGCGTTTGGGGCGGCGTGTAACATTGCGCGCAGCTTTGTCGAGCAAGTTGAAGAGCGGTTTCACGCAAATCTTGCCGCGACCCTTCAAAACAACGAACTCTCTCCGAGCGCGGATATCGCAGCTTTTGCTGGGGCGCTCGTTCAGATTGTGACGTTCACGTTGAATAGTCGGGCAACCCAATCAGATCACATGATCAGAGCGCCAGGTATCCAGAATCTCCAAGGTCTTGTCTGAAAACTCGACATCGTTGATGTGGCTGTCAATTTCCACAAGTGTTACGTTTTCCGGACAGTTTTTTCTCAGCTCTTCGATGAATCCTGCAAGTCCCTCTACATCTTCCAAAATCGCCCCGGCCCTGTCCCATTCGTTACCGCCTCTGAGCGGCACAAGCAGAACAGTCGGGCCGGTTGCTTCAGAAAGTTTTGCGCACATGGTGCGTGCCATCTCGCGCCTTTGCTCGGCGCTCATGCTGACCGCAGTAATTAGTCGGTTGTGGTTATGAAGGTCATGATCCGCCAACGCTGGAGGAACGGGATGCCAGCCTACCAAATCGACTAGATCATAACACCCAATCGAAACAATCTGCGGCACACCGGCCTTGCCCGCATTGGTCATGCGATCTTCGCCGGCGCTGATGGCTGATCCCAACATGTGGTTGCCGACTTCTTGCGGTGCAAAGTCCAAAACGGCGGCGAATTCACCTTTTGAAGCAAGGCTTTCAAATGCGCGCCCTCCCATGCCCGTAGCATGGAAAACGGCCAGTTCAAACCCGCGCGCCTCAAGGGCGGGCTTCAGGTGCACCATATAGCGCAAGACTGTTTTGCCGAAGGATGTCATCCCGATTAGAGGGCGGTCTTTCTTCATCGGACGGGCAGCGCGTGCGGCCCCCAGAACCGCGCCAGCAGCTTGCCGGAGAGAGGCTTCGCAGACCGAGTTAAGCCCGTAAAGACCACCAGCCCAAAGGATCATCTGAACGTCTGCCGGCAGCCGCTCGGGCGGGATCATCGGCGAGAAAGAGACAGTTGAGACGATGTATTTAGGCACACCAATGGGCAAGGCACAGCACAGATCAAGGGCCAGATCGGTCCCCATTGAACCGCCCAAAACCAAAACGCCATCGAACACGCCCTCATGGTGCAGCCGTGCAACCAGCAGGGCTGCACCTTTGGCCATGATCTGCATCGCAAGGTTTTCGTCACCGCCATCAATGGCTTCCTGTATTGTGTGGCCACCCTCCTCTGCCACCTGATGCTTGGAGTAATCAGTGGGGTGACTGGGGTCGCCAAGCACACTGATGTCCATGGTTTTCACCAATCCACCCTGTTCACGGATCACGTCAGAGATGAAGTTCAGTTCATCATCTTTGGTGTCATAGGTCCCAACGACAAGAATAGTTCGATTGGTCATAGGCCGCCTTTCAGGTTCAAAGTTTGATCCAAGCTGTTTTCAGCTCGAAATACTTGTCAAAGGCGTGCAGCGATTTGTCATGACCGTTGCCAGACTGCTTGACGCCACCCAATGGAACCGTTGTGTCGGCCCCTCCATAGGTGTTTACATGGACAACCCCTGCCTGAATGGCCCGGATCATGCGGTGGGCGCGCGACAAGTTCGACGTCCATACTGCGGATGCCAGACCGTAATCGGTTCCATTGGCAATTTTGATTGCCTCTTCTTCGGTGTCAAAGGGAATGACCGCAAGAACCGGGCCAAACACTTCATCCGTTGCCAGCCGATCGGTGGGGTGAACCCCCGTTACAACCGTCGGGGCCATGTGTCTAACGTCAGCGCATATGGGACCATTTAGGCCAATTTGATAAGAGAGAGTTTCTGGGTCATCGTAACCACCAAGGAGTGGACGATGAGAAAGACAACGAGGAGCCCTGGCGAGAAGATCGTCAAAGATATCAAGCGGGCAACACGCAAGCAGTATTCCAGCGAAGAGAAGATCAGGATCGTGCTTGATGGGCTGCGTGGCGAGGACAGTATCGCGGAGCTGTGCCGTCGCGAGGGTATATCCCAGGGCCTGTATTACAAATGGTCCAAGGACTTCATGGAGGCCGGGAAGAAGCGCTTGGCTGGCGATACAGCCCGGGCTGCGAACACGGACGAGGTCAAAGAGTTGCGCCGTGAGGTAAAAGACCTCAAGGAAGTGGTCGCTGAACAGACGCTTGAGCTGCGTCTTCTCAAAAAAAGCATGCTCGGGGATGGGGACGACCACGAATGAGGTATGCCGCATCAGAGAAGTTGGAGATCATTAGGCTGGTGGAAGAAAGTCATCTGTCGGCGCGTCGGACACTGGCCAAACTGAGCATTCCCCGCACCACATTTTACCGCTGGTATGACCGGTACCTGCAACGTGGCGAAGCTGGTCTCGCGGATCAATCTCCCAAGCCAAAGCACGTCTGGAACCGCGTTCCCACCGACGTGAAGCGTAAGGTTGTGGATCTTGCGCTAAAGGAGACAGAGCTGTCGCCACGCGAGTTGGCGGTGACCTTCACCGATCAGGAACGCTATTTTGTGTCGGAATCCACGGTCTATCGCACGCTCAAGGCGCATGACCTGATCACCAGCCCGGCGTTCATCGTGCTCAAGGCAGCAGATGAGTTCCAGCATAAGACGACGGCCATCAACCAACTCTGGCAGACGGACTTCACTTACATCAAGGTGCTGGGATGAGGCTGGTTTTATCTCAGCAAGGTTCTGGATGATTACAGCCGCTATATCGTCTCTTGGAAGCTTTGCACGAACATGCGGGCGCAGGATGTGACGGATACTCTGGATCTGGCGTTGCAGGCTTCGGGTTGCGATCAAGTTCATGTCGTTCACAAGCCACGTCTGCTCAGCGACAACGGCTCAAGTTAAGTGTCCGGTGACTTGGCTGAATGGTTGCAGGACAAAGGGATGAAGCACTCTCGCGGTGCGCCGTATCATCCGCAGACTCAAGGCAAGATCGAACGCTGGCACCAGACCCTCAAGAACCGCATCTTGCAGGAAAACTACTTCCTACCCGGTGATCTTGAAGCCCAGATCACGGCCTTCGTCGATCACTACAATCATCAGCGCTTCCACGAGAGTATCAACAACGTCACGCCCGCCGACGTCTACTTCGGCCGAGACAAAGCCATTCTCTAAAAAAGCGAAAGGATCAAACAAAACACATTCGAAGCCCGGCGCTTGCATCATCGCAAACAGGCCGCATAATCAAACCAACCAGATGAGCCAAACCCTCCTCTAGTTTAGGCAGCCTTTGGTCCCAAAAACCCTGACGACGGACAGAGCGACTGCTGGGACAGCCTTGAGAAGAAGTTCGACGGGACTCCGGGTAAGAAATGATGGGTCTTAAGTTATATACCTATTGGAGATCGACCACATCCTATCGGGTGCGTATTGCATTAAACCTGAAGGGTGTGCCGTTCGAAAGCTGCCCGGTCAATCTGGTGAAAGGCGAGCAAAGAAGCGCAGCCTATCAAGCGATGAACCCCGGCAAGGGCGTCCCTGTGTTAGAGCTTGAGGATGGCACCAAGTTGACCCAATCTCTGGCTATCCTTGATTATCTTGACCGCGCCTATCCCGACCCGGCGCTTCTGCCGGACGACCCGATTGCGCGGGCCAAGGTGATGGCGGCGGCGCATGTGATTGCGCTGGACATCCATCCGGTGAACAACCTGCGCGTTGTTCAACATTTGGACGGGATGGGGCACAGCAAAGCGGAAAGTGTGGACTGGATGGTCCACTGGATGAACGAAGGTCTGACCGCGTTTCAGGCTATGCTGCCCCAAGGCACCCGCTTTGCCTTTGGCGACATGCCATCGCTTGCGGATATCTGCCTTGTATCGCAGCTTTACAACGGGCATCGCTGGGGTGTGGACATGACGCCCTTTGCGCGTCTGACCGAAATCGAAGAAACCTGTCTGGCCCTGTCCGCCTTCGCCGATGCGCGACCCGAGGTACAGCCGGATGCCGAGTGAGGATCACATGAGCCAACTGAAAAAGTCATGGGTGGACAGCGCGAACTCTGCCGAGACCCCCTTTCCCCTGAACAACCTGCCTTATGGTGTGTTTTCGACCTCAGACAGCGCACCGCGCTGTGGCGTGGCCATCGGGGATATGATCCTTGATATGCACGCTGCCGAAGAAGCTGGCCTGATCGAGATTGGTGATGAACCCGTTTTCGACGTGCCCTTCTGGAATGAATTGATGGAGCAGGGATCGGACGCATGGGCCGCCCTGCGCGCCCGTCTGGAACAGCTGCTGGGCGAGGCTTCGACCGAACGTGACACTGTTGAGCCTCTGTTGGTCGCCCAAGCCGATGCCGAGCTGCACATGCCGTTCCTTGTGTCCGAATACACCGACTTTTATGCCGGTCGTCAGCACGCCGCGAACATGGGCGCGATCCTGCGCGGCTCGCCCGAACTGCCGGCCAACTGGCTGCACATTCCGATCGGTTATAATGGTCGCGCGTCCTCGGTTGTGATCTCGGGTACGCCGATTCACCGCCCGAACGGTCAGCGCAAAGCGCCCGACGCCGAGATGCCCAGCTTTGGCCCCTCGATGCGTCTGGATATCGAGCTGGAAATGGGCGCCATTGTTGGCAAACCGTCCGAGTTAGGCCAGCCGATCACCGTGGATGAAGCCGACGACATGATCTTCGGCTATGTGCTGCTGAACGACTGGTCCGCGCGTGACATCCAAGGCTGGGAATACCAGCCGCTTGGACCGTTTCAGGGCAAGGCGTTTGGCACCTCGATCAGCCCCTGGATCGTGACCGCCGCCGCGTTGGAAACGTTCCGTGTGCCAACGCCCGAACGCGAGAGAAAGCTTCTGCCCTACCTCGACGGCTCAAAGGACGGCCTTTACGACATTGAGCTTCAGGTGCTGATGCAGCCTGATGGAGCCGAGAAGGCGAGCGTCGTTGGCGAAACCAACTACTCCCGCATGTATTACTCGGCCGCCGAACAGCTCTGCCACCACGCCATCGACGGCTGTGCGATGAATGTGGGCGACCTTCTGGGGTCTGGCACGATCTCAGGCCCAACCAAGACGGAATACGGTTCTCTGATGGAGATGAGCTGGGCTGGTCGCGAGCCCTTCACGCTCGATACCGGCGAAACCCGGACTTTCATCGAAGACGGAGACACCCTGACCCTGCGCGGTGCGGCCAAGGGCGAAGGCTTCCAGATCGGCTTTGGCGATTGCGTCGGGCAAATCCTGCCCGCCGTTAACTGGCCCAGGTAAGTGGCGAGCAGGGCAACATCGGTAGTTCCGCACCCGCTGTTTGAAAACCTGTGATCCCACTCGATCATGTTGTTCAAAAAGCCATTCCAGAAACTCTGGAATGGCTTTTTGGGTGCGATCAGGCCGTATGATCCACGATCTGTAAGTGCTGGGCCAGTCGGTCGATCTCGGCCATCCAGCCTTGTACCAGTTTTGGGTCGCTTGGGGCTGCGTGAACACCTGCCGGGATGGCGCGGTTCATAACGGCCTCGACGGCAAGTGAAACCGGGATCGAAACCAGACGCGCCATTGCTGTGCCGCGCTCGTCGCCCCAGGCGTCCATGACATAGGTCTTGTGCCAGACTTCGACGCCGTCTTTCTCGGCTTTCAATCCAACACACAGCACCACGCGGTCGGGCTCACCTTCGTCATAGGCGTTTTCGCCCCAGAACTGGTCGGACATCTCTTTCAGACGCGCATCCCCTTCCGGGCCCGACAGGGTTTCGATTTCACGGAACACGTCCGACCACGCATCCGCCCAACCGTTCAGGCGCAGGGTGCCGCGAACGAATTTCCTGACGGGCCAGTGATCCTCGAACTGGTACTGCGCCTTGAACGGGATCGAGTCGCGGTTGGGATAGACCTCGAAACTTTCCGGCGTTGGCAGCGGCGCGATATAGCTGCTGATCGCATCCCACGGGCGGGCAACGCCCAGCGGGGCATAGTCGCGGATCGACTTCGATGGCGACCGAAGCGCCTTGAGCACACCCAACGGCGACCAGCTGAACTTGTAGCGGAACGGGTTCGGGATCTTGGGAATGCCACCGCAATACGAAATAAAGCTCAGGTGGTTTTGCGGATCGAACACATCCGAGGCGCGATAGTCATCGACCAGCGCATGCGCCATCAGGTGGTCGATGCCCGGGTCCAGACCAACTTCGTTGACCAGCGCCACACCGGCCTCGCGCGCCTTGTCGTCCAGTGCGCGCATTTCGGGCGCGATGTAAGACGACGACACGAAATTGGCCTGCTTGGCAATCGCCAGTTCCGCCAGTGGTACGTGCCAGTCGCCCGGCAGCATGGACACGATCACGTCGCCCTTCTCAAGCACATCACCCAGTGCGTCGATGTCGAAGGCGCGGATATCGTCGGTCAGGTCCCCAACCTCGGCCTTGGCTTTTTCGATCGTCCGGTTCCAGACGGTGACCTTGCGACCACCCTCGATCAGACGGCGCAGGCCGGGGATGGCCGACAGGCCGGTGCCACACCAGTGAATCGTCATCGCTCAGATCCCTTCGATATGTGTTTTGTAAATCGCTTCTGCCCGACCCCAGACGCCGCTGTCCAGATCGGTCAGGGTCAGAAGCGACGGCAGAAGCTGTGCCGCATAATCTTCCGAACTTTCGACCGGCAGCATCGACGGCAGGTTATCGATGGCCATCACGTCCATCACCGGATCGGTTGCCACGCGCAAAGCAGGCGCGTCCCATGTGGTTGCACGGTCATAGACCGGCACCGGGTTGTAATCACTGTCCGGGTCGCAGGCGACATCGCCGATGGCGGTCAGGTTGCGCGGGGCAGTCAACGCCTCACGCGGAACAAAGACCGGGGTTCCGGGGCGCGCGAAAATGCAGTTCAGGAACAGGTCGTGGTCCAGAATTTCGGGAAACGGCCCGCCGCTGACGGTTTCCGCCATGTCCCATTTGGTGACGTCGACGCCCATCGCGTCGCACAGGTCTGCGGCCCCCGTACCCACGCGGCCCAAAGCGCCGATGACGATGGCGCGGGGGCGTGGGGCTCCGGTGGCGTCCAACTCGGCCAGCAATTCTGCGTTCAGAACGTCTTTGCCTGCATACACCCCTACCGGCGGGCATTCCTCGCCCCGTTGTTGCGCCGCCCATGTCTTGAGCGTTACCGCAGCGCCTGCATACCCAGCCCAATAGCCAAAGGCGGCAACCCGGCGGCCATCCTCACCCACCAGGTATTCCAGATCATAAAGCGTACCGCCCCCGGCCTTGAACCGCTCCAGCAGCGCGCGACCCGAATGCTGGCCCTTATAGGCATGGCCGAACATGATGTGGCGATGGGGCAGGGGGGTGCCATCTTCGGGCAGTTCCTTGAGGCCAAAGATGATCGCATCCAGCGGGGCTTCGGGCCACGAATTCTCAGCCGCGATTGCACAGCCAGCGTCCTTGTAGCCATCAATCGGAATGGCGCGGACATGGCTTTCTTCGACTGTCACGCGGAGACCTGCGGCGATCAGTGCCGCGGCCCCTTCGGGTGTCAGCCCCACCCGTTCCTCGTTCGGGCGCTGTTCCGCCCTGACCCAGAGATGTGTCATCTTACTTCCTTTTGTCAGAGCATCCCGGCAGCGCGCACCGCCTGAACCGAAGGCCGTGCCTCCATCGCCTCGCGGAAGGCGATGATCCTGGGGAAGGCCGAGACATCGACGCCGTCGCCTTCCAGCCAGCTGCAAACCACATAAAGATAGGCATCGGCCAGAGAGAACGCGTCCCCCAGAACAAACGGCCCGCGCAACCCGTTTGACGAGATATAGTCGCAAGATGCAGTCATCGTTTGCGCGACCTTGTCCGTCATGTCTTTCCAGCTGGACTTCTTGTCGGCCCAGCGATGCCCGCGCAGCTTGTGGGCGTGGTTCACATGCATGGTCGAGGCCAGATAGAACATTACCTCACGCATGCGGGCGGCCATGACCGGATCAGCTGGTACCAACCCGGCCTCGGGTGCCTTGACCGCAATATATTCCAGCAACGCGCCGGTCTCGGTCAGGATGCCGCCATCGACCACCAGCGCCGGAACGCGCCCCTTGGGATTGATCTGCTTGTAGGCCGGTTTTGTCTGTTCCCCATCGGCAAAGTCCAGCTTGATTGCTTCATAGTCCAGCCCGGCCTCTTCCAGAGCAATCGCAACAGCGACCGAGATGGTTCGGGGTGCATAATAAAGCTGCATCAGGGATCTCCGATCTGGTTAGAGGTGGGTTTGCGCGAACTGCCGGTCGGGTGCTTCCAGATGCGGCACCGCATTGAACAGGACCGGGCTCAGCTGTGCGCCAATCGGGTGCAGACGATGCATCGACGTGTTCATGATGGCAAGGGCCACCCGCGCCATCGACGGGATGTCCAACCCCATCGCCTGCCGCACCACCATCGAGATCAACCCGCCCGAGGTCACGACAATGGCCGGTCCGCCCTCGGTCCCGATCTCGTGCAATGCATCGCGGACGCGGGCTTCAAACGCGTCGAAGGATTCCGGCGCGTTCTCGATCTTTCCGCTGGCCCAGGCCGCGAAGGTTTTGGGCAGGTGTTCGACAAATCCCTCGCGATCGGTCGGGATTTCGACGCCGTGCTGTTCTTCGAACAACTGTGCAAGGGTGAAATACTCGATCTCGTTCAGCCGTGCGTCGCTGACAGGATCGGTCAATCCCATGCTGGTCACCGTCTCGGTGTGGCGGGTCAGGGTGCCACAATAGACGCGTGTATAGTGGCTGCGGGTGTCACGCAGATGCGCGCCCAGCCAGCGGGCCTGTTGATGGCCCAGATCGCTCAGCTTGTCATAGCTTGCTTCGTCGCGCGCCGTCGTGTTTGCCTGCCCGTGGCGCACCAATGTGATATGTGACATGTCGCTCCCTCTTGCGCCGAAGTCTTAGGGCAGGTTCCCTGCCGGGACCAGAGGGGTTTCTTGATCTCACCGGAAAAACATTCGCAGCTGTCCGGTTTCTGGCTATGGTCGCCCTGACCAACCACGCCCGGAGGGATTCATGGCCGTCGACCACACGCGTTTTCTGGAGGATCTGCACAAGCTGCGTGAATTCGGTGCCTCAGGTGTGGGCAAAGGGGTCATCCGCCCGGCCTATTCCCAAGCGGATATCGCGGCGCGCCAATGGCTGGCGGACCGTATGGCCGATGCGGGTCTGACACCGCTTTTCGACCCGGTCGGCAACCTCTTCGGGCTGGCGCCTGGCCGCTCTCTGCTCATGGGGTCGCATTCCGACAGCCAGCCCGAAGGCGGCTGGCTGGACGGTGCGCTCGGCGTGATTGCCGCGCTGGAAATCGCGCGGTCCAGCGACCAGCCGATCTCGGTCGTCAGTTTTCAGGACGAAGAAGGCCGGTTCGGTGTGACCACGGGCTCGGCGGTCTGGTCCGGCGGTCTGCCTCTGGACAAGGCCGATGTGTTGACCGACGGTTCTGGCGTCAGCTTTGGCGAGGCCCGATCTTCCATGGCGGATCTGTCGCAGGGTTTTGTCGATCCCGCGCGGTTCAGCGGCTTTGTCGAGATGCATATCGAACAGGGCCCCTCTCTGGACGCAGCGAACGAGCAGATCGGCGTCGTGACCGATATCGTCGGCATCCGGGACATATCGGTCACTTTCGAAGGGCAGCAGAATCACGCGGGCACCACACCGATGCATTTGCGCCGGGATGCGTTTCAGGCGTTGTCACTGTTCAACACGCGCCTCAACGAACGGGTTCGCAACGTGGTGACACCACAAACCGTCTGGACCATCGGGCGGGTCGATCTTCACCCCAATGCGTCGTCCATCGTGCCGGGTCGGGCGCGGTTCTCGATGCAGTGGCGCGATGGCGATCCGGATCGGCTGTCGCGGATGGAGGAGATCATCCGTACCACAGCGCAGGAAATAGCCAGCGAACAGGACATGGTGCTGACCTACGGCCCTTTGCTCGGGTTGGAACCCGTCACGATGGATCAAACGCTGCGCGCGGCGCTGGAACATGGGGCCGAACAGGTGGCCCCCGGCAAATGGCGCAGGATGCCGTCGGGCGCGTTGCACGATGCCACAAACGTGTCGCGCCTGATGCCCGTTGCGATGCTGTTCGTGCCCTCAATCAACGGTGTCAGCCACGATTTTGCCGAAGATACCGCCGAAAGCGATCTTGTCGCCGGGCTGAGGGTGCTGGATCTCGCAGTGCAGTCACTTGGCGGACAGGCGCGATAAGGTGCAGGCAAAATACCGTTTTTTCAGGCCATTGCAGTCGGCTTGCCTGGTGTTATCGTCGCGTTCAAAGCTTTGATCGGCAAACCCTTGCAGAGGCCAAATGACAAATGTTGCCTAACGGAAAAAAGTTTCCTATAGGAACGCAATGGATGCATACGCCCGTATACAGACTTGCCCCACAGGCGGCGCGCCGGTTCGCAAGTTGACCGGAATCGTTGCAATATTGACTACTTGAGGCAGACTGACGGGAATGCGTTCCAAACCGAAAGATACGAAAAGGTATCCAAGATGACCGAGATTAGACGCACGCCGCTTTTTGGGCTTCACGTTGAGTTGGGCGGCAAGATGGTTGATTTTGCCGGGTGGGAGATGCCGGTTC
>NZ_JBQFZK010000017.1:0-69844 GCF_056542185.1 Ruegeria sp. AE4 | reverse complement strand
AAATTCGTCCGTCCGTTTCAGTCCCATAGTTCGTCTCCTTTGCTGCAATAAATGCTATCAAAGGAGCGGCAGCAAACCGCGACACGTCCATAATGCCTAAAGAACCCCCCGATCACGTAAGGCAGTTCAACGAGTATGCTGCGGGAAACAGTAATCAAATAGCCTCTCACAGCAGGAGACTCATCGAGTCAATCACCGGTAAGAAAGCAGTTGTGCGACAACCCAAAGATTGAGGTTAGGTGACCAAACCTAGAATAACGACAATGGCCAGCGTCACCTCAGAGCCAATCGCCATCTCAGCATAAGGATTTCTGCTATTGATCTTAGCGGTCTCATCGATGAGCCTCGTGGTCTCAGCGTTCATCTTGGCGATCATCTGATCGAACTGCGCTTGGTCCACCTCACCTACTCCCGCTTTGGTCGTACTCTTTGAGCCTATTGGACTTACGCGGGGTTGTCACCGAAGGCATTAACCCGAACTTCCGCAGGTAGTTTGGAGGATATAAGGCGCATCCTCTGGAGGATACAGAAAATTCAACACGTTGTTTTTATTGTATTTTACTAAGAAGTCTCGATTCCGGTACTCGCCTCCAACTACATCCTAATCGCTGACTTAACCCCGCAGTGCACGCGTGCGACGCTCGGTATTTCAAGACGTTCAAGGCCCGCGATTCTGTCGAATTGCGGGCCAGATATGGCGTGTTTTTCGGAACACCTGCCTACCCCTGCTCATTCACGGGGCGCGATTTTGTCTGGTATGTGCCTTACGTTCAGGCGCGCCCTTGTGGCACAACCTCGTATCCCGGCTCCTCCGGCTCATCATCCGTCATTTCGGCAGGGAAGCCCGGGGCGGTGATATCCAGGCCGGTTGCCTCTTCCAGCCGCTTGATAATATTTGGTGAAAGCTCGCGTTCGCCATAGCGTGCGATACCATCGTTAAAGATGTTGATCATCACCGGGTTTATTTCCAGCGGCACCCCGGCGCGGTCGGCGACCTCCTGAAACAGACCGATATCCTTCTTCACCAGATCCATGGTGAAGGAAATATCGCGCGACCCGTTCAAGATGACCTGACTTTCGGTTTCGTGCACGAAGGACGTGCCGGACGAGATTTTGATCGCCTCATAGGTCGTGTTCAGATCCATCCCCGCAGCCTTTGCCGTAACCAGTGCTTCGGCGCAGGTGATCAGGTTGGCGGTGGCAAGATAATTGGTCATCACTTTCAGCACCGAGGCCGAGCCCAGTTCGCCGGTGTGCAAAACCCGACGACCCATTGTCGTCAGGAACGGCAGAATTCGTTCAAACGTTTCCCGGTCACAGCCCGCAAAGATCGAGATATTGCCTGTCGCGGCACGGTGGCACCCGCCAGAAACCGGGCAATCGACGGCCGCACCGCCGCGCGATATGACTACGGCTCCCAGGCGTTTGACTTCGGCCTCGTCCGTGGTCGACATCTCCATCCAGATCTTGCCGGGGCCCACTTCGGGCAACATCTCCTGCATGACTGCGTCTGATGCTGCCGGAGACGGCAGACAGGTGATCACCGCATCGCAATCGCGCATCAACTGGGCGGGCCCCTCAGCCGCCTTTGCACCTTTGGCGACAAACTCGGCCACCAGATCCGCGTTCAGGTCATGCACAGTCAGATCAATGCCGTTGCGCAAAAGGGATCCCGAAAGCTTTCCGCCTACGTTACCCAGACCGATAAATCCCACTTTCATATGACGCATCTCCAAGTTCGTCGTTTTCCCGTCATGCGACCACATACCGAACACATTCTTCATGCCGCCGAACGACGCCTACAGGTCGCTTTTTTCTCCTTGGCTTATTTGTTGCGCGCGAACCGCTTGACAAGCGGGTCAGCGGTGCCGCATGTCCCTTTCGTTGGTGTCGGCGACAGCCGATGAAAAGGGAATGCGTCAACGGTTCATCCGCCAAGCGCAGCCGCCCCCGCGACCGTGACCGGAGAGGATGCCCAATGCCACTGGCCTGTGCCGGGAAGGCGGGACATCCGACAGAGCGACCGCTCTGGCATCCGTAAGCCGGGAGACCTGCCAACACCCGAAGTTGAAACCGGGCGGGGTGTTCCGGTGTCGGGTCCATGTGCAGACGTGGTGCCCGCATGAAACCCCGTCCCCCGCGAAGAGGATTTGGGGGGATGAGAGACATGACCGAGAACGCACCGGTAGAGCTACTGGTCTGCACGACTTGCCGCCGGGGTCTGCCCGTCGAGGATGACGCTGAGCGACCCGGCACATTGTTGCACAAGGCCCTGGAACAGGCTGCCTTGCCGGATGGCATCATTCTGAAACCGGTCGAATGCCTTTCGAACTGCGATCAGGGTTGTTCCATCGTGCTTCGGGGCGGGCCGGATCGCTGGACCTTTGTTTACGAGAATCTGAACGAAATCGATCACGTCGATGTCATCATCGATGGCGCGACTAAGTATCTGGCCACAGGCGATGGTCTGGTGAAATGGCGCGACCGCCCTGAACATTTCCGCAAAAACTGCGCCTCGCGCATTCCCCCGATTGGAGCCTGAGATCATGTCGAACCTTGAAAAACTCCCCGTCACTGTGATCACCGGCTTTCTGGGCTCGGGCAAAACCACGCTGGTGCGCCATCTGATGCAGAACCCGCAGGGCAAGCGCCTTGCGATTGTTGTTAACGAGTTTGGCGATGTGGGTGTTGATGGCGACATCCTGAAGTCCTGCGCGATTCCGGAATGCCCTGCGGAAAACATCATGGAACTGGCAAACGGCTGCATCTGCTGCACCGTGGCCGACGATTTCATCCCGACCATCGAGGCGCTGATGGCGCTGGAACCGCGCCCGGATCACATCCTGATCGAAACATCCGGCCTTGCACTGCCCAAACCGCTGCTGAAAGCATTTGATTGGCCTGATATCCGTTCGAAAATCACCGTTGATGGCGTGATTGCGCTGGCCGATGCCGAGGCTGTGGCCGCCGGTCGCTTTGCTCCGAACGTTGAAGCGGTGGATGCCCAACGGCTGGCTGATGACTCGATCGATCACGAAACACCCTTGTCCGAGGTGTTCGAAGATCAAATCTCGTGCGCGGATATCATCCTGCTGACCAAGCCCGATCTGGCAGGTCCCGAAGGTGTCGCGAAAGCCAAACAGATCATCGCCACCGAGGCGCCGCGCCCGCTTCCCGTCGTCGAGGTTGCAGAGGGTGTCGTCGACGTACGTGTCGTGCTTGGCCTTGAGGCTGCCGCCGAAGATGACATGGACGCGCGCCCGTCACATCACGATGGCCATCACGATCATGAGCATGACGATTTCGAGAGCATCATCGTCGAGTTGCCGGAACAGACCGACCCTGCGGAACTGGTAGCCAGAATCGAACGTCTTGCGACTGAGCTGAATATCCTGCGCGTCAAAGGCTATGCCGCCGTCGCTGGCAAACCGATGCGCCTGCTGGTTCAGGCTGTCGGCGCGCGGGTTCGTCACCAATACGACCGCCCGTGGGAGCCCGGTGAAGAGCGCCGCTCGCGCCTGGTCGTGATTGCCGAGCATGACGACATCAAAGAAGCCGAAATCCGTGATATCCTCGTGGGTGTGACCGAGGTTGCCGAGTAAGTCATGCACGTCGTCTTTCGCGAAAGCCACGGGCTCGAGGAAACCGAGACCCCAACCGATCTGGGCCAAAGCCCGGGTGATCTGGTTGTGCTGTCCTTTTCCGACAGTGACCTGGGCGCTTTCGCGGCGGGCTGGCATCGCGGCGGCGGGCCTGAGGGGCGGATGCCCACGATGCGGCTGGCCAATCTTGCGGCGCTGAAGCACCCTCTGTCCGTCGATACCTATGTCGAACAGACACTTGAGGGCGCAAAGGGCATCCTGATCCGTCTGATAGGTGGCGTGCCCTATTGGTCTTACGGGCTGCAACAGGTTCTGGCACTGGCGCAAGCCAAAGGCATCGCGTTAGCCGTTTTACCGGCGGATGGGCGTGAAGACACTCGGTTGGATGAGTATTCGACCCTGCCCCTCTCGACCCTGAGGCGGCTGGCACATCTGTGTGACACCGGCGGCGAAGTCGCCGCGCAGGCCGCATTGGCCCAGATGGCCTTGGCAGCAGGGCTTTATGCCGGGCCAGTGATGGGCGCGAAAACCCTGCCCGAATGCGGTGCGTGGTGTCCAGATCAGGGTGTCGTCCCGGTGGGTTCCGCATTCCAGAGCGATACGAAACGCATCCTTGTCACCTTTTATCGCGCGTATCTGACATCCGCAGACACCGCCCCGGTCGCGGCCCTGATCCGCAGCCTGCGCGCCCGCGGGCTTCAGGCGGTGGGTCTGTTTGCCCCGTCGCTCAAGACCCCAGCCGCTGCCGACTGGCTCAGGGAACAGGTCGTCGCCTTGCGACCGTCGGCGATCATCAACGCCACTTCATTCTCGGGCAAGGGCGCGTCCGGCACGTCGCCTCTGGACGCAGCGGATGTGCCGGTGTTTCAGGTCGCTCTCGCCACCTCGCGACGCAAGGCCTGGGCGGAGGCCGAACGCGGCCTGTCACCCGCCGACCTCGCCATGCATGTGGTATTGCCCGAAGTGGACGGGCGAATATCGGCAGGCGTTGTCTCTTTCAAAGAACCGGGCAAGCGCGATCCGCATTTGGAATACTCGCGTTTTGCGCATCGGGCCGAGTCGGACCGGATCGAGGCGATCATCGATCGGGTATCGGGCTGGCTTGCCCTGAATGACAAACCCAAGGCAGACCAGATCCCCGCGTTGGTACTGTCCACATATCCCGGCAAAGACTGGCAAATGGCCCATGCGGTTGGTCTCGACGCGCTGGCCTCGGCTGAGGCGATGCTGTCTGATCTTTGCGGTGAAGGCTACGACATCGCGGCTGGCGATCCGGTTGCCGACGCACTCTTGGACGCCCGGATATCGTGGCCGCTTGAGGATTATCTGAGCGCACTCGCTGAATTGCCCCAAACCCTGCGCACCGATCTGCACACCGTATGGGGCAATCCTGAGCAAGACCCAACTTTCACTCAGGGTGCGTTTCACTTCACGGCTTTGCGACGCGGCAAGGCGCTGGTCGCACTGCAACCAGAGCGCGGAACACCCGAACTGCGTGATGACGACTATCACGACCTTTCGCGTACCCCGCGCCATAGCTATGTCGCCTTCTATTTGTGGCTGCGCAAAGGTCTTGGCGCGGACGCGCTGATCCATATCGGTGCGCATGGCACACTGGAATGGCTGCCCGGCAAATCGGTCGCCCTATCAGCAGACTGCTGGCCCGAGGCGCTGATCCGTGACCTGCCGGTGATCTACCCGTTCATCGTCAACGACCCAGGTGAGGCCGCGCAGGCCAAGCGCCGGATCGGCGCGGTGACCCTGGGCCACATCCCGCCCCCCATGAAAGAAAGCGGAACGCCTGACCGGATGGTGCGACTGGAAGCCCTGCTGGACGAGTTCTCAAACGCGGACGGCCTTGACCCCAGACGCCGTGACCGGTTGCAGGAAGATATCCGGGATGAGGCGCAAGCCATTGGGCTGGAGCACGATCTGGGCCTGAACCAGGCCACCAGCACCGCCGAAGCAATCACCCGCATCGACCGCTTTGTCTGCGATATCAAGGAAAGTCAGTTTGGCGACGGGCTGCACGTCTATGGGCGTGTCCCGGATGTGACCGGCAGTTTCGACCCAGCCCCATCCGCCCATGCCGAACGCAAGGCCCTGATCAATGCGCTGGCCGGCAAGCGGATCGAGGCTGGCCCGTCCGGCTCGCCCTATCGGGGCCGCTCTGACGTGCTGCCGACCGGGCGAAACCTGTTTACCACCGATCCTCGGTCTGTGCCCACCCGCGCAGCCTACGCGCAAGGTGTGAAACTGGCCGAGGAACTGGTACGGCGACACTTGCAGGAGGAAGGCGATTACCCGAAAGGGCTGATTGTCGATCTGTGGGGATCGGCCACCATGCGCACGGCGGGCGAAGAATTCGCCATGGCCCTGCACCTGCTGGGTGTAAAGCCGGTTTGGGACAAGGGGTCCGAGCGGGTTTCGGGTATCGAAGTGCTGCCCATCACCGACCTGAGCCGCCCGCGCCTGGACGTCACCCTGCGGGTTTCAGGCTTGTTTCGCGATGTGTTCCCTACGTTGTCAGCCCTTTATGGTCAGGCGGTCCGGGCTTTGTCAGAGCGTGATGAAGCGACCGACTGGAACCCCTATGCCGGTCACGCCCCGGCTGCGCGGGTGTTTGGCCCGGCACCCGGCAGTTACGGCCTGAACATGACCCATCTGTCCGAGACCTATACGGACGAAGCGCGCACCCAAGCCGGGGAGGCATGGCTGGAGGCCAGCTCGTACGCGCTGGAAGGTGAGCACGTTGCGCAAGACAAAGAGGGAATCACGGATCGTGTCGCCAATGCCGACAGTTTTGTTCACCTCCAGGATCTGACGGAAACTGACCTGCTGCTGGCCAACGATTATGCCACGCATGAGGCCGGTTTTGCCGCCGCCAAGAAATTCGTCGGCGGATCCGCGCAGCTTTACCATCTGGACAACACCAACCCCGATAATCCGCGCGCCCGGACTCTGCCGGAAGAAATCAGCCGCGTCGTTCATGCCCGTGCTGCCAACCCTGGCTGGATCGCGGGGATGCAGCGCCATGGTTTTCGCGGCGCCGCCGAGATTGCTGCGACGCTGGATCACATGGCCTCTTTTGCGCATCTGTCCGGAACCGTCGCTCCGCATCTATTTGATCTCTACCACGAAGCCACATTGGGCAATGAGGCCGTTGATGCCTTTCTGCAAGAGGCCAACCCGAAGGCCCATCAGGCCATGCAAGACAGGTTCCGTGCATTGCTGGAAGCGGGGCTTTGGAACACACGCCGGAATTCGATCCGTGCCGACTTGGAGGGTTTGGGATGAGTGCACCTATCGTTCAAGGCTGGTGCCCTGGCGCACATCGCCCGATGATGTCAGGCGACGGGCTGGTCGTGCGGGTCCGTCCGCGTCTGGCGCGACTGAGTGCCAGGCAGGCTATTGGTTTGTGCGAACTGGCTGAACGGTTCGGCAACGGCACCATTGACCTGACCAATCGTGCCAACCTGCAACTGCGCGGCGTGGATGAGCGCGACCACCAGCCGTTGCTTGTGGAACTTGCAGCGCTGAACTTGCTTGATACGGAACCCGGCATCGAAGTACGCCGCAATATTCTGGTCACTCCGCTCTATCAGGCGGGCGATTTGACCGCGCGGCTGACACTGGAGTTGATTGATCGACTGGCCGAATTGCCTGCTCTGCCCGCTAAGTTTGGTTTTGCCATAGATACAGGCCCGAAGCGCCTGTTGGCCTCGGATTCTGCAGATATTCGTCTGGAGCTGGGTGCCGGCGGTCCGATCCTGCGCGCCGACGGCTGCAAAACCGGGCGGTCTGTGACCGAGGATAACGCCATTGACAACGTGATCGCATTGGCCCTGTGGTTTTCTGAGACTTACACGGCCGAGACACGTCGCATGGCGCGGGTCACCCACGCGTTGCCACAGGAATGGCAGGGATTTGCCCCCGGTCCTTTCGGTGAAAAACTGCAACCCGGCCCCTGTGAACTGGGTGCTCTCTACGGCGCGGCTTTCGGCTCGCTGCCTGCGCACAAGCTTTGTGAACTGATCGAAGCCAGCGGCGCTTCTGCCTTGCGTGTCACACCGTGGCGGCTGATCCTGCTGGAAGGCGGGGCGGCGATACCCTCCCCGGATTTCGTCATGGACGGAGCCGATCCGATGATGACAACCGACGCCTGCCCCGGCGCGCCGTTCTGCCCGCAAGCGCAGGTGGAAACCCGCGACATCGCCCGTGCATTGGCTCGGCGCATTCACGGTCGTCTGCATGTCTCGGGCTGCGCCAAGGGGTGCGCCCATATGGGCCCGGCCGAGATCACAGTGGTCGGCAACAACGGGCGATTTGATCTTGTCAAACAGGGCCGCGCGGGGGATGAGCCCAGCCAACGCGGGCTCGACCCGGAAACACTCATGACTATGGACTTCACCTGATGCCCTATACATACGAAACTGATGGCGCGGCGATCTACAAGGAAAGCTTTGCCACCATCCGGTCCGAGGCTGATCTGGCCCGCTTTGATACCGATGAAGAGCAGGTCGCCGTTCGGATGATCCACGCCGCCGGCATGGTCGGGCTGGAGGAGTTTGTACATTTCTCACCCGGATTTGTGCAGGCCGCACGCACGGCGCTGGAAAACGGCGCGGCGATCCTGTGTGACGCGCGCATGGTCAGCGAAGGTGTGACCCGCTTCCGTCTGCCTGCCGACAACCAGGTGATCTGCACCCTCCATGACGAACGCGTGCGCCCTCTGGCCACCAAGATGAGCAACACCCGTTCTGCCGCTGCGCTGGAATTCTGGCGTCCGCATCTGGAAGGTGCTCTGGTCGCCATTGGAAACGCGCCCACCGCGCTGTTTCACTTGCTGAACATGCTGGAAGACCCGGATTGCCCGCGCCCTGCTGCGATCATCGGCTGCCCGGTCGGATTTGTCGGAGCGATGGAATCCAAAGATGCGCTATGGCAGGCGCAACCGGTGCCGTCCTGCATTGTCAAAGGTCGTCTGGGCGGCAGCGCCATCACCGTGGCGGCCATCAACGCCATTGCAAGCCGGGCAGAATGAAGATGGGCACCATATACGGTGTGGGCCTTGGCCCCGGCGATCCGGATCTGATGAGCGTCCGGGCTGATCGCCTGCTGCGCAACGCCAAGCATGTGGCATTCTTTCGCAAACCGGGTCGCAGCGGTCAGGCCCGCAAAATCGTCAACGGGATGATCCCCGAAGGCGCGATTGAATTCCCGATGGAATACCCTGTGACCACCGAGATCCCGGTCACCGATCCGCGTTATAACGAGTTGCTGGCCGCATTCTATGAAGAGTGCACAGCGCACCTTAAGACGCTGTCGGAACAGGGCGAGGATGTGGTGGTCCTGTGTGAGGGCGATCCGTTTTTCTACGGCTCGTTCATGCATCTTTACAATCGGTTGCGTGACGAAGCTCCGGTCGAGGTTGTGCCAGCCATCACCGGCATGTCCGGTGCGTGGACGGCCACGGGCGATCCGATCACATGGGGCGATGATGTGCTGACCGTGCTGGTTGGCACTCTGCCCGAGGAGGTTTTGGCTGAACGTATGGCGCAGACAGATGCTTTGGTCGTGATGAAAATCGGGCGGAACATCGACAAGGTGAAACGCGCACTGAAAACCTCCGGGCTGTACGACCGCGCTTGGATTGTCGAATATGCGCAAATGCCGAACCAGACGGTGACAAAGCTGTCCGAAGCCTGCGAGAAGATCACCCCGTATTTCTCGATCATCGTTGTGCACGGTCAGGGGCGGCGACCATGAGCGGTTGGGTCAAGATCGCAGGCCTTGGTCCGGGGGATGAGGCTCTGGTCACCCCTGAAGTTACAGCGGCTTTGGCCGACGCCACCGATGTAGTGGGCTATATCCCTTATGTGGCCCGCGTGGCCGACCGCCCCGGCCTGACCCTGCACGCCAGTGACAACCGGGTTGAAATCGACCGCTCGCAACACGCGCTGCAAATGGCCTCCGAAGGCAGGCGGGTGGTTGTTGTGTCCTCGGGCGATCCCGGTGTGTTTGCTATGGCGGCAGCCGTGTTCGAAGCGTTGGAGAATGGCCCAACAGCATGGCGTGACCTTCAGATCGATGTACTGCCGGGGATCACGGCGATGCTGGCCGCATCCGCGCGCGCAGGCGCTCCGATGGGGCATGATTTCTGCGCCATCAACCTTAGTGATAACCTAAAGCCATGGGCGCTGATCGAAAAGCGCCTGCGCTTAGCTGCGCAAGGCGATTTTTCGATGGCCTTCTATAATCCCCGCTCGAAATCTCGCCCGGAAGGCTTTGTAAAGACACTGGAAATCCTGCGCGAAGAATGTGAACCCGAGCGAGTGATCCTGTTTGCACGCGCCGTGTCACGAGCGGATGAGGTGATCCGGATTTCCACACTGGCCGAGGCCACGCCCGAGATGGCGGATATGCAGACCGTGGTCATTGTCGGCTCGTCGCGCACCCGGGTCATCGAACGCCACGGCACACCGATCGTCTATACGCCACGCTTCACCCCGGTCGAGGATCAGGGATGAGACAGCCAGTCCAGAACCTGTGCGACAGTCGAAAGCTCGGTCCGCTTAGGCAGAACAGGGCGGTCGATCATAAGCACTGGCAGGCCCAGCGCCCGCGCTGCGTCCAGCTTGGCACGCGCACCCGAGCCGCCCGCGTTCTTGGACACCACAAGTTGCGCCCTGTGTTGCTGCATCAGCGCACGGTCATCAGCTTCTGTAAAAGGACCCCGGGCCACGACCACCTCTGCGTTGGGCAAGGGCAAAGTGTCGGGCTCATCCACAAGGCGCAGCAGGTAGTAATGCTGGGGCTGAGCAGCAAAGTCTTCAAGGTGCATACGTCCGACAGCCAAAAACACACGCTGCGGATCACCTGCAAGCGCATCGACGGCGGCAGTGATATCGGGCACGCGGTGCCAGACGTCGCCGGGTTGCGGCTTCCACGCCGCGCGGGTCAAGGCAGCCAGTGGAACCCGCGTTGTGTGACACGCCTCAATCGCGTTCCGGCTCATCTGCGCGGCAAATGGATGGGTCGCATCCACGACATGGGTGATCGCGTTTTCGCGGATGTAGTAGGCCAGACCTTCCGGGCCGCCAAACCCGCCAACTCGCACCGGCAACGGCTGCGAGCGCGGGGTTTCCACCCGTCCCGCATAAGAATACACAGCCGCAATCCCTTGTTCCGCAACAGCTTTGGCCAAAGCGTTGGCCTCGGTCGTGCCGCCAAGAATCAGGAGTTTGGGCATGTCTGAATCTCCGTGGCTGACCGTTCTGGGATTGGGCGAAGATGGGTTTGATGGCCTGTCGCCTGCAAGCCGTCAAGTGCTGGACCGGGCCGAAGTGATCATGGGGCCGCCGCGCCACCTGTCGCTGCTGCCGGAAAACGAGGCTGAGCGGTTCGAATGGCCGGTGCCGTTCTCGGAGGGATTGCCGACCCTGAAAGGCCTGCGCGGACGGCAGACGGTGGTTCTGGCGTCAGGTGATCCGTTCTGGTTTGGCGCGGGGTCCGTCATCGCGCGTAACTTCGATGCCAACGAGTGGACCGCCCTGCCCGGCCAGTCCACATTTTCGCTGGCCGCTGCGCGGCTGGGCTGGCCTTTGGAAAGCACGCTGACCTTTGGCCTGCACGCTGCGCCTTTGACCCGATTGCGACCGCATCTGGCCCCGGGACTTCATGCCATTGCGCTATTGCGTGACGGAAAGGCGGTTGCTGAACTGGCGACATATCTAAGCGAAACCGGATTTGCCGACAGCGCGTTGCATGTGATGCAGGCCCTCGGCGGCCCGCGTGAAAACGTCCAGACAGTGAGCCTGACCGAAGCTCTGCTGGGAACCTTCGATCATCCTGTCTGCGTCGGGTTGGAAGTGACCGGCACTGGGCGGGCTGTGTCCAAGGCCTCGGGCAAGCCGGATGATCTTTTTGAAACCGACGGCCAGATCACCAAACGCCCGATCCGGGCGCTGACCCTGTCCGCATTGGCGCCACAGAGGGGTGAGCATCTGTGGGACATTGGCGGTGGCACCGGCTCGATCAGTATTGAATGGCTGATGTGCGACCCGACCCTGACCGCCACCAGTATCGAACCCCGCGCTGACAGGGCCGAACGCATTCGTCGCAATGCCGACGCGCTGGGGCAGGATCGGTTACAGGTTGTCCACGGTACCGCGCCCGGAGCGCTGCCCGGTTTGCCCCTGCCGGACGTGGTTTTCATCGGCGGTGGGCTCAGCCCCAGTCTGCTGGCGTGGCTTCGCGACGCCCTGCCCGCTGGCACCCGGTTGGTCGCCAATGCGGTAACGTTGGAAAGCGAAGCGCTGTTGGCGCGATGGCACCAAGACCTGGGCGGAGACCTGTTGCGGATCGAACTGGCACATTCTGCACCGCTCGGACCGCGGCGCGGCTGGAAATCTGCCTATCCGGTCGTGCAGTGGAGCGTGACCTTATGATCGTGGCAGGCTTGGGCTTTTCATCAGACGCGACGGCCGACAGTTTGCGCGCCGCCTATGACGCGGCAGCGGCCAGCCATGATGTCCAAGCGCTAGCGACGGTTGCCGACAAAAGCGGCCACTCTGCGCTGGCGGCCTTTGCGGAAAGCCTTGCCCTTCCGCTGCATTTCGTGGCGGCTGCCGATTTGGCCGGACAACGCACCCTGTCATGCTCGAACCGCAGCCGTGCCGCTTATGGCACCGGCAGCGTAGCCGAAGCATCCGCCCTTGCCGCCGCCGGGTCCGGCGCGCGGCTGCTTTCACCCAGACACATTTCGGACGACCGGCTGGCCACCTGCGCCATCGCCATCGGAGGACAAACATGACCGTTCATTTCATCGGCGCCGGACCGGGCGCTGCAGACCTGTTGACATTGCGTGGGCGCGACATCATCGCCTCGTGCCCCGTGTGCCTTTATGCCGGATCACTGGTGCCCGAGGAAATTCTGAGCCACTGCCCCAAAGACGCAAAAATCATCAACACTGCGCCCATGAATCTGGACCAGATCATGGCTGAGATCGAAGTCGCGCATAAAGCGGGTCAGGATGTGGCGCGGCTGCATTCGGGCGATTTGTCAGTCTGGTCGGCGATGGGCGAACAGATCCGCCGCCTGAAAGACTTGGGCATTCCGGTCAGTGTGACCCCTGGCGTACCATCCTTTGCCGCCGCGGCAGCGGCCCTGGGCACCGAACTGACCCTGCCGGGACTGGCGCAATCGGTGGTTCTGACCCGGACGCCGGGGCGCGCGTCATCCATGCCCGAAGGTGAAACGCTGGTGAATTTTGCCCGTACCGGCGCGACTTTGGCTATTCATCTGTCAATCGGCAATCTGGACAAGGTTATCGCAGACCTGACCCCGGCTTATGGCGCCGATTGCCCGGTGGCCGTTGTGTATCGCGCAAGCTGGCCGGATGAAAAGATCATCCGCGCAACGCTGGAAACCCTGAAAGGGTCGCTGGACGAAAGCATCTCGCGCACCGCTTTGATCATGGTAGGCCCCGCGCTGGCCGGTGAGGGTTTTGACGAAAGCTGTCTTTATTCCAGAGATTACGACCGCCGCTATCGCCCACAAAGTGCAGATAGCCCTTGGTCAAGCTGGAGCCATGGTGATGACTAACCCTCCGGGTATTTTGATTTCAGCTCCCTCTTCGGGTACCGGCAAGACGACGGTCATGCTGGGCCTTTTGCGCGCGCTGGCCGAAGATGGCCTGACCGTGCAACCCTTTAAAAGCGGGCCGGATTATATCGATCCCGCCTTTCACCGGGCGGCTGCCGGGCGGGCTTCGTTCAATCTGGACAGCTGGGCGATGGCAGATCCCCTGCTCGGCGCAATTTCTGCTCAGGCCGAAGGCGCTGACATTGTGGTGGCCGAGGGCTCGATGGGTTTGTTCGACGGTGTCGCAAAGCCTGGCGAAGTCGGGCACGGTTCGAGCGCCGAGACCGCCCTGCGCATGGGCTGGCCCGTTGTACTTGTGTTGGATGTGGGCGGGCAGGCACAATCAGCGGCGGCAACGGCGCTGGGGTTCAGGATGTACAATCCTGACCTGCCCTTTGCCGGAGTGATCCTGAACCGATGCGCCAGCCCCCGCCATGAACGCCTGACCCGTCTGGGGATGGAGCGCGCGGGCCTGCCTGTTCTGGGCGTCCTGCCCCGGCGTGGTGACTTGACCCTGCCCGAGCGGCACTTGGGACTTATTCAGGCGGTTGAACACCCCGATCTGGAAAGCGCCATTGTAGGCTATGCTGCGTTCTTGAGAGAACATGTGGACCTCGACGCAATCAAGCGGGCAGCTTCCTCAGGCCCCGGCGGGCCATCGTCAGCCGCGCTGCCGCGCCCCCCCGCCCAGCGAATCGCGCTGGCCCGTGATGCAGCCTTTTCCTTTACCTACCCCCACCTTTTGCAGGGGTGGCACGATGCGGGTGCCGAGATCTTGCCTTTTTCCCCCTTGGCGAACGAACCTCCGGCGGCGGATGCCGATCTGGTCTGGCTGCCTGGCGGGTATCCCGAATTGCATGCCGGAGCATTGGCGGCGGCCACCACCTTTCTGAGTGGACTGCGTAAACATGCGGAAACAAAACCGGTGCACGGAGAATGCGGCGGCTACATGGCGCTTGGTCAGGCGCTGATCGACAAGGACGGCGTGCAACATGAAATGGCCGGCTTGCTGGGGCTCGTCACATCCTACCAGAAGCGCAAGTTCAATCTTGGCTACAGAAAAGCCGAGTTGTTGGCCCCCATGCCCGGCTTTGCCAAAGGCGCAGCCTTGCGCGGGCACGAGTTCCACTATTCCTCGATCGTGGATCAACCGGACGCCCCATTGGCACGCGTGTTTGACGCCGAAGGGGAAGAAGGTCCGCAAACCGGATCACTGCGTGGCAATGTCACTGGCACGTTCTTTCACCTGATTGCGGAGGCGTCGGCATGAGCGGCTTTGTTTCTTTCATCGGCTCTGGCCCCGGTGATCCGGAACTGCTGACACTCAAGGCGGTGGACCGGATGCAAAAGGCCGATGCGATCCTGTTCGACGATCTCAGCAGCGGCCCGATCCTGAGCCATGCGCGCGACGATGCGGATCTGGTTGGCGTCGGAAAGCGGGCTGGTCGTCCGTCCCCCAAGCAGGACCATGTCAGCCGATTGCTGGTGGATTACGCGCAATCCGGTCAGCATGTGGTGCGCCTGAAATCCGGCGACGGCGGTATGTTCGGACGGCTCGAGGAAGAGCTTGTCGCCCTGCGCGCAGCCGGTATCGCCTATGAGATCATTCCCGGTGTCCCCTCGGCAGTGGCAGCGGCAGCGGCCGCAGGCATTCCATTGACGCGTCGGCTTACGGCCCGGCGGGTTCAGTTCGTGACCGGTCATGACGTCAGTGGTGAGTTGCCCGACGACCTGAACCTGAGGGCGCTGGCCGATCCGCAGGCCACGACCGTCGTTTTCATGGGCAAGCGCACCTTTCCCCTGCTGGTCGAAGCCCTGCACACGCAAGGATTGCCGTTGGATACTCCGGCGCTTATGGCCGAATCCGTCTCGACCCCCGACCAAAAGCTGCAACGCGCCACGATTGGCGCGCTGGCAGAGCAGCTGAAAACCGAGATTGGCAAAGCACCGGCGCTGATCCTTTATGGTCCGCTGGCGGAGTTCGACGATGAATGATCTGAGCTTGATCGGTATCGGTACCGGCAATCCGGATCATGTAACGTTTCAGGGCGCGCAGGCGATCCGGGCGGCGGATTTGATCCTGATTCCACGCAAGGGGGAAAACAAGGCTGATCTGGCCGGGCTGCGTGAAGCGATCATCGAGCGTGTCGCCGAAACGCCGCCGCAGATTGCCTATTTCGATATTCCCCAGCGCCGGGCCGACGATGGCTACCTGCGCGGTGTCGATGAATGGCACGACGCCATCGCCCTGCGCTGGCAAGCGGCCATAGCCGCTCATCCAGAGGCGCAGCATGTCGCGCTGCTGATTTGGGGGGATCCGTCCCTCTATGACAGCTCACTGCGCATCGCTGCCCGGTTGAACCCGCAACCCAATACCAAGGTTATCCCCGGCATCACCGCCTTGCAGGCGCTGACCGCCGCCCATGCGATTCCGATCAATGATCTGGGCGCGCCCTACGTTGTCACAACCGGTCGTCGTATCCGGGATGAAGGCTGGCCTGATGCGGCCTCGAACGTCGCTGTGATGCTGGACGGCGAATGCTCGTTCCAAACCCTTGATTTGGCAAGTTATGACATTTGGTGGGGCGCCTATGTGGGTATGAAAGAAGAGGTTCTGATCAGTGGCCCGCTGGATGAGGTTGCGCAGAATATCCTTGAGACCCGGGCGAAAGCCCGCGCCGAACATGGCTGGATCATGGATATCTACCTATTGAAGGCTCGACGGAAGTAACGCACGGGCACATGAACACGGGTTTGTGATGTCGCGGGTCGGTCAGGTCTGGCACACAGGTTGCACCTCAATACAGGATACGTGACAATGAAAGCCCTCATTCCCTTGCTCTGCCTGATCGCTTTACCCGTTTGGGCACAGGACGCCCCAACCGGTTGGACCGTGTTTCCCGCGGACAAGATCTACTCGGAACTGGTCGATGCAACCAAGGCTGCGATCAAGGACAACGGATTGATAGTGGTGACGCAGGCTGGACCCACCAAGGCAGCTGCGGCACGAGGGATCACCATTCCGGGTAACATGGTGATTGGCGCGTTCAACAACGATTACGCCGTAAGGGTGCTGGAAACCTCTACCAATGCGATGATCGAAGCACCGATCCGTTTCTATGTCACCGAGAACGAGGACGGAACCGCAACCCTGTCTTACAAGACCCCCAGTTTCGTGTTTGACCCTTACATGGCGGAAGGCGGGCAAGCCTTGCAGGACATTGCCGCGGAACTGGATAAAACTTTTCAATCCGTCGCTGAAGACGCAGTCAAATAGTCACACTGACGTGATCCGCCTTGCGTCTGGTGGCGTCCTCCGCAATCTGCTTCGAAACGGTTATCTCGGAGCATGACTGATGCAAGACCCCACGCCGCGCGCCGCCGATCTTCTGGCCCAACGCCTGTACGAAGCGGGGTGCCGCCACGCCTTTGGAATGCCGGGGGGTGAGGTGCTGACACTGGTGGATGCGCTTGAAAAGGCGGGCATCACTTTTCATCTGACAAAACATGAAAACTCGGCCGGATTCATGGCCGAGGCCGTGCATCACCGCGACGGCGCGCCTGCGATTCTGGTCGCCACTTTGGGTCCGGGCGCGATGAACGGCATCAACGTGGTGGCCAATGCGTTGCAGGACCGTGTTCCGATGATCGTTCTGACCGGTTGCGTCGATGCGGACGAAGCGCTGACCTACACCCATCAGGTTATGGACCACAGCCAGGTTTACCGTTCCATCACCAAGGGCACGTTTACACTGACGGCCAAGGGCGCGGATATCATCGCAGACAAGGCGGTGTCACTGGCCACGCAACCGCGGCCGGGCCCGGTCCATATCGATGTTCCGATCTCGGTCGCCGATACGCCGGTGACGGGTGTGAAACGCCGCCGTCTGGCCAAGGTCGCGCCTGTCAGCCCCAATGGCGAATGCCTGGAAAAAGCCAGGCGCTGGGTGGCCGAGGCCGAGCGCCCCATCGCCATTATCGGTCTCGATGTCCTCTATGACGACTCGCGCAGTGTGGTGCAGGCGTTTTTGGAACATTTCGGAATTCCATTTGTTACCACCTACAAGGCCAAGGGTGTTGTTCCCGAAGATCACCCTTTGTGTTTGGGCGGCGCGGGCCTGTCGCCTTTGGCAGACAAGCACCTTGTCCCATTGGTCGAACACGCCGATCTGGTGCTGTGTCTGGGGTATGACCCGATCGAAATGCGCCCCGGCTGGCGCGAAATCTGGGACCCCGAAGAAAAGCGCGTCATCGACATATCAGCGGTGATCAATGACCACTACATGCATCAGGCGGGTCTTAATCTGGTGGCCGACACGGGCGAGACGCTGGAGGCCATCGCCAAGGGAAACCCTGCCCGCGCAACGTGGCCGGGTGGTGAGCCCGCGCAGGTCAAATCTGCTCTGGCACAGGCCTTTCCCACCGATGAGGACTGGGGACCCGCAGCGGTCATCGCCGAAACGCGCGCTACCCTGCCCCCCGAAACGCTGGCAACCGCCGACAGCGGCGCGCATCGCATTCTGCTGAGCCAGATGTGGGACTGCCGCGAAGAACGTGGGCTGATCCAATCCTCGGCGCTCTGCACCATGGGCTGTGCTGTCCCAATGGCCATTGGTCTGAAACTGGCCGAGCCCGACCGCCCGGTGATCAGCTTTTCGGGTGATGCCGGGTTTCTGATGGTCGCCGGGGAAATGTCGACGGCGGCTGAAATGGGCGGCAATCCGATCTTTCTTGTCTTCGTAGATGCCAGCCTTGCCCTTATCGAGTTGAAACAGCGGCAGCGGCAGATGGGCAAGAATGGCGTGGATTTCGGCCACCATGACTTCGCCGCCATGGGCCGTGCATTTGGTGGGAACGGCCACACTGTCCGCAACCGGGCAGAGTTGCGTGCAGCACTTGAAGCTGCTGTAAAGGCCGAGACATTTACCGTCATCGCCGCTGAAATCGACCGTGGAGGATACGATGGCCGCATCTGAGGGCCCCCTGAAGGGCGTCAAGGTTCTGGACCTCAGCCGTATTCTGGCCGGGCCGACCTGCACGCAGTTGCTGGGTGATCTGGGCGCAAGCGTCATCAAGATCGAAAACCCTGCCACCGGGGGCGACGACACGCGGCAATGGGGTCCGCCCTATGTCACCGATGCCGACGGCAACCGCTCGGACCTGAGCGCCTATTTCATGTCAGCGAACCGAAACAAGAAATCCGTGGCGCTGGATATCGCGACTGAGAAAGGTCAGGCGGAAATCCGACGGCTGGCCTCACACGCGGATATTCTGATTGAGAATTTCAAACCCGGCGGTCTGGCGAAATACGGGCTGGACTATGCCACCCTGTCGCAGGAGTTCCCCAGCCTCGTTTACTGCTCGATTTCGGGTTACGGCCAAACCGGACCAAATGCCAGCAAGCCCGGCTATGACCTGATGGCGCAAGGCTATGGAGGGATCATGTCCCTGACCGGCGACCCGGAAGGCGCGCCGATGAAAGTGGGGGTCGGAATCGCTGATGTGATGTGCGGAATGTATGCGAGCGTTGGTATTCTGGCCGCACTGCGCCACCGCGACCTGACCGGTGAAGGTCAGCAGGTCGATCTGGCACTGGTTGATTCTCAGATCGCATGGCTGATCAACGAGGGCGTCAATTACCTGACTTCTGGCAACGTTCCGCAACGCCGCGGAAACGGGCACCCCAATATCGTGCCTTATGACGTTTACGAGACATCCGATGGGCATGTCATTCTGGCGGTTGGAAATGATGGCCAATTCAAAAAACTGTGCGGTTTCCTGGGACAACCCGAACTTGCCGACGACCCCAGATTCGTGACCAACCCGGCGCGACTGGAACACCGTGATGCGCTGAACGCCATTCTTCGGCCGGCTGTTCAACGGCTGGATACGCGATCCGTAATTTCCGGTCTTGAAGACGTGAAAGTGCCTGTTGGTCCGGTCCAGACGCTGGATCAGGTTTTTGACACGGAACAGGTAGCAGCACGAAATATGCAGATTTCGATGCAGGCCCAGCCCGGTAAGGTGAACCTGATCGGGAATCCCCTTAACCTGTCACGTACGCCTGTAACATATCGCAGCGCACCACCCACCTGCGGGGCGGACACTGACTGGGTATTAAACGCTGAAAACCCGTTCGACGATTGAAACACTTGCACAACTAGGCGGCAAGTTGCTGAAACATGCCTTTGAATCGGCGGATTTTTTCGACTTTTTCACACACGACATTTCACCAATTCGAGAGCGGGGTCGATACTGATACGCCGCTCTCGCACACTCTGTTACATCAAACAGTGTCAAATACCGCAATCAGATTGGACCCAAGTATGAAACAAGACATTTTTGGACAGATGAACACCTTGGCGCAGCCTGAAGCTGTCGAAGCCTGGAATGGTGTTCTGCTTGGGTTCATGGCACATGCCGCGGTTACGCCCCAACATCTGGGCAAAGTGTTGGAGCTTGAGCCCAATTTTGCTTTGGGCCATGCCGTTAAAGGCCTGTTCATGGCCCTTCTCGGTCGACGAGAGATGATGGCGGTTGCGGTCGAGGCTTTGGCAGCAGCCAATGCTGCGATGAAACGGCAGCCCGTCTCGACGCGCGAGCGGCTGTTTGTCGATGCATTGGGGCTGTATCTTGCGGGCCAACTGACACAGGCGGTGCAAAAGTTCGAAGCGGTCCTGCGCGACCATCCGCAGGATACGTTGGCGATGAAACTCAGCCACGCGACCCGTTTCGTTCTGGGCGATCCGGACGGAATGCGCCGTTCGATCGAACGGGTTATGCCTGCATATGAACCCGATCACCCCGGTCGGGGTTATCTGCTGGGCTGCCATTCCTTCGCGCTGGAAGAAACCGGAGCCTACGAAAAGGCCGAAATCGCGGGACGTCAGGCGCTTTGGATGGTGTCCGATGATGCCTGGGGTCTGCACGCGGTGGCCCATGTCCATGAAATGACCGGCAACGCGCAGCTGGGCCTTGACTGGCTGGCCGGGCGCGAGGCGGCCTGGGCCCATTGCAACAACTTCCGCTATCACGTCTGGTGGCACAAGGCCCTGATGCATCTGGATCTGGGTCAGGTCGATCAGGTGATGGACCTGTATGACAACCACGTCCGCAAGGACAAAACCGACGATTACCGCGACATCTCGAACGGAACTTCGCTTCTGATGCGGCTTGAATTAGAAGGCGTAAATGTCGGAAATCGCTGGGAAGAACTGGCTGACCTGAGTGCCGCACGCACCGAAGACGGCTGCCTGATCTTCGCCGATCTGCATTACCTTTTGGCACTGACAGGCGACAATCGCGTCGACGCCACAGCCAAAATGCTGAACCGCATGAGCAAGGATGCAGCGCGTGCCAATGACGACACCACCCGCCGTATGGCTGATCCCGGTGTCGCGGCCGCCATGGGCCTTGAAGCCTTTGGTGACGGCCATTATGGCACGGCATTTGATCACCTGTTGGCAGCGCGCGGTTCAATGCAACTGGCTGGTGGCAGTCACGCGCAACGTGATGTATTTGAACGCATTACCATCGATTCCGGGCTTCGGGCCGGTCGTCTTGATGCGGTTGAACGCATTCTGGATGACCGTCGCGCCAAGCGCGCCGGGGGTGAAGACAATTATGCCATCGCGCGCCGCGCCCTGATTGATGCGGCACGCGACGGCGGAGACATGCAAAGCGTCCCCGCCGAATAACAAGACGACCAAGAAGGACAGAGACCGTATGGCGACCATATCGCCCGCTGCTGATTTTGCACCCGTCGCAGCCCCGGCTGCGGCCCCCGCTCGCACGCGTGACCCGCGACTGGATTTCTATCGCGGCATCGCGATGTTCATCATCCTGATCGCCCACATTCCCAATGATCCTTGGGCGAATTGGATCCCGGCGCGCTTTGGGTATTCGGACGCAACCGAGATTTTCGTGTTCTGTTCGGGCATGGCCTCGGCCATCGCCTTTGGCGGGGCGTTCCTGTACAAGGGCTGGTGGATGGGCACGGCCCGAGTGGCCTATCGCATCTGGCAGGTTTATTGGGCCCATATTGCCCTGTTCTTCTTTGTCGCCATGACAATGGCAGCGCTGGACCTAACCGGCGCGTTCGGGAAAACCTATGTCTCGTCCCTGAACCTTCAGCATTTCTTCAATGATCCCGCCCCGCAGATGGTGGGGATCTTTACCCTGACTTATGTACCGAACTACTTTGACATCCTTCCGATGTATCTGGTGGTACTGGCGCTGATGCCGCTCTACATCGCGCTGTACCGTGTCAGTTTCTGGCTGATGGCGGCTGCATCTGTGACCATCTGGTGCATCACTCAGACCGGCGCGCTGGCCCTTCCGGCCGAGCCGTGGTCGGATCGGCAATGGTTTTTCAACCCGTTTGGCTGGCAATTGCTGTTCTTCACCGGATTTGCCTTGATGCGCGGATGGATTCCCGCTCCACCAGTATCGAAATCTCTGGTCTGGGCGGCTGCCTTGTTCCTGATCCTGTCAGCTCCGTTTGGGTCTTGGAAGGTCTTCCTCTGGGTTAACAGCGCTGCGCCTGAGTTGGGCGCTGCGATCCGAAAGATCTGGCCACTGACCGACGAATTGCGCGACAAGACCGAGTTTGGTGCGCTGCGATATGTCCATTTTCTGTCACTGGCCTATCTGGGCTGGGTCGCGGCAGGCGAACATGGTCACCGCCTGATAGCGACGGGTCACGGAATAGGCGCGCGTGTCTGGCAATTCCTTCTGACTGTCATCACCAAAGTCGGTCAGCAATCCCTTGCGGTGTTTGTATTTTCCATGGCAGCAGCACGACTTATCGGCGTTGCCCTCGATCAAGCTGGGCGGGATGTTGCCACCGTCTTTGTCGCCAACATAATTGGCTTTGCCATGATCATCGGTGTGGCCTATCTGGCAGCTTGGTTTAAGTCTCAACCCTGGAAATTGAAGAGATGAATTTCACCCGTCGCGCATTCCTAGTCTCGACGACTGCCTTGGCCTTTGCCCCATCGGCCTATGCGACCGGGGGCGCAGTCCCCTTTGACCGCGACCACGTGATCGAACTGGCCCGCGAACTGGCCAGCCGCCCCTATGCGGAACGCGAAATGGTTCCCCAAGAATGGCAGGATCTGACTTACGAACAATATCGCTCGATCCGTTTTCGGCTGGACCGGGCGTTGTGGTACGAAACCGAAACGCCATTCAACGTCGATTTCTTCACACCGGGCCTGTATTTCCCCCGGACCATCAAGGTGGAAACAGTCGAAAATGGCATGACAACACCAGTCGATTTCGATCTGGGGATGTTCGACAAATCCGAAGATGTGCCGCAATTGCCCATCGACGAGACTCTGGGCTTTTCAGGCCTACGGCTGCGGACCGAGATGCACCGACCCGGCAAGACGGATGAGTTCTGCGTCTGGCAGGGTGCCAGCTATTTCCGCGCTATTGGTCTGGACGAGGTCTACGGTCTGTCGGCACGCGGTCTCGCCCTGAAAACAGGCGACCCGGATGGCGAGGAATTTCCTGAGTTCATCCGTTTCTGGCTGGAGCGCCCCAAGCCCGGCCATCGGAATATGGTCGTACATGCGCTGATGGACAGTCCCAGCGTGACTGGGGCCTATCGCTTCAATGTCACGGCGGGGGCGGATTGCATTATCGACGTCGAGGCCACGCTGTTTCCCCGCGAAGACCTACCTCATGTAGGTATCGCGCCGGGCACCTCGATGTTTCTGTTCGACCAGACCAACCACAGCCGGTTCGACGATTTCCGTCCGGCCGTCCATGACAGCGACGGGCTGTTGATCCGCAATGGCGCGGGCGAGGTGTTGTGGCGTCCACTGGCAAACCCGGCCCGCCTGCAAATATCGTCTTTCGTTGACGAGAACCCGCGCGGCTTCGGGCTGATGCAGCGCAAGCGCGAGTTTTCGGACTATGCCGACCTTGAGGCGAATTATCACAAGCGCCCGGGCCTGTGGGTCGAGCCTCGGGATGACTGGGGCAAAGGCACCGTTACACTGGTCGAGATACCGGCCGATCAGGAAATCTATGACAACATCGTCGCCTATTGGCGTCCGGCAGAGCCCTATGCGGCAGGCAGTCGGGTTGACCTGTCCTATCGTCTGATCTGGGGTGAGGAGCCTCAGCGCACTCCGATGCCACGGGTGACCAACACCGCCATGGGCGAAAACACCTTCGGTGAGGGGCGTTTGGCCGTCATCGATTTCGAAGGCAGCGATTTGTTCGATGATATCGAGGCGATCAGTGTCTTCGTGGATTCCCCTCATGCCGAGACCTCGGACGGTGTTCTGCAACGCAACCCGGATACGGGTGGATTGCGTCTGGCGTTTTCGTTCCAGCCTGATGGGCGCGATCATGTCGAATTGCGCGCGCAACTGCTGAAAGACAAACAGCCCGCCTCTGAGGTGTGGCTTTACCGATGGACCATATGAACCGCGATCTGCATATCATGCCGCCTGAAGCACCTCTGGCGATGCCCGCGCAGAATTTCAGCGTGGGGTTCCACGATGCCGATGCCCCGTCGGGCACAGACACGGGCGCGGCTGGATTTTGGCGCGCGCTTGCGTTTTCACCGGCGATGGTGGCGACATTGGGCCTGCTGTGGATCATGAGCGACTGGTTCAGCGCCCAGGGGATCAATCTGATCGAGGGCATCCTGTTGGCGCTAATCTCGTTCAACTTCTTCTGGATTTCGTTCACGGTCTGCACCGTTCTGCTGGGTATGGTTTCGCTGTCGCGACAGGATCGTCCGCAGCGCAAGCGCACAGCACAGCCCCTGCGCGTGGCCCTTTTGACACCGGTATACAACGAAGTGCCATGGAACGTACTGGGCAACGCCCGCACCATGCTTGAAGATTTGCAGGCACGCGGTGGGCAGCATCACTATGCCATGTTCATCCTGTCCGACACACGCGACCCTGAAATCGCGGCACAGGAACAAGCCAGCGTCGAAGCCCTGCGCACCACGCTCGCCCCGGGGCTGGAGTTGTATTACCGCCGCCGCGAGCAGAACACCGACCGCAAGGTGGGTAACATCGCCGACTGGGTCAGTCGCTGGGGCGCAGACTGGGACGCGATGCTGGTTCTGGATGCGGACAGCCTTATGACCGGTCGCGCCATACATCGGCTGACCGATGCGCTGGCGCGTGATCCCGGTGCCGGGCTGATCCAGAGCTATCCGCAACTGATCGGCGCGCAATCGGTTTTTGCCCGTATGCAACAATTCGCCAATGGGGTCTATGGCATCGCCTTTGCCGAAGGGTTGGCGCGCTGGTGCGGACAAGAGGGCAATTATTGGGGCCACAACGCCATAATCCGCACCAAGGCTTTCGCCACCAGTGCCGGACTGCCCAAGCTGCGTGCGTTCAACGGTCAGGACAAGCTGATCATGAGCCACGATTTCGTCGAGGCTGGATTGCTGCGCCGTGCCGGATGGGCGGTGCGGTTCCTGCCGCGCATTCGGGGATCTTACGAGGAAACGCCCCCCACACTGATCGATCATGCGATGCGGGATCGGCGTTGGTGCCAGGGCAACCTGCAACACCTGAAACTGCTGGGCTCGACTGGATTCCGGGCCGTCTCGCGTTTTCATATGTTCCACGGTGCCGTAGGATACCTGATGTCACCGTTGTGGTTTGCGCTGCTGTTGATGTGGGCACTGATTGGTCAGGGCAAAGACGCCTCTGTCCTGCATTACTTCAGCCCCGATAATCCGCTGTTCCCGCAATGGCCGGAAATGTCGGAAACCCGGCACGTTCTGATCATTCTTGTGATGTATGCAATGCTGCTGGCACCCAAGGTGCTGGGAGTTCTGGCTTTGCCGCTAAGCGGTGTGCGCTACTCCGAATTCGGAGGCGGCCTCAAGTTCCTGACCTCGTTTCTGGCCGAGGTCATTCTGTCGATCCTGTATGCGCCGATCCTAATGGTGCAACAGATGATCGCCGTTTTCCGGACAGCACTTGGCATTCAGCGGGGCTGGTCGCCGCAAGCACGCGACGGTGGCAGTTACGGATTGCGCACGCTGCTTCTGTGTCACGCATTGGAAACCGTCAGTGGCATAGCCTTGAGTGTTGGTATCCTGTCCGGGCTGGTCTCGATCTGGCTGGCTCCGATTGCCATCAGTCTCGCCCTTGCCATTCCGCTATCGGCACTCAGCGGTGTTTCGGCCGGTGCCGCACGCCGGATGGTCGGAATGCGCGAGGATTTCCGCGAACCTGCCATCACCCGGTCGGCCCGCCGTTACCGAGCCGAGCTGAAGCAACTGGTTGAAGGCAAGATCAACATGACCCCGGCAGAGTGATCAGCTGCCGGGAAGCCCTTCGTACCAATCCACGACCATATCAGCCCAACCGGCTGGAACTGTATGACCGCCCGGGAACAAGGCAAACTCCAGCGCGCTGCCTTTGGCACAGGTGGTCCAGCGGCGGCGCATGAAATTCCCCGTTGTGCTAAAGCCGGCCGGTTTGTGATCGACGCAGCCATTTGCCTCGCGCCAGATTTCGAACCCGGCATAGATATCGCCCTGCTGAAACCGGCCACCGCCCAGTACGCGCCCCTCAAGCGGCACCACGTTGTCCGTCCAGCCATGGGTATGAAACATCCGGATCGGACCCTTGCAGGTTTCCGGGTGTGGCCTCCAGAATCCTCCGGACACCGGAACATATGCCGAAAATGTCTCGGGCGCCTTGCAGGCGAGATAGTTGACCATAAAGCCACCAGCCGAAAACCCGCCCAGCATGACCCGGTCCGCATTGATTCCAAACCGGTTTTCCGCGTCCTGAACCACTTCGGACAGAAAGGCGGTTTCATCCCGTTCGCCAAATCCAGGAATAAAATTCCAGCTTTTTCTGCCGCCCCGGTTGGGCCTGTCCGAACCTTCCGGTGCCATCACAGCATACCCCCGCGCCAGCAGAGGTTCGACCATCCCGCGATTTCGCATCGTGCCAGATCCACTGCCGCCATACCCGTGCAGAAACACCAACAACGGCGGGTTTTCCGCACCGGGCAATTCGATGTGATACGCGCCCAAAGAGGTTTCGCAAATTTCCCCCTGATCAGCACAATCCGCCAAGGCCAACTGCGCGGTGAAGGCAAATACTGCTGCCAGGCTGATTTCCCTGATCATCCTGCATCCTCACTGTATTTACGGACCGGTAAACCGGTCCTTACCCATCCCGGCCCGGCCGCCGAGCCCAACATACCCTCGGGTACGTCGATGATATTTGTGAATCCGGCTTCAATCAAACGATTGCTGAGGCGCGCGGACCGCACCCCACGGGCGCAGATCAGCGCCACGGGAACAGCCTGATCACCACCGGTCATTTGTGTCAGAACGTCGACGAAATCTTCGCGCCGCATGTCCAGCGGTACCGCGCCCTCGCCAATTCCCGAGGCGCGCCACTCGCGCGGTGTGCGGATATCAACCAGCAGAACGCGCCCGTCCACAGCCTGCTCATGGGCGTCGGCCACACTGATCCGGCCGCCGCTGTGATCCTCGGGGATCAGTCTGTATTGCCTGATCGCAAACCCGGCAGCAATCGCGGCACCGCCACCAATCAATAGCCACCGTCGGGATCGTTTCATTTTTTCGGCCACACCTCAGCCTCCTGTTCGCTGACACTGGTTCTATCACAACCAGACAGCAAGTTGCGCGGTGAAACACAGCTTGCAGATCAAGATCGCGTCATTAATGCGCAATGCCACCAATGCATTGGTGATCCATTGGAGCCCGGCAAAAAAGTTGCCATCTCTGGACAGTCGGCAAAATATCCTTACAAAATTGACCTCACCCTGACCGCCCAGACCGGAGTATCGCACTTGTCCCTATTCCTTATTGCGGCCCTTCCCTTCCTTGGTGCTGTATTTCCCGCACTGCTGATCCGCGCGGGCCGAAATGCCGCCGCATCCGCAGCCGGGTTGACCACATTTCTGGCCCTGATGGGGCTGCTGATCCACATCCCTTCAGTCATGCGCGGAGACGTCGTGACTGCCCGTTTTGACTGGATACCGAGGTTGGGCCTGAACGCGAATTTTATGCTGGACGGGCTGGGATTTCTTTTCGCCTTGCTGATCCTTGTCATTGGATTGCTCATCATTCTCTACGCACGGTTCTACCTGTCGCGCGAAGATCCGATGGGACAGTTCTATACCTACCTGCTGCTGTTTCAGGGGGCGATGGTTGGTATTGTCCTGTCCGACAACATCCTACTTTTGATTGTTTTCTGGGAACTTACATCGCTCAGCTCATTCCTGCTGATCGGCTATTGGAAACATCTGCCCGATGGCCGACAGGGCGCGCGCATGGCTTTGGCCGTTACCGGCTCGGGCGGGTTGGCGATGATCGCCGGGATGCTGATCCTCGGCAATATCGTTGGATCTTATGACCTGAGTGTCATTTTGCAGAACAAGGCGCTGATACAGGCGTCCCCCTACTACCTGCCGGCGTTGATCCTGATCCTGCTGGGCGCTTTCACCAAGTCGGCACAGTTCCCGTTTCACTTCTGGCTGCCCCATGCCATGGCCGCGCCGACGCCGGTATCGGCCTATCTGCATTCGGCCACCATGGTGAAGGCCGGTCTGTTCCTGATGGCGCGAATGTGGCCGGTTCTGGCGGGAACAGATGCCTGGTTCTACATCGTGGCCACAACTGGTCTGATCACCATGCTGCTGGGTGCGGTCATCGCGCTGTTCAAAGATGACCTGAAGGCGCTGCTGGCCTTTTCGACCGTATCCCACCTGGGCCTGATCACCATGCTGTTGGGCTTTGGCACTAAAATTGCCGCCGTGGCCGCCATTTTCCACATCATCAACCATGCGACCTTCAAGGCCGCGCTGTTCATGACCGCCGGAATCGTGGATCACGAGACCGGTACGCGGAACCTGAAACGGCTGGGTGGCCTGCGCCACCTGATGCCGATCACCTTTACTATCGGCACCATCGCGGCCCTGTCCATGGCGGGTCTGCCGCCGCTGAATGGCTTTTTGTCGAAAGAGATGATGCTGGAAGAGACTGTGCATACCACCTGGTTGCATTCACATTATCTGGTTCCGGGGCTGGCACTTCTGGCAGCGCTGTTTTCGGCCGCTTATTCTTTCCGCTTCGTCAGCCATGTTTTCCTTGGACCCCAGCGCGAAGACTATCCCACCCATCCGCATGATCCGCCTGTTGGGCTGTGGCTGGCACCCGCATTGCTGGTGGTGCTGGTCGTCCTGATCGGCCTGAATTCCGCAGCACTCGTTGGCCCGCTGATCGCCGTGGTTACCAGCGCGGTGATAGGCGGCGAAAAGCTGCCGTATTACTCGCTCAAACTGTGGCATGGCTTCACGCCCGCACTTTACATGTCAGTTGTTGCGACATTGGGCGGCCTGTTCCTGCTGGCGCTGCACAAACGCGGCGAGCAGGTCTGGAATGCCCTGCCTCGGCCCGAGGCCAAGGTAATCTTTGAGGCGATCATCGACGCGCTGACCAGGCTAAGCCGCTGGATCACCGATGAGATGCATAACGGTGTTCTCAGCCGCTATGCGATCATCTTCGTGGCCTTCACCGTGGGTCTTGGTTATTACGCCTATTCGACGGGAACCATCGGTGTGGAAACCCGCGTTCCGCTGCCAGCGCAGATCATTCCGATCATCGGCTGGATTTGTCTGGTGGGCGCAACGCTTGGTATCATGTGGTTCCACCGGAACCGCCTGTTGTCGCTGGTGCTGATCGGCGTCGTGGGCCTGATCGTTTCCATCGCGTTCAACTATCTTTCCGCTCCTGACCTTGCCCTGACGCAAATCTCGGTCGAGGTGGTAACGATGATCCTTTTGTTGCTGTCGCTGAACTTCCTGCCGACCGAGACGCCATGGGACAGCAGCGCGGCACGGCGATGGCGGGATGCCGCGATTTCCGTCATTGCCGGTCTTGGTACTGGCGCGCTGGTTTACGCCATGATGATGCGCGATTTTGCATTCCCAACGATTTCAGAATTCCATCTGGCCAATTCCTACAAGGGCGGTGGCGGCACCAATGTGGTCAACGTGATCCTCGTCGATTTCCGTGGTTTTGATACGTTTGGCGAGATCATCGTGCTGGGCATTGCCGCGCTGATTATCTTTGCGCTGACGGAATCCGTGCTAAGCACCAATGTCCGCAGTTACCTGCTGAATCGCAAACCGCACTGGCCCCAGTCCGGTGATTCACACCCGCTGATGATGGTTGTGGCGACCCGCGTGATGATGCCGATTGCGCTGATGGTCGGAGCCTATATTTTCTTCCGTGGGCACAACCAGCCCGGCGGCGGATTTATCGCCGGGCTGATCGTCGCTATCGCCTATCTGATGCAATACATGGCCAGCGGCTATACTTGGGCGATTGAGCGGCAGCGGTTTTATTACCACGGCACCATTGGCTGGGGCGTGCTGATCGCTGCGGCCACGGGTCTGGGGGCCTGGTTCAATGAACGCCCCTTCCTGACCAGTGATTTTGGCTATCTCCACTGGCCCCCGCTTGAGGAATTCGAATGGGCCACCGCCATGCTGTTTGACACGGGCGTGTTCCTTGCGGTTCTGGGTGCGGTCATGCTGGCACTCGACAGCCTGTCCCGCTTTGCGTGGCAGCCCGGAATGGCACAGGAATTCCCGATGGATATCAATCCCCTGCGGGACTCTCCACCGGAACAAGAACAAGAGAAGGAGCAGGCCTGATGGAAGCGCTCGTAGCCTCTGCCGTCGGTATCTTGACCGCTGCCGGAATATTCCTGATCCTGCGCCGCCGGACGTTCCCTGTCATTCTGGGCCTGTCGCTGATCACTTACGCGGTCAACGTGTTCCTGTTCGCGACCGGGCGTCTTGCGCTGAACGCCCCCCCGGTTCTGAACAAATACAAGGACGTCGCTTACACCGATCCTCTGCCACAGGCGCTGGTGCTGACCGCAATTGTGATTTCCTTTGGAATGACCGCGGTGATCGTGATGATCTCGCTCAGCGCGTACCTGTCCTCCAAGGATGACCATATCGACATGACAGCGCAGGACAGCGTGGACGCAGCAGGAGAAGACGCATGAACCACTGGATCGTTGCGCCGATCGTCCTGCCCGCGATCCTGGCTCCGTTTAGCATCATGGTCCTGCGATACCATCTGGATCTGCAGCGCATCTTTTCCGTTGCCGGTGTTGTGGCCTTGCTTGGGATTGCGCTGACAATCACGGCGCAGGCTTCGGGCGGAGATATTCAGGTTTACGAGCTTGGAAACTGGCCCGCCCCGTTTGGCATTGTCATGGTACTGGATCGAATGTCGGCCATGATGGTTCTACTAACCGCGCTGCTGGCCTTACCGATTGTCCTCTATGCAATAGCTTCGGGCTGGGATGATAGGGGCAAACACTTCCACGCCCTGTTCCATTTTCAGCTTATGGGTGTCTGCGGCGCATTCCTGACCGGAGATGCCTTTAACCTTTTCGTGTTTTTTGAAGTTCTGCTGATCGCCTCTTACGGTCTGATGACCCATGGTGGCGGTGCGGTACGGTTGAAGGCGGGTGTGCAATATGTGGCCTACAACCTGTTGGGATCGACCTTGTTCCTGTTTGCGTTGGGCACGATCTATGGTGTGACCGGGACACTGAACATGGCGGATATCGCCATAAGGGTTGCCGAAATCCCGGCCGAGGATACGGCATTGTTGCGGGTTGGCGCAGTCCTTTTGCTTTTGGTCTTTTGCATCAAGGCCGCCGTTCTGCCCCTGCATTTCTGGCTACCTGCCAGCTATGCCAATGCGCCAATGCCCGTCGCGGCCCTGTTTGCAATCATGACCAAGGTCGGGGCTTACTCGATTCTGCGGATGTTCACATTGGCCTTTGGCCCCGATGTCGCAGCGACAGAGGGTCTGGTGGGTCAGTGGTTGCAACCTGCTGCACTTGTCACATTGGCTGTCGGGGCTATCGGCATTCTGGGGTCAAAACATATCGCCCGCATGGTGGCGTTCTGCGCGATTGCATCCATGGGCACCCTGTTGATCGCGATCTCGCAATTCACGCCTGATGCGACAGCCGCGGCGCTGTACTATGTCTTCCATTCGACGCTGGCGACAGCCCTGCTGTTCCTGGTTGCCGATCTGGTGATGGCGCGGCGCGGCGGGGCCATCGCGCCGACGCCACCGATGCCGCAAAGCGGTTTGGTGTCCGCACTGTTCTTCGTGGGGGCGATTGCGATGGCGGGAATGCCGCCCTTGTCCGGCTTTATAGGCAAGCTGCTTGTGCTGGACGCCTCGCGCGATGCTTCGGATGCCACGACGGTCTGGGCCGTGATTCTGATCAGCTCATTCGTCACAATAATTGGCTTGGCCCGAGCCGGAACTTTGATTTTCTGGAAAAGCTACGACACTCAGGCTGTTCCGATAGCAGAGCCAGCGGAAAATGAAGCTGCCCCCGCACCGGTCGCACCTGAACCACAACCCGGTCTGGCCTTTACTGCCGTGTTTGGCGCCGTAGCCGGCCTGATCCTGCTAACATTGTTCGCGGGCCCTGCGCTGGAATATACAAGCCAAACCGCAGGGCAGCTGTTTACGCCTGAAAACTACATCTCTGCCGTATTGGGAGGGGCCGAGTGATGAAACTGCTACACCGGATATTTCCGCACCCGCACCTGACCATTTTGTTGACGATCGTCTGGATCCTGCTGGCGAACAAGCCGTCGCTGAATTCTCTGGTCTTTGGCCTGATCCTTGGGATCATCATTCCCTTTGTCACACAACCCTACTGGCCCGACAGGCCCAAGCTGCGCAACTGGCCAATGGTCGCCGAATACATGATCGTAGTGCTGTGGGATATTGTCGTCGCGAACGTGACCGTGGCCCGCATCGTCCTGTTCAAACGCAATGAAGACCGGCGGCCCAACTGGGTGTGCATTCCACTGGAGCTTCGGACACCCGAGGCCATAACCGTGCTGGCCGGGACCATCACGATGACACCCGGCACCGTCAGTTGCGACCTGTCAGCACAGGGGCACAATCTGCTGGTCCATTGCCTGGATGCACCAAACCCGGATCAGGTGCGCGACGAAATCAAGCAGCGCTATGAACGTCGCCTGAAGGAGATTTTCGAATGATCGAATACGCTATCTACTTTGCATTTGCCTGTTTTGGCGCGGCGATCATGATGTGTCTGTGGCGGATCATTACCGCGGACGGCGTTGGGACCCGGGTTCTGGCTCTGGATACAATGGTCATCAACACGATTGCCCTGATGATCCTTTATGGCCTGTCGAAAGGGACCGAGATTTTCTTTGAAGCGGCCATGATCATCGCGATGCTTGGCTTCGTCTCGACCGTGGCATATGCGCGCTTCATGCTGCGCGGCAACATCATCGAATGAGGGTGATATGACATTCATTGCAGAGCTGCTGATCGCCGTTTTCCTTATAATCTCGGGTGTTTTCGGGTTTGTCGGGTCCTTCGGCATGATCAAGCTGAATGACCCTATGTCCCGCCTTCACGCACCGACCAAGGCGACAACTTTAGGCGTGGGTGGGGTGTTGCTGGCTTCGATCACCCATTCCGTTCTGCTGGAAGGCAAACTGTCGCTGCACGAGCTTCTGATCACGCTGTTTTTATTCCTGACGGCTCCGATCACGGCCCTGTTCATTGCAAAATGGCATATTCACCGTCATGAACTGCCCAGCGACCTGCCCGATGCTGGCGAGGATGAGCTTTGGGCCACCCACGCTGTCGAGCAGGTCGAGGATGTTCCGGACCACAGCGCGAATTAACACAAATGCACACATCTCCGCTGCCCCTGACCCGTGATCTGGTTTTAATTGGCGGCGGCCACACCCATGCTCTGCTGCTGCGCAAATGGGGAATGAGCCCTTTGCCCGGCGCGCGGGTAACCGTGATCAACCCCGGCCCCACCGCTCCCTATTCCGGGATGTTGCCCGGATATGTCGCCGGACATTACGACCGGTGGGAGCTGGATATCGATCTTGTCAGACTGGCCCGTTTCGCAGGTGCGCGGGTGATCTTGGGCACGGTCAATGGCATCGATACCGAAACACACGAAGTGCATGTCCTCGGGCATCCTCCGGTAGGCTTCGACGTGGCTTCGGTCAATGTAGGGATCACGTCGGACATGCCCGCCTTGCCAGGCTTTGCGGAACATGCAGTGCCAGCCAAGCCGCTGGGACCTTTTGCTGCGAAATGGGCCGAGTATCTAAAGGGTCAAGGCCCGGCCTCGGTCGCTGTGATCGGTGGCGGCGTCGCGGGCGTCGAACTGGTCATGGCGATGGCACATGCGTTGAAGGCCAGGGGGCGGGCGGCACAGATTACCCTGATCGATAGGGCCTCGGCCCTGACTGCAACCAAACCCAAGGCGGCGGCAACAATCCGGATTGCAATGCATGACCTTGGTGTGGAGGTGATTGAAAACGCGGTGATCACCCGGATCGGGCAGGATCACGTGGAACTACAGGACGGGCGCACAATTCCGGCTGGTTTCGTGACCGGTGCCGCCGGAGCCCGCGCCTATGACTGGATCGCAAACACAGGGCTTGACCTTCAGGACGGACACATCCGAGTGAACGGCTACCTGCAATCCAGTGATCCGGCTGTGTTTGCCGCCGGGGATTGCGCCCATCTTACGGACAACCCCAGACCGAAGGCTGGTGTCTATGCGGTGCGCGAAGCGCCGGTTTTGTACGATAATCTTCGCGCAGCGCTCGGCGCGGGACAGATGCGAAAATACACACCGCAAAAAGATTATCTCAAACTGATCTCACTGGGTGGCAAGTCAGCACTGGCCGAGCGTTTGGGAACATCGTTCAGCGGCCCGTTGATGTGGACATGGAAGAACCATATCGACCAGACCTTTATGAACAAGTTTCGCGACCTGCCGCAAATGACACCGCCCGCCCTGCCACGCGACCGGGCAACCGGGCTTGATGAGGTTTTGGGTGAAAAGCCCATGTGCGGCGGATGTGGAGCAAAGGTCGGGCGCGACGCATTGCAACTCGCCCTGAAATCCCTCCCCGCCCCTGCTCGTACCGACATCACCGCCCTACCCGGCGACGATGCCGCGCTTTTGCAAACAGGCGGGGCGCAGCAAGTCATGACGTCCGACCACCTGCGGGCTTTCACCAACGATCCCGCCCTTATGACGCGGATCGCTGCCGTTCACGCCCTGGGGGATATCTGGGCCATGGGGGCCGCACCTCAGGCGGCCACGGCAACAATCATCCTGCCGCGCATGTCTGCCGCCCTGCAAAGCCGCACAATGTCCGAAATCATGTCAGTCGCGAGTGACGTCATGCGGGCTGCGGGCGCGGAAATCGTGGGCGGGCACAGCTCAATGGGCGATGAGATGACTGTCGGTTTCACGCTGACTGGCCTGTGCAAGGCTACTCCGATTACATTGGCGGGTGGTCAGCCGGGGGATCGCCTGATCCTGACAAAACCCTTGGGAAGCGGTGTTCTGATGGCGGCGGAAATGGCTGGTCTTGCCGAAGGGGCCTGGGTCGCGGCAGCCTACAAACATATGACACAGCCCCAGGGCGATGCAGCCCGCATTTTGGCCAACGCCCATGCGATGACCGACGTGACCGGGTTTGGTCTGGCCGGGCATCTGCAAGGCATCTGCGACGCATCGCATTGCGGCGCTACGCTTGAACTGGACGCGGTAAAGGTGATGGACGGCGCGCTTGCGCTGACGGATCAGGGGGTCCGGTCAACGATTTTTGCCGACAACAACGCGATTGCGCCCGATCTTCCGTCCGGGGGCAAGGCGGCGCTGCTTTTTGACCCGCAAACAGCCGGGGGTTTGCTGGCCGCCGTGAATGCGAGGGACGCCGAAACCCTTTTGCAAGATCTTCTGGACGCGGGATATACGGCAATGATCATTGGCCAGCTGACCGACACACCGGGTTTGCGCCTTCAAAGCTGATCCAGAAGGCTTTCAATTTGCGCGGCCGCGTTGCTCAGCCCCGTGTTGTCCAAAGTTTCCACATCAAAACTGGCCAATACCTGCACCGGGCGGGATTGCCGGGATTTGGCGTATGCGGGATCATAATGCTGTTCCATCAAGGCCCGTGTCAGCGCCTGTTTTTGACCCGCATCAATCAATCGCAGCCATCCGTCAACGACCTCATGCCCGCGATGGAACCGCAGCGGTGACAACCGGTCCCGCAATCGGTCACTGTCAGACAGAATGTCGTCATAAGCCCGAACCAGATAGGCAGAACGGGCTTCAATTGAAGCCGTAATGTTCACACGCGGAGCCTTGCACAACGCGTTCCAAAGGCTGGGCGGCAGGATCAAGCTGCCAATTTTGGATGATTCCGCTTCGACCACGACTGGACGCGCCGGATCCATTGAACACAGCGCAGCAGACAGGGCAGATTCAAACCCCTTCTGACTTGGCTGCCCCCCCAGCCTTTCGCCCAGCAAGGACCCGCGATGGTTGGCCAGCGCTTCAAGGTCCAGAACCTGTACGCCTCGTGCGTGCAACAGAGCCAAAAGATCGGTCTTTGCGGTGCCCGTGTAGCCATCCAGCGCGATCAGTCGATGTGGCAAAGGATCATCGTACAAATAAGCGTTCACCAATCGACGGTAGGTACGATAGCCACCGTCAACCACTTCGGCGCGCCAGCCAATTTGCTGCAACATCCATGTGAATGATCCGGAACGCTGTCCACCGCGCCAGCAATAGACCAAGGGGCGCCACGCTCCGTCATGATGGCTGAGGTGGTGTTCGATGTGATTGGCTGCATTGCGGAACACCAAAGCAGCGCCCAGCTTGCGCGCCAGAAAGGGGCTGTCCTGTACATAAATGGTTCCGACCCGGGCGCGTTCCTCGTTGTTCAGCACAGGCAGGTTTATTGCACCCGGCAGATGATCTTCGGCAAACTCGGCAGGGCTGCGAACGTCGATCACGGTATCATACCTGTGCGCGTAAAGTTGGGTCAGGTCAGGAAATTTCAGAGCCATGCCGAAGGTCTAGCTTGCCGCGTTTCCAAAGAAAAGGTCACGCGTCACAAGGTTCGACCAGCTCTGGCCCGCTGGCCCGGTTCGAGTTCACCGCAGGCCCGACCCGGTGGAAGGTCAACACATCCTCGTTCCCCGGCTGCATCAGCCGTGCGGCCCCTTTTCCGGCTTCACCCAACCACAATGGCCAGTCATTGGGTTCTACGATCAAGGGCATTCGCTGATGAATGACCTCAAGCCTTTTGCTGGCAGCCGTCGTCACGATAGCACAGGTGCCCTGCCGTTCGCTTTCAGGGCCCCAGTCCTGCCAGACCCCGGCAAAGGCAATGGGAGCTTTGTCCTGACGGTGGATATACCAAGGCAGGCGCGTTCCCTGTTCCGTTTTTGTCCATTCATAGAACCCAGTCGCTATGATCAGGCAGCGGCGCGTCCGGCAGGCATCGCGAAAGGCGGGCTTGTCCGCCAGGGTCTCGGCCCGGGCGTTGATCAGTAACGGCCCCGCCGTTTCGGTCTTGTACCAATGTGGCAGAAATCCCCAGCGCAGCGCATCCAGATGGCGGCCTGTTTCGCCGCTACGCACGACATGTACCTGATTTGTCGGACAAACATTGAAATTCGGCACCACAGGTAGCGCATTTGCCGGGCGCGCCGAAAACAGCTGCGCCATTGCGTCGTTGGGAAGAGTTATTGCAAACCGTCCGCACATGGGTAATGAACCACCGATACATTCTTGATACAGGCACAGGATCTCACGGGGTCACATGGAATACCAGACAACGCAATCCCTCAAGAGCAAAGCACTGGCGCTTCTGGAAGCAGGCAAGCTGCCGCAAGCTTTGAAAAAGGCCCAGCTGGGTGTCAAGAAATTCCCAAAAGACTCGGATTATCATGCCATCGCCGGCTTTGTTTTGACCGAGATGAAGCAATACAAGAAATCAATTCCGCATTTTGTTGAAGCCTCGCGGATGAAACCGGACGACCTGCAGTTTGTCGAAAACCTGGCGAATGCATTGATGCAGACCGGGCAAATTCCCAAAGCCCTGGACTATACCGAACAAAAGCTGGAGCAATTCCCCAACAACCAGGAATTGAACCGCGTGTTGGATGAAATTCACCTCAAAGGCACCAACTGGCGCATGATGATCGAACATGCGAGCAAGAAGCTGGAGAGCGATCCAGACAATGTGGACCTTCTTGCAAAACGTGCCAGAGCTTACGCCAATATCGGCTTTGACGATGAAAACTCGCGGGATGTCGCCCGCGCCTACGAGTTGGACCCCGAGAACACAAAGATTGCCCTTATTAAATCTGTAAACCTTCACCAAACGGGTGAAAAGAACGAGTCCAAGGCAATACTGAGGCGCGTTCTTCAAAACGAACCCGAGCATATGTCGGCTTTGCTGCAATTATCGGCAATTGCAACCACAGAAGAAGCTCCGGAACTGCTGGAAGCCGTAAATAAAGCCATCTCCGAAAAGGGAGGTGATAAGCTGGAGCTCCAGTTCGCCAAGGCGCATTTGATTTCAAAGTTAGACGGGTTGAATGCCGCCATGCCGCATTATGCGCGGGCCAATGAAATTCAGCACCAAGGCAACCCCTATGTCCCGGCGGATGAAGAGGAAAAACTGTTCCGGATCACCAGCTTGTTCCCTGTCGATTCCGATGCACCAGAGTCCGGCTTTGCCGAGGGGCCAGCACCGATCTTTGTACTGGGTCAACCCCGCTCGGGCACGACATTGATGGAAATGATGCTGAGTTCAGCCCCCGGAATTTCCGGTTGCGGCGAACTGACTTTGGGGGCCGATCTGTCGCGTGAGTATGAGAAAAAAGGCCAGAAGTATGACGCTGCCAAAGCGTCCGAGCTTGCGCGGGAATTCCTCGAATTGATGCCGCCCATTCCGGGCGACTCTGTCGCCTTTGTCGACAAGATGCCGCACAATTATCAACGTATTGGATTCCTGCTGTCTGCCTTCCCAAAGGCAAAGATTATCAACATGCTGCGCGATCCGCGTGATGTTGGATTGTCCAAATGGATCAGATGTTTTCCTGCGGGCGGAATGCGCTATGCCTCGAATATGCAAGCCATCGCCCATTCGGCAAATATGTATCGTCGTTATATGGCGCATTGGGATACCGTGTTCGGAAATCGTATTCTGACGGTACCTTACGAAGAACTGGTGGCCGACCCGAAAACCTACAGCCAGCAGGTCGCTGCGTTCTGCGATTTGGAGTGGACCGAAACGATGATGCACCCCGAGAAAAACACCAAACAGGTACGTACGGCAAGCATCGATCAGGTGCGCAACAAGATCTCGACCAAGTCTATCGGCGGCTGGCGCGGGGTTGCTGAGCACATCAAACCGATGCTGGACGGGTTCGATCCGAAACTCTGGCCGGAATATGATTTCAGCTGATCCGTTCCCAAACAAAAAAGCCGCATCACAGGGATGCGGCTTTTGTCTTTGTCGTAAACCAAGTTACTTCTGTTTGATACGCCCGTCTACATAGGGCTGATAGGGCGCATTTTCCGCCAGGTATTCCGCGGTGACATCCGCAAGGTCCGGGCCGAAGTCATAGGCGTTCTTGTCATCGCCTTCGAACATCTTGTACCCGTCACCACCGTTGCGGACGTAGTTGTTGGTGACGACCAGGTAGGTCTTGTTCGGGTCGATCGGAATAAAACCGTCACCCTCGGCAATCATCACCTCGCTGACGCGCCCCTCGTTCGGTGCCACGCTTGGGTCCCAGGTAAAGCTAAGACCGGCGACCTGCGGGAATCGGCCTTTCACTTCTTCCACCTGACTTACGCCATTTTCGAGTGCGTCAATGACACCCTGTCCGCTGATTTCAAAGGTCGACAGTGTATTCTGGAAAGGCAACACCGTCAGAACCTCGCCCATGGTAACATCACCGGGATCGATAGAAGCCCGCAACCCACCCGAGTTAGCAATGGCAATCTGAACGCCCTGATCCGCCACACGCGCCAGCATCGCATCCGCAACCAGGTTACCCATCTGGCATTCCTGCACGCGGCAAATTGAACGATCCCCTTCAATGGCTTCTGCAGCGCTTGCAACAACCTTGTTGCGGATTTCATCCAAAGGCACCGCCAGTTCCGCGATCCTGTCCAGCGCGGCCTGATCTTCGGTCACTGCGTTGTCCATGATCAAAGGCTCGCCAGCTGCCTCGATCACTTTGCCATCGTCATCGAAAGTGACGTTCAATTCGCCCAGAAACTTGCCATAAGCATAGGCCTGAACGATCTGTACGCCGTTTACCACTGTTGGGTACGGACCTGCCGCCTTATCCGACACATTCGAAAGATACGTGTTCGAATGCCCGCCGACGATCACGTCAACACCAGTCGTCTCTTGTGCGACACGCTGATCGACGCCATAGCCGGAATGGCTGAGAACGATGATCTTGTTGACACCCTCACCTGTCAGTTTATCGACTTCGGCCTGCACAGCTGGCACCGGGTCCGAAAACGTGACATTGGGGCCGGGCGAGGCAAGCTCATCCGTGTCGATTGGGGTCAGGCCGATCAAGCCGATCTTCTCGCCGCCTACTTCGATAACGGTCGATTTCTTGATCCTGTCTGTCAAAAGCTCTTCGTCGTGAATATCGGCGTTGGACATCAGGACCGGGAAGTCGACCGAGTCGATGAACCCCCGCAACACTTCGGGGCCGTCATCAAACTCGTGGTTGCCGACGGTCATGGCATTATAGCCCAGCTTGTTCATGAACTCGGCTGCGACCTTGCCCTTGTAATAGGTATAGAAAAGGGACCCCTGGAACTGGTCACCTCCATCCACCAGAATCGAATTTTCTGCCCGTGCGCGCGCGTCGGCAACTGCCGTTACTAGGCGCGCCGATCCGCCAAAGCACTTGCCTTCTGCATTGTCTTCCTCACCGCAACCGCTGTCGTATTTGTTGATCGGCTCAAAGCGCGAATGGAAATCGTTGGTGTGCAGAATTGTCAGCTTGTAATCGGCTGCTGCGGCACCCGCCGTCAGGCCCACCACCGCGACCGAAGTTAAAAATCGGGTCAACATCTTGGAACTCCCTGTTATTATTGCCGGGGATCGTGCGCTTATGTCGACCGAGAGTCAAAGGAGAAATCCAGCTTGATTCCAAGCGCTGTGCGGGGCATCAGGTCATCATGCTGATCTACAAGATTTTCCGAGCCGTCGAATGGGCTGAACTGCAAAGTCTGGGCGCCACAGACGGAGCACCCATTGACGTGTCAGACGGGTTTGTTCACTTTTCTACCGCTGAACAAGCTGCTGAAACCGCTGCCAAGCATTTTGCGGGCGTTGAAGGGCTTACGCTGTTGGCCTGTGATGCCGATGCCATGGGCGATGACCTGAAATGGGAAGTGTCGCGAGGAGACGCCCTGTTTCCACATCTGTATCGTCAGATCAGGTTAAGCGACGTTGTCTGGGCGCGACCCCTGCCTTTTGTCGGCACGGCACATCAGTTTCCCGAGGACATGGCATGATATCTTATGTCGATCCGGATCGCGGCCAGTTCGAGGCGTTCAAGGCCCTGGACCGCGACCAGCCGATCGAAATGCTCAATCTGGTGAAGTTCCGCGCCGAGGCGCAGTATCCCAAATCACATGAATTGGCGGGCGCAGGGTTGACCGGGGCGCAGGCCTATCAGAAATACGGGACTGAAACCGCCCCAATCATTGGCCGTATCGGGGCAAGCATCCTATGGCGGGGTGTCTTTGAAACGACACTGATCGGACCGGCTGATGAGGTATGGGATGCCGTCTTTATCGCACGCTATCCGACTGCATATGCGTTTCTTGAAATGGTGACCGATCCGGCCTACCGGGCGGCGGTGGTCCATCGGCAGGCTGCGGTAGAGACCTCGCGCCTGATCCGGTGCGGATCAAGCGAAAGCAGGAAAGCGTTCGGATGAAACTGACCGAGAAATTCGGGCTTGCAGCCCTGCACTGCATGGACCCCGAAACCGCCCACGGGATGTCGATCAGGGCTTTGAAGGCGGGGCTTGCGCCTGCGCCGGGGCCGGTGACAACGCCGCGCCTGAAAACAAGCCTTGCCGGGTTGGACCTGCCTAACCCGGTAGGATTGGCCGCGGGCTTCGACAAAAACGGTGAAGTTCTGACGCCGCTGTCGCGCGCAGGGTTCGGTTTCATCGAAGTCGGGGCCGTCACACCGCGCCCGCAACCGGGAAACCCCAAACCACGCCTGTTTCGCCTGACCGAGGACAAAGCGGCGATCAACCGTTTTGGCTTCAACAACGAAGGCATGGAGGTGATGGAAAAACGGCTTGCTGATCGCCCCCAAAATGCGGTGATCGGCCTGAATCTGGGCGCCAACAAGGACAGCGAGGATCGCGCGTGTGATTTCGTAAAGGTGCTGGCGCATTGTGCCGCGCATCTGGATTTTGCCACGGTCAACGTGTCATCCCCGAATACGGAAAAGCTGCGGGATTTGCAGGGCAAGGCGGCGCTAAGCGCGCTTTTGAACGGTGTGATTGAAACCCGTGATGCGCTGCCTCGCCCACTGCCCATCTTCCTGAAAATCGCGCCGGACCTGACCGATGCCGAGTTGCAGGACATTGCCGATGTTGCGCGCGAGACCCGTGTGGATGCCGTGATCGCCACCAACACCACCCTGTCGCGTGACGGGTTGCGCAGTTCGCACAAAGGTGAAACCGGCGGATTGTCCGGCGCACCGCTGTTCGAGAAATCAACACGTGTTCTGGCACGGCTCAGCCAGTTGACCGGAGGTGACATTCCCCTGATCGGCGTGGGTGGCATCAGCAATGCGGAACAGGCCTATGCCAAGATTTGCGCCGGGGCATCTGCTGTGCAGTTCTATACGGCGATGGTGTATGGCGGCATTTCTCTGGCGGCTGACATTGCGAACGGGCTGGATGAACTGCTGGCCCGCGACGGCTTTGAGAATGTAGCCCAAGCCGTCGGCAGCAAACGAGAGGACTGGCTATGATCGAATATTGGCACAACCCGCGCTGTTCAAAGTCCCGCGCCGGTCTTGCGTTGCTGGAAGAGAATGGCGCACGGGTCACGGTGCGCAAATATCTTGAGGATGCACCATCAATCGATGAGCTGCGAGCGGCACAATCCGCATTGGGGCTTTCGCCCGTTGAGATGATGCGTACCGGAGAATCCCGGTTCAAGGAACTGGGGCTGACAAAGGCTTCGCCAGACGACGCCCTGATCCGGGCCATGGCCGAAAACCCGATCCTGATTGAGCGTCCGCTTGCCATTGCGGGGGATAAAGCCGCCATCGGGCGTCCACCGGAAAACCTTCTTACGCTGCTCTAGGCCACCTGCGCCTCGAGCTTGGGATAGCGCCATCCTAAAGTCACGCCGCGCGCGATATTAAGCACCATCAACGCGGCCCACAGGCCGTGATTTCCGAAGCTTGGCACCAGAATAAACAGCGCAACCAGATAGAACACAACCGATTGGAACATCGCGCTGCGCATTGCCCGGGTCCAGGTAGCGCCTATGTAGATTCCGTCAAACATCCAGCTTGCCACGCCAATAACGGGTGCCAACGCGGCCCATACGAGAAACTCACGCCCCGCCTCACGCACCTGCGGTGAGGTCGACATGACGTCGATCAACGCCGGTCCGGCGACGAAGAAAACCGCACCCAGTAACAGGGCACCCCCAACACCCCATTGCGAGGTCATGACAGACGCACGGCGCACCTGATACCTGTCTCTGGCACCCACCGCGCTTCCGACCAAAGCCTCGGCGGAAAAGGCGAACCCGTCCAGCGCGAAAGCTGTGACTTCTAGAAACTGAAGCAAGACCTGATTGGCCGCCAGATTGACATCACCGAGATCCGAACCGACGAAAAGAAAAGTCGTGAAGGATCCGGTCAGCAAAACCGACCGGATCATGATATCGCCGTTGACCTGCAACATCCGTTGCAGCCGAGCGGCATCAAATATGCGGGCCCAGTCGCGCCAGATTCCGTCTTCGAACCCATCCCGACACAGCCAAAGGCCCAGCGCCAGACCTGTCCATTCCGCAATCAAAGTGGCAATGGCAACCCCTTCGACACCCCAGCCAAGACCAAGCACAAACCACAGGTCCAGAACGATGTTCAATCCGTTCATCCAGACCTGAAGAACAAAAACCCCACGCGTGCGTTCAACCGCAATCAACCATCCGGTAACCGCATAAAGCGCGATAGTTGCTGGCGCCCCCCAAATTCGAATCTCAAGATAGGCGCGGGCGAGCGTTTCGACCTCGGGACTTGCCGGGGAAAGGGCGAATGCACCGGCGAACACAGCCACTTGCGTGAGGAAAAAGAACAGCCCGGCCGCGCCGCCAAGCATCAGGCCGCGCATCAGCAATGCCCGGGTTTCAACAGCGTCGCCTGCCCCGCGTGCCTGCGCCGCCATCCCGGTGGTTCCCATCCGCAAGAAACCGAAGATCCAGTAGATCGTTGACAGGATCACTGCACCGATCCCGACCGCACCAATAGGCGCAGCCTGCCCCAACTGGCCGACAACGCCGGTATCAACTGCCCCCAGAATCGGAACGGTGGCGTTCGACAGGACAATCGGCACAGCGATCTTCAGTACCCGTCGATGCGTGATGGGCGCCGAGGCGTCCTGCATGGTCAGCTCTTGCCCCGAGGCGGTTGCGGCATCAGGAAATGCCCGGAGGCCTGCGCAAACAGTTTCGCATGATTGTCCTGCCAGGCTTCAACCCGTACCGAGGCGTAACGCCGCCCGGACCGGCTGATAAACGCCCTCGCATAGGCGTCTCGCGGCAAGCCCGAACGCAGATAGTCGACGGTAAAGTCGATTGTCTTGGGAAACCGGATGCTTTCGTCTGACACGATTGCCTCTGCATCGATCTCTCCGCTTTCAATACTTGGGAACATGTGTTCCCAGCTCAGCGTGATAACGGCTGTTACCTCCAAAAAGGCAGCGGTCACGCCGCCATGAATTGCAGGCAGAAACGGATTGCCGATCAGCTTGTCATCGAAATTCAAAACGCCGGTCAGCTCATCCCCGCGCCTGTCAAAACTGATGTTCAGGAAACGTATATACGGTACGCCGTCGACAAGCGCACGCAGGGCTGCATCGCGGCGCTGCTTGACCACCTGCATCGGCTCGGGACGAGGTCTTGGCATATTACTTCCCTTCAACCGTAAAGGACCCTGAGGCTGTCGCCACCGGCAGGTCCGTGTCGTTGTCCATTGCGGTGGCCCGCACGAAGGCAACGTTTCGCGTGATATGGTGACAGACGGCATGTGCAGTAATCGTCTGACCTGGCGTCGCCGCGCGCATATAGTCTATCCGCAGATCGATTGTTGCGGTTCCTCCGGGGGCCGATGGGTGGCTCATCACCGCAGCGCCACAACAGGTGTCCAGAATCGTGGATATCGCGCCCCCATGAATCACCCCTGTACGCGGATCCCCGATCAGGTCTTTGTTGTAGGGCAGAGTTATCTCTGCCTCACCCTCGCCGATCTGCGTGAGCGTAAGGTTCAATGCCCGCGCATGGGGGATCGCCTCGATAAACTGGCGGGCTAAAACTGTCTTATCGACCATAAGTATGCGTCCTGTTCTCTGCACCGCCTTTATGAGCCGGTGTTCCGGTAAAGAGCAAGCCTACCTGTTGCGCTTGGGATCGGGACCGCCTAGGTTGCTGACGAGGAGACCGGGAATGTCCAACAACCGTTTGTCATTCAAAGAAATGTGCGCCGAGTTTGACGTGACGCCGCGCACCCTGCGCTACTACGAATATATCGAGCTTTTGCAACCGGACCGCGAAGGGCGTTCGCGCTTTTACGGGCCCCGGGAATGCGCGCGGATGAAACTGATCATGCGCGGCCGAAAGTTTGGTTTTCCTCTAGAAGAGATTCGCCAATGGCTACTGATCTATGAAGATCAGGGAAACGAGGCCCAGATGGCCACCTTTGTCGAAATGGCGGACCGCCAGATGAGTGAGCTTCAGCAGCAGCGACAGCAACTGGATGAGGCAATGGACGAACTCAAAAGCCTGCGCGACCAAACGGCCAAGTCGCTGGAATAACCTTTTCCGATATTTCATAATCAAGCATTGCAGGTGGCAGAACCTGTCGAAACCGGTGCGCATCCCCTTCAAGGCACCCGTTTATTCATGCCGGAAATCAGTTGACGTAACGGTAACAAAATTACGCCGAAAGCCCCTTACGTGCACGGATGTTACGTCAACTTCAAAGTGACGCAGCGTCTGGATTACGTAAACGTCACTCACATGTTGTAAAGCACCCACCAACTGCGCAACTCATGTTTCATGACGCCAGTGACGAGAGTATGACGAATGACCGAAGATGTGATGACCATCCGCGAGATGTGCGAGACCTATGATGTCACACCACGCACCTTGCGGTTCTATGAGGCAAAGGAACTACTGTTCCCGATCCGCGAAGGCCAAAAACGTCTGTTCACCAAACGTGACCGGGCGCGGCTGAAGCTGATCCTGCGCGGCAAAAGATTCGGGTTCAGCCTCGAGGAAATTCGACAGCTGCTGGATCTCTACCATGTGGGCGATCAACAGGTCACCCAGATGAATCGCACATATGAAATCGCGTGCGAGCGTCTGGCTGACATGGAATCGCGCCGCGAAGAGCTGACGCAGGCCATCGACGATCTGAAAGAGCAGTTGCGCTGGGGCGAGAAAGTCATCGCCTCGATGAAACAGGAAAAGAAGGCGGCCGAGTAACCTCGCCCTGCCTTCCGGACATATGAATTAAGGGAGCTTCACATGCCCGTTTACAACGCGCCAACCAAAGACATGCAGTTCATTCTGCACGATGTTCTGAAAGTCTCGCAGTCGGACATCCCCGGCTATGACGAACTGGAGCCCGAATTCACCGGCGCAGTTCTGGAAGAAGCAGGCAAGGTTGCCACCAACGTCCTGCATCCTTTGAACGTTGTTGGTGACACCGAAGGGTGCCGGTTGGAAAACGGCATTGTGTACACCCCTACCGGGTTCAAAGACGCCTTCGAGCAGATGAAGGAAGGTGGCTGGACTGGCCTCGACATGCCGGAAGAGTATGGTGGCCAGAACATGCCTTACGTGATCGGCACAGCCGTGGGTGAGATGTTCTCGGGCTCCAACCAGGCTTTCACCATGTATCAGGGCCTGACCCATGGCGCAGCCTCGGCCATTCTGGCGCACGGAACAGACGAGCAGAAGAACAAATACCTGCCCAACATGGTCAGCTGTGAATGGACCGGCACCATGAACCTGACCGAACCGCATTGTGGCACCGATCTGGGCCTGATGCGCACCAAAGCAGAACCGCAGGGTGACGGCAGCTACAAGATCTCCGGCCAGAAGATCTTTATCTCGGCTGGCGACCACGACATGGCAAACAACATCGTCCATCTGGTGCTGGCCAAGATCTCGGGTGGCCCCGAGGGCATCAAAGGCGTGTCGCTGTTCATTGTGCCCAAGTTCATTGTGAACGAAGACGGCAGCCTGGGCGAGCGCAACGGCGTATCGGTCGGCAAGATCGAAGAGAAAATGGGTATCCACGGCAACTCGACCTGCGTCATGAACTATGACGAAGCCACCGGCTGGCTGCTGGGCGAAGAGCACAAGGGCATGCGCGCCATGTTCACCATGATGAACGAAGCGCGTCTGGGGGTGGGCATGCAGGGCCTGTCGCAAGCCGAAGCGGCCTATCAGAATGCTCTGGAATACGCCAAGGACCGTTTGCAGGGTCGCGATGTGACCGGTGTCAAGAACCCGGATGGTCCGGCCGATCCTCTGATCGTGCATCCTGATATCCGTCGCAACCTGATGGATCAGAAAAGCTTTACCGAAGGCGCGCGCGCGTTCATCCTTTGGGGCGCGACCATGATCGACAAGGCGCACCGCGCGGGAGACAAGGATGCGGACGGGCTGATCTCGCTGCTGACCCCGGTCATCAAAGGCTTCCTGACCGACGAAGGCTACGACATGACCGTTCAGGCGCAGCAGGTCTATGGTGGCCATGGCTACATCGAAGAATGGGGCATGTCGCAATATACCCGCGACGCCCGCATCGCGATGATCTACGAAGGTGCAAATGGCGTTCAGGCGCTTGATCTTGTGGGTCGCAAGCTGGCGCAGGATGGCGGCAAGCACGTCATGGCGTTCTTCGAGATGGTCAAAACCTTCTGCAAGGAAAACGCGGGCCAGAACGAAGCATACGACAAGGCGTTCATCGAACCGCTGAAAGCCGCATCCAAGGATCTTCAGGCCGCTGGCATGTATTTCATGCAGGAAGGCATGAAGAACCCGAATAACGCATTGTCCGGTTCCTATGACTTTATGCACATGTTCGGCCATGTTTGCCTGGGCCTGATGTGGGCGCAAATGGCGAAAGCGGCTCAGGAAGCGCTGGATGGTGGAGCCTCGGACAAAGAATTCTACGAGGCCAAGATTGCCACCGGCCGTTTCTACATGGCCCGCCGCCTGCCCGCGACAGCGATGCATCTGGCGCGAATCCAGACCGGCGCGGACACGGTAATGGCACTGGACGCGGCGAACTTCTGATCTCAGTCTGGGTCCGGGCAACACCGCCCGGACCCAGCTTACCGGAGGAGACCAAATGCCAAAACGTTTTCGCCTGACCCGCCGCTTTCCGGTTGCGATGACTGAAGATGGGTATCGCAAACTCAAAGCGTTCGCGCGTGATGCCGGTCTGGACGAAGGTGAGGCGCTGTCTTTCTTGTTCGAGAATTTCAACAGCGTGATTGATGAGGAGAACCTGACCCACCGCCTGCGCATCTTCAATTCCGAACTTGAGGCACGGAAGAGGTGAACTGCTGCGGAGAAAACTCAACGGCGACTTTAATTTGAATGCCGGACGCCTCCGGCGGGAGTATTTGTGAAAAGATGAAGCGGCGATGCGTCCCTGCCACCGGGCACACTCGCCATCAGGACAGGAACGACTTCACCTTTTGCGGTCATCGGCTCTCCAGCCTGTACCGCACGACCACTGAATACGAAGATGGTTGATGAAACGTTACCTACTGCCCTTCATCTTTTCAAAAATACTCAAATCCGGCCTAGCCACATGCGCCTTGGGAGGGGCGAGCACATGACCATCAAACTTCATTGCTTCGGAGAAAGTGGAAACAGCTACAAGGCTGCTTTGGCTCTGGAAATGTCCGGTTTGGAGTGGGAACCGGTCTTTGTCGATTTCTTCAAAGGTGTAACCCGCACGCCGGAATATCGTGCTGACGTAAACGAGTTGGGTGAAGCACCAGTTCTGGTCGATGGAGATTTTCACACCAGCCAATCCGGTGCGATTCAGGCCTATGTCACGGAGAAATCCGGCAAGTTCGGTGGCAAGGACCGGGAAGAAGACTACGATATTCTGCGTTGGGTTTTGTGGGACAATCACAAACTCAGCTCAATGGCAGGTTTGACGCGGTTCCTGATCAATTTCCTACCCGTGCAGCACCGCAACCCTGATGTCATTGCATTCAATAAAGGACGTTTGAAGGCGGCTTATGAAATCCTGAACAACCACCTGGACGGCCGCGACTGGATCGTTGGTGATGGTGTGACCAACGCCGACCTTAGCTGCTGCGGCTATCTGTATTACCCTGAACCATTCGGTTTTGACCGTGCCGACTGGCCCCATATCGACGCCTGGCTGACCCGCTTGTCCGAACAGCCCGGTTGGAAGCACCCCTATGACCTGATGCCCGGCAACCCGTCGGATCGAGCTTGAGGAGAAAACCCATGACCGAAGCCTATATCTATGACGCCCTGCGCACGCCGCGCGGCAAGGGCCGCAAGGATGGCAGCCTGCACGAGGTAACCTCGGTGCGCCTGTCCGCCCTGACCCTGAACGCGGTGAAAGAGCGCAACAACCTGGAAGGTCACGCCGTCGAAGACGTGATCTGGGGAAACGTCACGCAAGTGATGGAGCAAGGCGGCTGTCTTGCGCGCTCGGCCGTTCTGGCATCCGACCTCGACCAGTCGATCCCGGGTCTCGCGATCAACCGTTTCTGCGCCTCGGGCATGGAGGCCGTAAACCTGGCCGCAAACCAGGTGAAAGGCGGCGCGGGCGATGCCTATATTGCGGGCGGTGTCGAGATGATGGGTCGCGTGGCCATGGGCAGCGACGGTGCAGCAATCGCTGTTGACCCCTCGCTGGCGATGGAGACCTATTTCGTGCCTCAGGGCATCTCGGCCGACATCATCGCGACCGAGTATGGCTTTACCCGTGATGACGCGGATGCGCTGGCGGTTGAATCGCAAAGACGTGCTGCGGAAGCCTGGGCCGACAACCGGTTCGAGAAATCCGTGATCACCGTCAAGGATCAGAACGGCCTGACCATTCTTGACCGCGACGAATACATGCGCCCCGGCACTGACATGCAGAGCCTCGGTGCGCTTAACCCGTCATTCGCTATGATGGGCGAACAGATGCCTGGCTTCGACAAGGTTGCGATGCTGAAATACCCCCATCTTGAGCGCGTGAACCACATCCACCACGCCGGCAACAGCTCGGGCATCGTGGACGGAGCCGCTGCTGTTCTGATCGGCAACAAGGAATTTGGCGAGAAATACGGCCTCAAGCCGCGTGCCCGCATCAAAGCAACCGCCAAGATTGGCACTGATCCGACCATCATGCTGACTGGCCCGGTTCCGGTGACCGAGAAGATTTTGGCCGACAATGGCATGAAGATCAGCGATCTGGACCTGTTTGAAGTGAACGAAGCTTTCGCCTCGGTCGTGCTGCGGTTCCAGCAGGCATTTGATGTCGATCCCGCACTGGTCAACGTCAACGGTGGCTCGATCGCGATGGGTCACCCGCTGGGTGCCACGGGTGCGATGATTATCGGTACGCTGCTGGATGAACTTGAGCGTCAGGACAAGGAAACCGGTCTGGCCACGCTTTGCATTGCATCCGGCATGGGTGCGGCTACCATTATCGAGCGTGTCTGATGCCTAAGCTGGATCTTTCTCAGATCCCGTTTCAGGGCGGCTCGGCCTATCCCGGCAAGCTGGCCGAAGCGACCACAGGTCGCTTTGCGCAGCGCGTGGGCGATGCGGGCGGGCTGACCCAATACGGGGTCAACATCGTGCGGCTGGATCCGCAGGGCCTGTCATCGCTGCGCCATTACCACATGAAGCAGGACGAGTTTGCCATAATCCTCAGCGGCTCGTGCACGCTGGTCGATGATGATGGCGAGCACGAGATGCAGCCCGGCGATTGCGCCGCCTGGCCCGCAGGTGAGGCCAACGGCCATCACCTTGTGAACAACACCGATGCGCCCATGACCTTTCTGGTGGTGGGCACACGGACCCCGACCGAGACCGGCTATTACAGCGACATGGACATGATGGTGAAGGTTGATGAGAACGGATTCTCCTTCACCCGCAAGGATGGCAGCCCGCTGACGGCTGACCAGATTGGAGATGACAATGACTGATTTCACTCTGAGCAAAGACGCAGACGGCGTCGCCACGATCACCTGGGACGTGCCCGGGAAGACCATGAACGTGATGTCCTTTGACGGGCTGGCAGAATTGAGCGATTGCATCGATCAGGCGCTGGCCGACGATGAGGTGAAAGGCATCATTGTTACTTCGGGCAAAGAAGGGTCATTTGCAGGCGGCATGGACCTGAACCTGCTGGCGGTGATGAAAGAACAGGCGGGCGACAATCCAGCCAAGGGTCTGTTCGAGGGCACGATGAAAATGCACGCCCTGCTGCGCAAGATCGAACTGGCGGGTATGGACCCCAAGACCAAGAAAGGCGGCAAGCCGATTGCTACCGTTCTGCCCGGGACCGCTGCGGGCATCGGTATGGAACTGCCCCTGTCTACCCATCGTATCTTTGCAGCCGAAAACCCAAAGGCAAAGTACGGCCTGCCCGAGATCATGGTCGGCATCTTCCCTGGCGCGGGCGGCACCACCCGTATGGTCCGCAAAGTTGGCGCCATTGCGGCGGCTCCGCTGTTGCTGGAAGGCAAAATGCTGGACGTCAAGAAAGCCAAGGGCGCAGGCTATATCGACGAAATCGCAGCCGATCCAATGGCAGCAGCCAGGGAATGGGTGCTGAGCGCCAAGGACGCCGATCTGGTCAAGCCTTGGGACGCGAAGGGTTATAAAATGCCCGGTGGCGCCCCCTATCATCCCGCAGGCTTCATGAACTTCGTTGGCGCGTCGGCGATGGTGAATGGCAAAACCCAAGGGGCCTTCCCGGCGGCCAAGGCTCTGCTGAGCGCGGTTTACGAAGGCGCTCTGGTCGATTTCGACACCGCGCTGAAAATCGAAGCGCGCTGGTTCACGTCCGTGCTGATGAACCCGTCGTCTGGTGCGATGATCCGATCGCTGTTCCTGAACAAGGAAGCACTGGAAAAAGGTGCCGTGCGTCCTGCAGGCGTTCCGGATCAGTCCGTCAAGAAGATCGGCGTTCTGGGCGCAGGCATGATGGGGGCTGGTATCGCTCTGGTATCGGCGCAGGCCGGTATGGAAGTGGTTCTGATCGACCGCGATCAGGAGGCTGCCGACAAAGGCAAAGCCTATACCGAGACCTATCTGGACAAAGGCATGAAGCGCGGCAAGGTCACGGCTGAGAAAAAAGAGGCCATGCTGGGTCGCATCACCGCGACGCCGGATCTGGACAACCTGAAAGGGTGTGACCTGATCATCGAAGCGGTCTTTGAAGACATGGGCGTCAAGGCTGAGATGACCAAGAAGGTCGAGGCGATCATCCCCGAAGACTGTATCTTTGCGTCGAATACCTCAACCTTGCCGATCAGCGATCTGGCCAAAGCCTCGGTACGGGCTGACCAATTCATCGGCATTCACTTCTTCTCACCGGTCGAAAAGATGTTCCTGGTCGAGATCATCAAGGGCAAGGAAACCGGGGATCGTGCAGTGGCCAAGGCGCTGGACTATGTGCGTCAGATCCGCAAGACCCCGATCGTGGTCAACGATGCGCGTTTCTTCTACGCAAACCGCTGCATCATTCCATACATTAACGAAGGTGCGCGCATGGTCACTGAAGGCGTCAGCCCCATTTTGATCGACAACGCCGCGCGGCAATTGGGTTTCCCGGTCGGCCCGATCCAGCTGACCGACGAAACCTCGATTGATCTGGGTGCCAAGATCGCCCGCGCGACAAAGGCGGCGATGGGCGATGCCTATCCGGAAAGCCCCTCGGACGATCTGATCTTCTGGATGGAGGAACAGGGCCGTCTGGGTCGCAAGGCAAATGCCGGATTCTTCGACTATGACGAGAAGGGCAAGCGCGTCGAATACTGGAAGGGCCTGCAAGAGAAGTATCCGCTTGCCGATGACCAGCCTGACCTGATCGAAGTGCAGGAACGTCTGATGTTTGCTCAGGTTCTGGAAGCCGTCCGCGCACTGGAAGAGGGTGTTCTGGAAGACATTCGCGAGGGCGATGTCGGTGCAATTCTGGGCTGGGGCTTTGCCCCGTGGTCGGGTGGTCCGTTCAGCTGGCTGGACATCATCGGCACACCCTATGCGGCCGAGCGTTGTGATCAATTGGCCGAGACATACGGTGAACGCTTTGCCTGCCCGCCACTGCTGCGCGAGATGGCAGAAAAAGGTCAGAGCTTCTACGGTCGCTTCAACCCCGAAGCAAAGGCCGCTTAATCCAATGATGCGGGCGCATGTCACCATGCGCCCGCATCGTTCTTGTCAGTGTTTGGTTAGATCTGCCATTCGGGCCGCAGGAACAGAACCGGCGCGCTTGGGCGTCCCGGTCGACCCGGTCGCCTGACCCCAAATGGCGGGCGGATCGGAAATATCGGTTCCTGGGGAATGGGTGCAGGCAGCGCACCCAATGGGTTGGCAAGGGCCGACATATCACCCCTGCTTATAAGTGTATGGATCAGGTCGGAGGCGACCTCTTCGGTCGCGACTTCATACCGTGTTCCTGTCGTTGCGCCGCGCATATTGAAGCGACCGGACGCGCAATAAGCCTGCAATCCGCCTTCGACAAAGATCACCTGATCATCATCAAAAAACAGGGAAAACACTTCAAAAGACGACCCCGGTGCCTGTGACGTCAGGCGACCGGCACCGTTCAGCAAACGCGCGGGCACCACCGAAGGCGCATCGGCCGTGACATTGATCCGGGACAGGTTCAGCGCCATGCCCTGTTCGGGCATCAACCAGACAGGTCGCCCGTTATATACGGCGCGGGCAGGCACGAGGACCGGCAGGAATTCGACCCGGCGTTCATCGGCCGGAATGACGACAACGCTTATCGAGATGCGCCGCACCTCTTTGAACCCGTGATCGAGGGTTCGAACCAAATCACCTACCGTGATCCGTTCGACCGGCTTCCACCCGGCAGTCGTGGCGATCTTGGTGCCGTGCAAAAACCCGCCACGGCGCGCATTTACCGCCTGTTTTGTGTTGGTTCGATCAACTTCTGGCAGCTGATCCAGATAAACAGAAATACTAGTTACTTCGGACACGTGCCCTACCCCCTTTTGGCACAAAACGGTTATGCCAATGAGCTAACACCAAAAATTCGGCCCGTCACATTTCAGACATATTTGCGCCCAATTTTGACCAATTCCGCGTAATTGCCGATGGTTTTCGTGGACACTCCAGGACTCTCATCCGACATTTTTGCCATTTCTGAAACGAATGCCTTTTGTCGATCCACCGAATCCACGGCGTTTCACCGGATACGGAAGTAACGAAACGGTGTGGCTTAGGCGTGCATACGACCCAATAGCGTCAGGCGACTTTTTGCTGTTCAGAGGATCGGCTGGCGCGCCACCCCAGCAACAGACCCGCTGCCGCAATCATAAGGATGCCCGAAATCTGAAAGGCGCCAATGGTTTGCCCAAAGGCCACAAAAGCGAAAAGCGGGCCGAAGATCATAACAGAATACTCGAACACCGCCACATAAGACGGCTCGCCCACTTGATATGCCTTGATCAGCATGAAAACCGCGATTGTTGAACCGACAGCCTGAGTAACCAACCACGGTATGGCTGGCCCCATATCCCAGACCCACCCACGCGTAACAAACCCCTCGGCACCGTCTGCCGTAACAACCGGCGCGATTGTCAGGAACGTGACCCCCAACGCCCCGGCCAGACCCATTGTTATGACCATGACAGCCAGCATGGCCACAGTGCTTTCCTGAGAACAATGCGTACGCGTTAGGATCGAACTGAAGGCATAGAAAAACCCTGCGGCCACAGGCACTAACGTGCGCAGGTCGAAATCGCTGGGGTTTGGCTGCAACACCAGAAGGATGCCGGTAAATCCAATCAGCACGGCCAGTATGCGCCACGGCCCTATCGATTGTCGGAGCACCAGAGAGGAGATCAGCAGCACGAAAATCGGTGAGGTGAACAACCCTGCCAGCGCCTGTGCAATTGGCATCATGGCAAGGGATGCAAAATAGAACAACATTGCCATGGTAATCAAAACGCTGCGCAAGATGACAGGGACCCACCGCACGGGCCTCAACCTGCCCAGCCCCAGAAACGACAGGCCGACGATCAGCGGCAGCATCAAAAGCGCACGGGTCAGATGGAACTGCCACAGCCCGACGGTTTCAGCCAAAAGGATCACAACATTGTCGATAACGCCGACAATTGCCATCGCACTGACCATCAGGGCCGAAGCCAGCACAGCAGAAGATGAGGAATGCGCCTGCATGAAGTCGTGTCCGGATTGTGATCTTGGACCGACAGTCTCGATCCTTTCGGGTATCCAGCACAATTCGCAATGACTGCGCAACAGGTTTGCGCCCTGCGATTTCACCATGCTAAGCTGCAGCAAAACAAATTCGAGCAGACCCACCCAGATGACGGCCCTGAAACAGTACCAGCGGATCGAAGCCACCGGTCTGTGGCGCCCCTCGCCCGATGAACAGCGGCGCGAGGTTGTGGTGTCTATCGGTGAAGCCACCCTGACCATTTCCGATTTCAATGACAGGGCGCTGACCCACTGGTCGCTGGCAGCACTTGAACGCCAGAACCCTGGTTCCTTTCCGGCCATATTCAACCCGGACGGTGATCCGGATGAAACGCTTGAGCTGGCCGAATCCGAAACCACGATGCTTGAAGCGATCGACCGATTGCAGCGCGCTATTGATCGGTCCCGCCCCCACCCGGGGCGTTTGCGCTGGCTGAGTGTCGGAGGCGTCGTGGCCGCCGTGCTGGCCCTGTTGCTGTTCTGGCTGCCGGGTGCACTGCAAAACCACGTTGTCTCGGTCGTGCCCCAGGTCAAGCGGCAAGAGATCGGCGATATGATCCTGCATCGGATCGAGCGCGTCTCGGGCCAGGCCTGTACGTCGCGGGATGCACGGGATTCACTGGAACAATTGGCCCGGCGCACGGGCGTACGGCAGATCATCATTCTGCCAGCAGGCGTTCAGGACAGCCTCAGCCTGCCTGGCGGCACGGTCCTGCTAAGCCGTGCTTTGGTAGAAGATTACGAAGATCCTGCCGTTGCAGCGGGCTATGTGATTGCGGAACGGGCGCGGGCCGCGCATTGGGACCCGCTGGATGACCTTCTGGACAGAACCGGCGCGACCTCGGCCTTCAGGCTGCTGACAACCGGTGGGCTGACGCCCGAGATTATCGACACATATACCGAGCAGGTCCTGTCACAGCCTCGTCCGGCCATTTCTGACGACGACTTGCTGGCGATGTTCTCGCAAAGCGCGCTTCCCTCAACCCCCTACGCCTATGCCCGTGATGTGACCGGCGAAACCGTTCTTGGCCTGATCGAAGCGGATCCGATGGCGGGAAGGGCACTGGAACAGGTGCTGCCGGACCGCGACTGGGTCCGGCTACAGAATATTTGCGGCGAATAAACCGGATCACTTGGTTCCGAACATCCGGTCACCGGCATCCCCCAGACCGGGCATGATGTAACCTTTCGAGTTCAACTCGCGGTCCAGCGCTGCCGTGACGATACGCACGTCAGGGTGTGCTTCCTTCATCTGCGCGACACCTTCGGGTGCCGCCAACAGGCACAGAAAGCGAATATCCGTCGCCCCGGCCTCTTTCAGCAGGTCAATGGCCGCGGCCGAGCTGTTGCCGGTCGCCAGCATCGGATCCACCGCAATGACCAAACGGTCCTTCAGGCTCTCTGGCGCTTTGAAATAATACTGCACGGGTTTCAGCGTTTCTTCGTCGCGATACAGCCCCACGAAACCGACGCGTGCTGAAGGTACAAGTTCCAGCACCCCGTCCAGCATCCCGTTTCCGGCGCGCAGGATTGACACCAGCGCCATTTTCTTACCTGCCAGTATGGGGGCGTCCATTTCTTCCATCGGCGTTTCGATATTGCGCGTTGTAAGGGGAATGTCGCGCGTGACCTCGTAGGCCAGCAGCAATGTGATTTCACGCAACAACTGCCGGAATCCGGCGGTCGAGGTGCCCTTGTCCCGCATGAGCGTCAGCTTGTGTTGCACCAGCGGGTGATCGACGACAGTAAGGTGTTCGCTCATGTGTTCTCCAGTCTTTTCTTGACCCGCGCGCGGGTGTCATCATCACAGAAGGCCGCGTTCAGGGCCATCTCATTCAATGCCGCAAAATCCCCGGCCTCCCAGCCGAAAGCCGCGTTCAACATCTCATATTCCCGCCGCATGGTCGTGTGAAAAAACGGAGGATCGTCGGTGGAAATCGTAACCTTTACGCCCGCATCGCGCAGTTTCGCGATGGGGTGGGCAGCAAAATCAGGGAAAAGACCCAGAACCACATTCGAACCCGGACACACCTCAAGCGTGATTTCCCGGTCAACCAGTTCACGAACAAGATCAAGGTCTTCGATGGCGCGGACGCCGTGCCCAATACGCTCAACCCCCAGATCGCGCACAGCGTCGCGAACACTGTCAGGGCCACCAAACTCACCTGCATGCGTGGTCAGGCGCAGCCCGGCTTCGCGGGCGCAATCGAAAGACCATTTGAAGTCGCCCTGCGTGCCAATGGCTTCGTTGCCGCCCATGCCGAAACCGGTGATCCAGTTTCCGGCGGTCTCGGCCGCACAATGGGCACTCCGCCTGGCTTGTTCGGGACCAAAATGGCGGACACAGGTAACGACACCGCGCAAGGTGATATCGAATTCACGCTCGGCTTCGTCTGCCGCATCCTGAATGGCATTCAGATAATCCCGCCACGCATGCAGGTCGCCACCGCCGCAAAAATCAGGGCTGAGGAAGGTCTCGGAATAAACCACGCCATTTTCAGCGCTTTCCTCAAGAATGGCCAATGTCAGCCGCCGGAAGTCTTCGGGCGTTTTCAGAACTTCACAAGCGGCTTCGTACACGCTCAGGAAATGCGCGAAATCACGAAAATCATAAGATCCGTCTGGCTTGAAGATACCGCTCAGGTCAACGCGTTTTTCGTGGGCAAGCTGGCGGATGAAAGCCGGAGGTGCCGCGCCTTCGTGGTGAAGATGCAGTTCAATTTTGGGCAGGTCTGCAACGCTCATAAAAAGTTCCTTCCCGGCCCTTGCGCCGGAATGTTCAGATGGTGGGCAATGCTGGCCGCGATATCGGTAAAATCTACTTGCCCGATTTGTCCGGCACCCTGTCCCGCAATCAGAACCGGAACCTGTTCACGGGTGTGATCTGTTCCGGTCCAGCTTGGGTCATTGCCATGATCAGCTGTTAACAGCAACAGATCGCCTGGTCGAAGTTTCTTCAGTATATCCCCGATCTCGCGGTCAAACCATTCCAACGCTCGGGCATAGCCGCTGATGTCGCGGCGATGCCCATAAAGGCTGTCAAATTCGACAAAGTTGGCGAAGGTCAGACTGCCCTCTTCCGCCTCGCCCACAAGATCAGACAGATGCTGCATCAGCTGGGCATCCGACCCTTTGCGCAGCGTGTCGATCCCCTGCATCGAGAAGATGTCGCCGATCTTGCCCACTGCATGAACCCGTCGCCCTGCATCCTGCACCCAGCTGGTCAGCACCGGTGCCGGGGGCAGAATGGCGAAATCCTTGCGATTGGTCGTCCGTTCGAACCCCGTCTCAGGCGTTCCGACAAAGGGGCGCGCGATGACACGCCCCACTCTCATCTGGTGCAATCGCGGAGCAAGCGCGCGGCACATGTCCAACAACCGCTCAAGCCCAAAGCTTTCCTCATGGGCCGCGATCTGAAACACACTGTCAGCGGATGTGTAGCAGATCGGCCAACCGGTGCGCATATGTTCGGCACCCAGTTCGGCTATGATCGCTGTCCCGGACGCGTGGCAGTCACCAAGAATGCCTTCGGTCCCAGCAGCTTCGGCTGCCGCGCGACTCAGTTCCGCTGGAAAAGCCGGAACCGTGTTTGGAAAGTAATGCCAATCCCAAGGCACCGGCAGGCCCGCCAGTTCCCAGTGGCCTGAGGGCGTGTCCTTACCCGGCGAATGCTCACGCGCGCAGCCCCATAGTCCAGCAGGTTCGGCATCGAGGCCCGGAGTGGCGTCTCCAGACGCCAGCCGCACAGCCGCGCCCAAACCCAGCGCGTCCAGGTTGGGCAGGTGCAACGGGCCGGTGCGCCCATCTAATGCGCGGCCTTCCGCGCAGGCTTGGGCGATATGGGCCAGCGTGTTTGCCCCGGCATCCGGAACATCACCGTTGAAAAACCGGTCTGCATCAGGTGCCCCGCCTATTCCGACGGAATCCATGACGACAAGAAACGCTCGGCTCATACGCTGATCCTTTCGTGGATCAGATCGGGCAGCTTTGGAACTGTATCGCTGATTGTCATCGCACTCAGCACAGTTTCCGCTGCCCGCCGTGCAGCGCCTTCCCGTGCAGCGTGGACCACGGCAATGGGTGAACCTTTTGAAACACGATCCCCCAGCCTGAGGATGTTGGATATTCCTACGGCCGGATCGATCTCATCACTTTCGACCTGGCGGCCGCCACCCAGCGCGACGACCGCAAGGCCCAGCGCCTCCCCGTCGATGGCGGAGATGTAACCGTCATTGGGGGCAGGAACCTCCTGAATAACGCTCGCCTCAGGCAGGAAACGGGTCCAGGTATCGACAAATTTCACAGGACCACCAACCGCTGCCATCATGCGGCCAAACCGTTCAGCAGCGCGACCGTCACGGACGATCCTGGCGATCTGCTCGCGCCCCTCCTCGACCGAGTTGCATATGCCTGCATCAGCCAGCAGGACGCCGCCCAACTCGGCAGAAATGTCCACTAGTGGCGAAGCGTCAGGACCGGTCAGAACCTTCATCACTTCCGCGACCTCCAGTGCATTGCCCAGCGCCGGGGCCAAAGGCTGGTTCATGTCCGTGATCACCGCCGAAGTCCGGCACCCGGCCGCGTTCGCTGTCTCGGTCAATGCTGTGGCCAGCTTACGGGCATCCTCAATTGTTTTCATAAAGGCACCGCTGCCGACCTTGACGTCAAGAACCAACGCATCCGGGCTGGCCGCCAGCTTTTTGGACAGGATCGACGCTGTGATCAAATCCAGACTTTCGACTGTTGCCGTTACATCCCGCACTGCATAAAGCCGCTTGTCCGCCGGTGCAATCTGGCCCGTCGCGCCAACGATGGCCGCGCCCGTTTCGCGCAATATCTGCGCAAGTCGGTCCTGACCGATCTGAGTGCTGACCCCCGGAATCGCCTCGAGCTTGTCCAATGTTCCACCCGTGTGCCCCAAACCCCGACCCGAGATCATCGGCACATAAGCACCACATTCCGCCAGCGCCGGAGCCAGCACAAGGCTGACGCAGTCCCCGACCCCACCGGTCGAGTGCTTGTCGATCACCGGCCCGTCCACATCCCAACCGAGAACATCGCCGCTATCGCGCATCGCAATCGTCAAGTCCGCACGCCCCTGAGGACCCAGCCCGCCCATACAGACGGCCATGGCAAACGCCCCGGCCTGCGCATCGCTGACGCTGCCGTCTGCCAACCCTTGCGCGAACCAGATAAGCTCGTCGCGGCCTGGGACTTCGTGCCTGCGCAGTTTGGCTATGATTGAACGGGCGTCCATGCGTTCAGACATCCTCCATGTGCGACGCGTCGAACGCACCCGGCAGCAAATCTCCGATGGTTGTCTCAAACTCCGCACCATCGACGGTTGCCAGAGTAACCTTTACATCGCGCTTGCCAAACTCGGCCAGCTTCTGACGGCATCCGCCGCAAGGCGGCACAGGCTGAGGGCTGGAGGCAACCACATAGACCTCGGTCAGTTCCTGCTCGCCCGCGGCCACCATAGCGGCAATTGCACCTGCTTCCGCGCAGGTCCCCTCGGGATAGGCCACATTCTCGACGTTGCACCCGGAAAAGACATGACCCGAAGAAGACCGAAGCGCTGCGCCAACTTTGAAGTTCGAATATGGCGCGTAGGCGTTTTCCCGGACAGACAAGGCAGCGTCTTTCAGCGACATGGCGATTCCTCATTTTTGATCATCTGGTCAGAAATTTGCACGCTAACGTATTAGGGCGGGGAATTTGAAGCCCCTGCCCCATGTTTTTCGCTTAACCCAGCGTTGTGTTGAAGGTACCGGGTAAGGTGACTTCCAACAATTCGATATTGTCTGTTGGGTCGGACAGCCGTGTGCGCATCCCAGGTGGAATGACAAAAGCATCCCCTTGCTCCAGCCGGTAGGGATCGCGCCCCTCTCCTTCCAGGGTGACCTCGCCGTCCATCACAAAGGTAAAGTGAATGTCGGTGTCATGGCTGGCCCATTCCGGATCACCCGATCCTTTGCGCACAACCTGCACCCCAGCGACACCCTTGGTGTTCTCGGCAATCGTGGTGTCGCGGCAGATGTACCCCGGCAGGCGGAAGGGCATCCACTCGGCACCCTTGGCCTGATTATAGACAAAGCGTTGCCCCTGCCATTCGCGGTCCGGGCGGATGTGCGGAGTGGGAAGTGTCATGTCATGGTCGATCTCTGTGACATGCTCAGCCGGCACTCCGATCTCAATGACCTGAACATTATCAGATGCTTCGAGAACGCGGTGCCGGATTTCCGGAGGTTGAATAAAGCAGTCCCCCGCTGTCAGACGCATTTTCTCGCCCTGATCCTCATAGACCACATCCACCCAGCCATGGATGCAAAAGATCAGCTGAAACCCGACCTTGTGAAAATGCACCATGTCCGGAACCGGTCCACCATCGGGAATGCGGATATGGCTGGCAATAATCGACCCGCCCAGCCGATCCGGGACCAGATCGCGATAGTGCATCCCGGCCCGGCCAATGATCCAGGGGGCCTGGTCCTTGAGCCTGCGCACGACAAAGGAATGCACGGTCTCTGGCATCACCAGTGGCGGATTTCGTTCTTCAATTTCGATTCGGGTGCCATTCGGGGCTACAAGAACGCGTTCACCACCCGCGAAATCAGACGGATCATCCGTCAGGATACGCAATGTTCCCGGACTTTCCGGTGCGTCTTTTTCAATGCGCAACCGCACGCCATACCCCGAAAACACCGCGACGCGCGGATCGTCAGCGGGATAAATCATGTCCATCTTCATCCCCAGTTTTTTTGTGTAAAAAGGGATGTCGTCGCGAATTTCCTGTGTGGGCAGGCGAATCTCAGCGTGCGTTTTCGCCAGATCGGATGTCTTGGTCATCAGTATTCTCTTCGAATTGCAACTTTGGCCATCCGATCAGAACAGAGGTCAAAATGCCAATCGAAAAGAACATCTCCGGCATTTCTTCCATAACGAAGAAGCGCATTTCAATAATCACAGGTAAAACTCCGCCGTTCAGCGTGATGAACTCGACCAAATCTGGGTGACGACAACCGCCCAACACCGCTGCAACCAACATCCAACCTAATGATCCCTCGTTCGTTACCAGCCGGGTCATCAGTTCTGAATGTCACAACGGCCTTGCCAGAGTGATCTTGGTCGTCACAATGTGAAAAGGCGAAAATGAACTCAGACAATATCAATCCGAATTCACGGTTGCGACATCACGCCAGAGTTACGTAGCGTAGCCAAGTCCAAAAAAATAGTTTAAGGCTAAATCAAATTCTCAATGGGAGCTGAATCGCCGATGTCTGACACCCCCAGCCTGCGACAAGCTGCGCTCGAATATCATGAATTTCCCAAACCCGGAAAGCTTGAGATCAAGGCTACCAAACCGATGGCCAACGGGCGCGATCTGGCCCGCGCCTATTCGCCCGGCGTGGCCGAGGCCAGCCTTGAAATCAAGGCCGATGCAGCCAATGCGGAACGTTACACGGCGCGCGGCAATCTTGTCGCCGTGGTTTCAAACGGCACCGCGGTGCTTGGCCTGGGGAATATCGGAGCACTCGCTTCGAAGCCGGTTATGGAAGGCAAGGCCGTCCTTTTCAAGAAATTCGCAGGTATTGACTGTTTTGATATCGAGGTCGATCAGCCCGATCCCGAAAAGCTTGCGGATATCGTCTGTGCCCTTGAACCAACATTTGGCGCCATTAACCTTGAAGACATCAAGGCCCCTGATTGCTTCATCGTCGAAAAGCTCTGCCGGGAGCGTATGAACATCCCGGTTTTCCATGACGACCAGCATGGAACCGCTATTGTGGTCGGTGCTGCGGCCAAGAATGCGCTGCATGTGGCCGGAAAGTCATTTGAGGACATCAAAGTCGTGTCGACCGGCGGCGGGGCTGCCGGGATCGCGTGCCTGACCATGCTGGTCAAGCTGGGTGTGAAGCGCGAAAACATATGGCTATGCGACATTCACGGGCTTGTCTACGAAGGACGGGCCGAGGATATGAACCCGCACAAGTCACAGTTCGAGCAGAAGTCGGATTTGCGGACGCTGGACGATGTGATTGGTGGGGCCGACCTGTTTCTGGGTCTCAGCGGCCCAAATGTTCTGAAGCCTGATATGGTCCGGAAAATGGCCAGCCGCCCGATCATCTTCGCCCTGGCCAACCCGACGCCGGAAATTCTGCCAGAGGACGCGCGCGCAGTAGCACCAGACGCAATCATCGCCACGGGTCGCAGTGATTTTCCCAATCAGGTCAACAACGTATTGTGCTTTCCGTTTATCTTCCGGGGTGCGCTGGATGTCGGCGCGACCGAGATCAATGACGCGATGCAGATTGCCTGCGTGGATGGTATTGCTGAGATGGCGCGCGCGACCACAAGCGCCGAGGCGGCGGCTGCCTATAAGGGCGAGCAACTGACCTTTGGTCCGGAGTACCTGATCCCAAAACCATTTGACCCACGTCTTGTGGGCGTGGTGTCATCGGCGGTTGCCAAGGCCGCCATGGAAAGCGGTGTCGCAAAACGCCCTATCGAGGACCTTGAAGCCTATAAGGAAAAGCTCAACCAGTCGGTCTTCAAATCAGCCCTTCTGATGCGTCCTGTGTTCGAGGCCGCGGCCGTCGCATCCCGTCGCATCGTTTTTGCCGAGGGTGAAGATGAAAGGGTTTTGAGGGCCGCGCAGGCCATTCTCGAAGAGACGACGGAAACGCCAATTCTGATTGGGCGACCCGATGTGATCGAGACCAGATGTGAAAAGCTGGGGCTGACCATTCGTCCGGGCAAGGACTGTCAGATCGTTAACCCGGAGAACGACCCGCGCTATTACGATTACTGGACTTCCTACCACCAAATCATGCAGCGCCGCGGTGTGACGCCAGATCTGGCCAAGGCGATCATGCGCACCAACACAACTGCCATTGGTGCGATCATGGTGCATCGTGGCGAAGCGGACAGCATGATCTGCGGCACATTTGGTGAATTCCGCTGGCACCTGAACTATGTCGAACAGGTGTTGGACGACAGCAAACTGCGCCCGCATGGTGCGTTGTCCCTGATGATCCTGGAAGATGGCCCCCTGTTCATTGCCGATACGCATGTCCGGCAATTGCCATCGCCGGAAGAACTGGCCGAAACCACCATTGGCGCCGCGCGACATGTTCGCCGGTTCGGGATCGAGCCCAAGATCGCCTTCTGTTCGCAGTCGCAATTCGGCAATCAGGCTGAAGGATCAGGCAAACGGCTGCGGGCGGCGCTGGAAATCCTTGATCGGCAGCCGCGCGATTTTGTCTACGAAGGCGAAATGAATCTGGATGCGGCTTTGGATGCAGACCTGCGGGCGCGTATCTTCCCAGCGTCGCGACTAGAGGGGGCGGCCAACGTTCTGATATTCGCCCACGCAGATGCTGCCAGTGGTGTACGCAATATTCTGAAGATGAAGGCGGACGGGATTGAAGTTGGCCCGATCCTGATGGGCATGGGCAACAAGGCCCATATTGTTACTCCATCCATCACCGCGCGCGGTCTGCTGAACATGGCGGCGATTGCAGGAACACCCGTGGCGCATTACGGTTAACCGGGGGCAGCCTTGCTGGCGCCCCTGCCAACAGGGGGGGGGAAGCGCATGAAAGGACATTGCCACTGCAACGCCGTGCATTGGGAAAGCGATGCCCAAGCCGCGTGGAGCTGTTATTGCCACTGTTCAGATTGCAGGCGAAACTGCGCCGCGCCGGTCACGGCTTTTTTCGGGCTGCCGCATGAGGCGGTCAGATGGTTGGGTCAGGCACCAAAGATCTATCGCTCATCGGAAGGGGTTGAACGTCTGTTTTGCGGCAAATGCGGAACCCAGATGGCCTATCGCACAGCGCGCGATACGGTGAACATTCATCTTTACACCGCAACGCTGGACAACCCCGAGACCCTGCCGCCACAGTTTCACGTGTTCCACGCCGACCACCTGCCCTGGCTGAACCTTCAGGACAAGCTGCCACGTTACGCCAAAACGGCTGGTTGAGCTGATTCCCGAAGGGGCGAAAAATTTGCACACGAAAGTTTGCAATTTTGCAAATATTTCCACTGTAGCGGCAAGAACTCTGCTAGAACTGTAATTTTGCAAAAATTTGCAAGTCATATTCCGCTGATCTGCAAATTTTTTGCGATAAACTGACGCGTCGTCATGCGTCGCGCTTGCTCGGTTGTTTTCCGCGACCTAACACAATGTCCAAGCCGTTGTGAGGAGGACAAGATGGCGTATCAGGACGTTTATGACAGCTGGAAAACTGACCCCGAAGCGTTCTGGATGAACGCTGCAAAAGGGATCGATTGGGTCAAGGCCCCCAGCAAAGCACTGTTCGACGACAATGCGCCCTTGTACGAATGGTTCAGCGACGCGCGGGTCAATACCTGCTGGAATGCCGTAGACCGTCATGTGGAAAACGGGCGCGGTGAACAAACCGCCATCATCTATGACAGCCCCATTACCCACACCAAGCGCGAGATATCCTATGTCGAGCTTCGCAACCGCGTGGCCACTCTGGCCGGCGCGCTGCGCGCAAAGGGTGTCGAGAAAGGCGACCGTGTCATTATCTACATGCCGATGATCCCCGAAGCGCTTGAGGCGATGCTGGCCTGTGCCCGCCTCGGCGCCGTGCATTCGGTCGTGTTCGGCGGGTTTGCCAGCAACGAACTGGCCGTGCGCATCGACGACGCCAAACCCAAAGCAATCATCGCCGCGTCCTGTGGGATGGAACCCGGTCGCGTGGTTCACTATAAGCCCCTGCTTGACGGTGCGATCGAGCTGGCCAACCACAAACCTGATTTTTGTGTGATCTTCCAGCGGGAACAAGAGGTCGCCCAGTTGATTGAAGGGCGCGATTTCAACTGGCATGGCTTCCAATACGGTGTCGAACCGGCTGAATGCGTGCCGGTTGATGGTAATGACCCGGCTTATATCCTGTACACCTCTGGCACTACGGGTGCACCCAAAGGGGTCGTGCGCCCCACTGCCGGACACCTTGTGGCACTGAACTGGACAATGAAGAATGTCTATAACGTCGATCCAGGCGACGTGTTCTGGGCAGCCTCCGATGTGGGCTGGGTCGTGGGGCACTCCTATATCTGCTACGCACCCCTAATCCACGGAAACACCACAATTGTGTTCGAGGGCAAGCCAGTCGGCACCCCGGATGCTGGCACCTTCTGGCGCGTGATCTCGGAACATAAGGTCAAAAGCTTCTTCACCGCACCTACGGCCATCCGCGCCGTCAAACGAGAAGACCCCAAGGGCGAATTGATCGGCAAATACGATCTGTCTCATCTACAGGCCCTCTATCTGGCAGGCGAACGCGCCGACCCTGACACAATTATCTGGGCACAAAACGCGCTGAAGGTTCCGGTGATCGACCATTGGTGGCAAACCGAAACCGGCTGGGCCATTGCCGGGAACCCGCTGGGTATCGAAGAGCTTCCGGTCAAGCTGGGCTCGCCCGCAAAACCGATGCCGGGTTATGACGTGCAAATTCTGGATGAAGGCGGTCACCCGATGAAGGCCGGTGAACTGGGTGCCATCGCGGTTAAATTGCCCCTGCCCCCAGGCACCTTGCCAACACTGTGGAATGCCGAAGCACGGTTCAAGAAATCTTATCTTGAACACTTCCCCGGATATTACGAAACCGGCGATGCCGGGATGATTGACGAAGACGGGTACCTCTACATCATGGCGCGCACCGATGACGTCATCAACGTTGCCGGCCATCGCTTGTCGACGGGCGGGATGGAAGAAGTGCTGGCTGCCCACCCCGATGTGGCTGAATGCGCGGTGATCGGAGTTTCGGACCAGCTGAAGGGGCAGATGCCGGTCGGCTTCCTGTGCCTGAATGCTGGTGCCACACGGGATCATGGCGATGTGGTTCAGGAAGTCGTCAAAATGGTTCGGGAGAAAATCGGGCCGGTGGCCGCCTTCAAACTGGCTGTTGTCGTCGACAGGTTACCCAAGACCCGTTCCGGTAAGATCCTGCGTGGTACGATGGTGTCGATTGCAGACGGTCAGGACTACAAAATGCCTGCAACAATTGATGATCCTGCCATCCTTGATGAGATCAAAGAAGCGTTGCAGACAATTGGTTACGCCAAGTAACCATCGGGTGGCACAGGCCGCCCATGTCATGTCCGCCCTTGCAACCTGAATCTGGGCCCCTACTGTCGCTGTAAGACAGTGAGGGCCCATGACACATACCGATATCTGGCGTCTCAGCGCCACAGAGCTGACCACCTTGACCCGACGCGGCGATCTGAGCGCGACCGAGGCGGTTCAGGCCTCGATTGATCGCATGGACGCGGTGAACCCCGCGCTGAACGCGGTCGTCGAAGACTTGCGCACCGAGGCCCTGGAACGCGCGCAGTCGCTAGATGCTGCACGGGGGCGTGGTCAGCCGACCGGCCCGCTGCATGGTGTTCCGGTAACAATCAAGGTGAATGTCGATCAGAAAGGCCACGCCACCACCAACGGTGTCATTGCGCTGAAGGACGTAATCGCTCCGGATGACGCGCCGGTGGTCAGCAACTTGCAAAAAGCGGGGGCCATTGTGATCGGGCGAACGAATACGCCCGAGTTTTCCTTCAGGGCCGACACCGACAACCCCCTGCATGGGCGCACGTTCAACCCGTGGGGACGGCACATTTCACCCGGGGGATCATCCGGTGGCGCTGCTGCCGCCGTGATGGCAGGTGTCGGTGCGCTGGCCCATGGCAACGATATTGGCGGCAGCCTGCGCTTTCCGGCAGCCGCCATCGGAGCGGTTACGGTGAAACCGGGGTTGGGACGCGTTCCCGCGTGGAACCCAAGTCAGAAGGCCGAACGCGGATTGCTGGCGCAATCAATGTCGGTTCAGGGCCTGATCACTCGGTCGGCTGCGGATCTACACCTGTCCATGCCCAGCCTGATCGCCACCGATGCGCGGGATCCGTTCCACGTACCAATGCCCTGGCGCGGTGAGCGTTTTGACCAGCCGATCAAGGTGGCATTCACCAAGAACACCTTCGGCTATGCGCTGCACCCCGAGGTCGAAAAAGCCCTCGACACTGCGCGCGATGCGCTGGTCGATGCAGGGTACGACGTTGAAGAGGTCGATCCACCCGATGTCTTTGAATGTGGCCGGATCGGGTACCGGACCTTGATGGGCGAAGTGCTGACCCTGATGAAATCTGACATTGAAGCCGCTGGTTCCAAAACCATCCGCGACATCTTTGACGTCTACTTTCAGGAATTCCCGCCCATCGTTGAAACAGAATTGGTCCGGATGCTGGCCAAGCGCAGCTATTATGCCCGTGAATGGTCCCTGTTTATGCAGGACTACCCGCTGGTCTTGTCCCCTTTCCTGCCACAGCCATTTTTCAAACCCGACCGGGACACCGAAGGCGCGGAAGGCGTGCATGATGTTCTGGGATGCGCTGTCTATTCCTATGCGATGAACTTTCTGGGACTGCCTGCAGCCTGCGTTCCGTCACGATTGGCCAACCTTCCCAAAGGGCCTCAACCTATCAATGTACAGATCGCGGCACAGCGCTGGCGCGAGGATTTGGCCGTGGATGCCGCCGCCGCGATAGAAGCTCGCGTGGGACAGATGTGTTTCCCGCTTTGGGATCACATGTAACAAAAAATAGACCCCGGGTCATTGTGCCCGGGGTCCAGCTGCTAAAATAAGCCCGGATTTCTGATGACGAGCGTAGCACCACCCACCCTCGCCAGCGCAAAATCTGCGCAACCATTCGAAAACACCGTTTAGGTGGCCACTCACTCCCACCTTGGCGTGTTCTCCGGACAAGTTCACATTAGCCAATCATTAAGGGAATTCCTGTGAACTGCTTCACACAGGCGTGAGAAAAATTTGGGGATGGCCTATTTTACGTGAATTGTTCGGATATTAGACGTTCTTCCAACCCATGGCCGGGGTCGAAAAGGATACGGTGCGCAATGGCTGGTTCCGACCTGATCTCAACCCAGTCGATATCCGGGAAAGAAACGGAATCGGCGGCCACGATGACCGGGCGCTTGTCAGCTTCGACCACATCGAACCTGACTTTCGCCATTTTCGGCAACAAGGCACCACGCCACCGCCGTGGGCGAAACGCTGCGATGGGTGTCAGGGCCAGAACGTCAGCACCAATCGGAACAATCGGCCCATGCGCGGAATAGTTATAGGCGGTCGATCCCGCAGGCGTGGCAAGCAATGCCCCGTCACAGACCAGTTCGGCCATGCGTACCCGGCCGTCTACGCTGATCTTGAGCCTTGCTGCCTGAGGACCGGCGCGTAGCAATGACACTTCGTTGATCGCCAGCGCCTCGTGCAGTTTTCCAGATTGGTCCATCGCTTGCATGGCCAACGGGTTGATAACCTCTTCCTCGGCATCCTCCAGCCGCGCCATCAGATCGTCTTCGTGATACTCATTCATCAGAAAGCCGATCGTGCCGCGATTCATCCCGTAAACCGGAGTATCGAGATGCTGCACATTGTACAAAGTGTGCAACATGAAGCCGTCGCCGCCCAATGCAACCACTACATCTGCGTCCCGAGGTGCCACATTACCATATTTGGTCACCAGGGTGTCACGCGCTGTTTGCGCCACTTTGACCTCACTGGCGAGAAAGGCGATTCTCTTTTTCATGTTTTGTGGTTTCCGGTGTTGCACATTTGGTTCCGAAACAAACATACCTTTCCCCAATAGGCCAGTCTTGACGCCGCAGCAGGCCAAATCGTCGCTTTAAGCCTTTTGCGAATGTGGCGTTTCCGATAGGAAATCCGCAAGATTTATACCCAGCCATGTGGAGCGCCAATGAACGCCAATCTTCGTGACACCGGATTTTTCACCCAGTCCTTGTCGGACCGCGATCCTGAGCTTTTTGGCTCGATCCGGTCTGAGCTGGGTCGTCAGCGCGACGAGATCGAG
>NZ_JBQFZK010000016.1:0-88875 GCF_056542185.1 Ruegeria sp. AE4 | reverse complement strand
ACCAATGCAACTCTGCCCGAGCTGCGCATATGGTTTGGGTGCATGGTGGTGGCCTCGGTGTTTTTTCTGGGCTTCTTCTGGCTGCGTGGTCAGGTTCTGTTTGGCATTCTGAGCGCAATAGCTCTCTTGGGTGGCGCAGCCCGGCTGTGGCTGACGCAACCGCTTTGGTTTCCACGCCTTGAGATTTCTGCGGACCCGCCTGAGAACCTGATCATGCTGGCGATACTGGCGATGCAGGCGGCGGTGATCGGCGTTGTTCTCATACGGCCCTCAGGGCGCGCAGCCATCGGCGGTCTTTTTGCCAAAGCGGGGATATTTCGCCTGTTTCTGCTGATGGTTCTGGTTGCGGTTTTCAGCCTGTCGGCAACTCCTTATATCGCCTATGGCTATCATGTGGCCTATGGCTTGCAGATCGGTGTTGGCGGTGTGTTGTCACTGGTTCAACTGGCCACGATACTGGCCATGTTTGTTGTGGTTGGGCCAGACCACATGCCGCGAATCCCGGTGGCTGGTTTGGCGGTGTTTGCGACTTTGGTCAGCGCCATACTGGCTTGGACGGCGTTCGATCAGGTGCCCCATGTCGAGGATGAGCTGGCCTATCTTTTTCAGGCACGGACCTTTGCGGCTGGCACGCTCTGGGCTCCGGCCCCGCCCGAAGCGGCACACCCCGCACTGGAATATTATCTTCTCGAAATACATGAGGGCAAATGGATCAGTGTTCCGGCACAGGGCTGGGCCATCGTTTTGAGCCTTGGGGTGCTGGTCGGGGCGCCATGGGTGATCAATCCGATCCTGACCGGGATATCGGTTTGGCTGGCTCATGACATTGTCCGCCGGGCTGTCAGCCGGGAACGCGCGGATATGGTCGCGTTGCTTATGGCAACCTCACCCTGGGTGCTGGCTGTCGGGGCCACGCTGATGAACCACGCGCTTATGCTGGTGACGATCTTACTGGCCTGGTGGTGTTTGATCCGGGCCGGAGAGGGGTCTGCCCGCCGGGCGGTATTCCTGGCATTTGCCGCCGGGTTGGCCTTGGGATGGGGATTTGTCACCCGACCGTTGGACGGGTTGATCGTGGGTGGTCTGACAGGCCTGTGGGTGCTTCGCCGACTGCCTGCCGGGATCGGGCAAGTGCTTGCCTGTGGTGTCGGGGGCATCCTGTCCGGGTCTGTCGTTTTTCTGGTCAATCAAGCGATCACGGGCGATCCGTTGTTGACCGCACAAGCCGACTATCTTAGCCGCCTGTGGCCGGATGCGCGAAATGCGTTTGGGTTTGGCGAGAATGTAGGGCCGCCCGCCCAAAGCTGGGGGGCGCTGGATATCTGGATCGGACACAGCCCCGTCGAGGCTGTGTTGAACCTGATCAACGCGATTGCCTCGCTTAACCTCGAACTTCTGGGCTGGACATTCGGATCGCTGGTTCCGTTCTGGATCGTCTTTATCTGGCACAAAAATCTGACCGGGTTTGACCGTGCGATGCTGGTGATCTTTGCGGCCCTCGTGGCTGTTCTGTTCTTCTATTGGTTTACAGGCACCTTCTACCTCGGACCGCGCTATTGGCACACGGCATTGCTGCCTATCCTGGTTTTGTCCGCGGCCGGGATCGAGGCGATCAATGACCGGTTGCCCGAGCAGTATCGCGGCCGCCTGCATTGTGTTGTTCTGCTGCTCTGCGCCATTTCGGTTGTCAGTTTCACATCCTGGCGTGGTGTTTCGAAATATGACGGATATGGCGGGTATAGCGGTGACATCAGGCGACAGGTTGAAGCCGCTGATCTGGGCAATGCGTTGATTTTTGTCTCGGCAAAAGGAGACATCGGGTCTGCGCTTTATCTCAACGATCCGTTTCTGCCACAGAACAAACCAATCTTCCTCAATGATCTGGGGCCGGATCAGAACGCGGCTATTATCGCTGCCTTCCCCGGACGCGAGGTTGTTTACCTGCGCGACGCAGACTGACACGCCCCGGGTCAGTCGGGTTTTCCCGAGCGCAATTACTCAGCAGCGTGCTGGTTTTCGGCGGCCACAAAGTTGCGTCTGAAATCATTGGCAAACATCGTGCGCGTGAACCGGCCCAACCCCGAGGCATGCTCGCCAAAGGTGTCGATCCGGGACAGCAGGGTCGTTTTCACACGAGGATCGACCTGCGTCTGGAACTCACGCGGGGTGTCAAACTGATAATCACGCAAGGAGCCTTCATACCCCGAATTTCGCCAGGTCTCGACATCGAATGACGAACTCCAGACCGGTTCATGCTCCAGACTCTGTGAAAAGGGAGCATGCAGCATCACGGCGCTGTAATAGTTGATGATCGTATCAAGCATCGCATGCGCTTCGTTATCACCTTCATCCAGCAGGTCCGAGATGGCCCGCTTCAGGAAAACAAGCGCTTCGTCCAGTACAATGAACCGGCCAATCATCGAGTATTTGCTGAGCAGATTGCCCCCCAGTTCACCGCTGATCAGGTCATCGTAATTGTCCTGCGCCCAAGCCACGCAATCGGCGCGGGTTTCAAACAGCTCAGCCTGGTTCTCTTCCAGATAACCAGCCAATGCATTGCGGAACGGCTCCGGTGCCTGATCCAGAATCTTTTGCATATGTTTGATGATTTGGAACGGTCGGATGTCCAGAGAACGCGCCAGCCGGAAGGCTTCTTCGAAATTGTTTTCATAATAGAAGATCGTCAGAAGCAGATGGAAAACACGGGTGTCCAGATAATCCTGGAACGAAAAATTCTCGGACTGGACCACCATTTCCTCGGTCTCGACCACGGTTGGGCCGTTATATTTGCCCAGGCATCGGGCAACGACCCGGTGCAGGGTTTTGAAACCAAATTCTTTGCGGCTGTCAGGATTGGCCAGTGGCGCGCCATGCAGGAGCATCAGCTGGTGTGCCGCCACCCGGCTGACACCGGTTTCGATCAGCTTGTCGACCGCATCCATAAAGGATTCCTTGGTCTCACCCGGCATGCACAGGATCAGCTCGCCATAGGATTGCATGCCCTTTGAATGAAGCTCCTGCTGCACCTCGGTATAGGTATCCAGGCTGATGTTGTCGCGTTTGATGTTCTTCAGAACTACCGGATTCAGGGACTGAACCGATGAGGTCATTGGCAACCGGCCCTTGGCCTTACGCATCACCTTGATGATCCGGTCGCCGCGGTTTTTTCCGGTGGTTGTCCGGATGTATTTGGGCCAGTCGTATTTATCCATCAGATGGCCCAGATAGTCGGCCACTTCTTCGTCCTGCACATACATGCCGAAATTATCGTCAGCAAAACACAAGGGGCTGGCATGGTTGATGCGGGCCACGATGTAATCCAGATCGGCCTTGGTACGCTCGAACGAATGGCGGAAAACTTTCGAGTTCGATTTGACCGCCGAGTTGCAGAATGCGCAGGTGAACGGACAACCGCGGGCCAGCTGCATCAGTGCAAACAGGCCGGTATCAAAGAACTTGTCCATCAGCCCGGCAAGATAGGGTGACGGGATTTCGTCCAGATCGCGGATGCGGGGCGGCTCGCTCCCGCGCAGGATCTCTCCGGTTTTCGGATGCACGTAAAGCGCGCCATCGACGGCCTCTTCCCACATGCCTTCGCGGCGGGCGCCGACATCGATGAACCGTTGCAGCGTGCTGAGGAATGCACGCTCGCCCTCATAGGTGGGGCCGCGCACATGCATGTCGATCTGTGGCATGGTCCGGATCCAGCTGTCCTGTTCTTCTTCGGTCAACGGAAAATTAGGGCCGCCCATGAGGGTCAGAACATTGGGATTGATCGCTTTCACGTAGTCGGCAAAGGACAAGGCCAGGTGGTGGTTCCAGGAATAGCTTGAGAAACCAATGATGTCGGGTACCGCCGCATCAATGGCTGCCTTCAATTCCTGAGGGTCGCGGAAGATTGCAACCTCCAACGGTGTCGGGCTTTTGGCATAGGTTTTGGCAAAAGTAGCAAGATTGCCGACACCCAGCGGATAGGTGTCCGACGTAGCGGTAACGAGGTTATGGCCGAGATCGGCAAGGTAAAGACGCATTAGTTAACTATCCTCGCGGTACAGTTCTTATGTCAAATTTTAGGCTCCACGGTCGGTTTGGACTTCGATGGCCAATGTGCCGGAATGTTATTTTTAATCATCTTCAAACACTCTGCTGCCAGGGGAAGTGACCCGTCAACACCCTGGAGATCATGATGAAGGCCAGGATGGCGGTAGGCAAAACAAGTAACCCCTGCGCGATGATCGGTTGCAGACCAGCGGACAGCAAACCCTCAAGCGAAAGGGCGTTGAACGCGTAGACGAACAGATAGGACAGCACGTAATAGGGCAAACGCCCAAAACCCTTGGTGTCGAAGACAAGCCGGGCGTGGGTCATGAAGTTCCACAAAACTCCACCAGAAAACGAAATCGCCAGTGCGGCTTGCGGTGGCAGGCCTGACAGGCTGAGGCCGGTAAACAGCGCATAGCCAAACGCCGTATTCAGTACCCCGACCAAAGCGAAGCGCATGAATGATTTCTTTCGGGGGATAAGCAGCTTTTTCATACGCGGGCCCCTTCTGTACAAAGAATGTCCGCCACCCCTGAGACGATATCATGTTGCGGGGTAAATCCGGCTTCCTTCCGCAGCCGGGTTACATCCGCTGCCAGCCGGTCGGGATCATTTGCCGCGCGGGAGATAGCCCCCAGCCGGATCAGGTCAGGGTGATGCATCTGGTTTGCGACCTCTTCAATCAACTGCCGGACCGGGACGGCGGTGCCGCTTGCTATATTGATCGCGCCGGTGACATTGGTTTCCAGCAAAAGCGCCAGCGCGCGCGCCAGATCATCGACATGCAGGAAATCCCGTTCCTGTCGTCCATCGGTGCAATCTACGGGCTCGCCTATCTTCAGATTTGAAATCAGATCGCCAAACAACCGGCCCGGCGGTTCATCCGGTCCGTAGACAAAGAAGATGCGGGCCCAGGCCAGAGACAGGCCAAGCGCATCCTGGCCTGCGCACAGCGCCAGACCGGTCGCAGCCTTTGCGGCCCCGTACAGGGTCCGGGGCCGCAAAGGTGTTGCTTCGGTCAGCTCCGGCACCGACCAGTCATATTCGGCACAGCTTCCGGCGCAGACCACACGCCGCCCGCCGATGCGCGCAAACTCCCGCACCAAGTGCAGCGTGGCGGCCATCCAGTCCAGATTGGCCGGGGAAGCCCAGCGGTCGCGTGGTCCGTCATGCCAGGCCAGATGAACCAGATGGCTGGCGCGAGCTGTTTCAAGAGCTGCTGTGGTGGCGCTGGGGTCCAGCAGGTCACAGGGGATGTCGCTTGCCGGGTTGCGGCCCAGCGTCACCACCTCATGGCCCGCCTGTGTCAGAGCCGGAACCGTCGCGCGTCCGATCAATCCGGTTGCGCCGGTCAGCAGAACCCGTGCCATCAGCTGATCCTGACTTCCGGCACGGCGGTCACGAACCGTACCTTCAGGTCGGACAGTTGCCCGATGACCTCATCCCGGATGTTCCAGGGCAGGATCAGCACGTAATCCGGCGGCGCCTCGCGCAGGGCTTCGACTCCATGCACGGGGATATGGCTGCCAGGCAGCAGCGTGTTCTGCTTGGCCGGGTTGCGGTCGACGCAGTAAGAGATCAGATCGGGGCCGATCCCGGCATAGTTCAGCAGCGTATTGCCCTTGGCAGCGGCACCGTAGGCGGCAACCGTGTCGCCCCGCGCCTTTGTTTCACGCAGGAAGGCAAGCAACCCATCGCGCAGCGCTTCGACCTGAGTGGTGAAATTCATGTAACCTTCAGGCCGGTCGAACTGTGCCGCAGTCTCATCCGCGCGGACCTTGGCCAAGCCCGGCCCTTCGGGGTGGCTGGCCCCTTCAAGGCAGGCATAAACCCGCAGCGATCCGCCGTGGGTCGGCAGCTCTTCGACGTCGAAGACGCGCAAACCCGCCTTGGCAAAGATTGTCTCGACCGCCAGCAGCGACAGATAGGAATAATGTTCGTGATAGATCGTGTCGAACTGCACGCTTTTGATCAGGTTCAGAAGGTGCGGGAATTCAACTGTATAGACCGCGTCCCCCGTCAGCAGGGTGGCGATGCCAGCAACGAAATCGTTGATGTCAGGCACATGCGCCAGCACATTGGCCGAGGCGATCAGGGCCGGGGGTTTCTCGACCGCAGCAACCTTTCGGGCCAGCGCCTCACCGAAATAATCGACCAGCGTGCGCACACCCCTTTCCTGTGCCGCCGCCGCCACATTGCCTGAAGGTTCGATCCCCAGAACCGGGATGCCTTTTTCAACGAAATACTGCAGCAGATATCCGTCATTCGAGGCGATCTCGATCACCAGATCATCCGGCCCGAGATCGAACCGGTCGACCATTTTTTCCACGTAATCCCGGCAATGGGCCAGCCAGCTGTCCGAGAAGCTGGAGAAATAGGCGTAATCGGTCGAAAAAATCTCTTCCGCCGGTACGACATCATCCACCTGAACCAACCAGCATTCGGTGCAGACGCGGGCGTGCAACGGATAGACCGGGTCCGGTTTGTCCGCTTTCGCGGGGTCGACATAGGAATTGGCCAGAGGGGACAGTCCGAGATCGACAAGCGTCATCTCAAGATCCGCGCCGCAATGGCGGCAGGTGGGATGGGTCGTGCCGGTCATACCTGTCTCATGCTCAGTGTTTCGAATTCGGCAATCTGGGCGTGGCACAGCTCGGTTGCCGGAGTGCCGCGGGCCCAGCCCGCATACCAGTTTGCCGTCAGCCTGACGGTGTCGTCAAAACTCAGGACCGGGCGCCAGCCAAGAAGTGCACGCGCCTGCGATACATCCAGCCGAAGCATCTTGGCCTCATGCGGCGCATCCGCCGGGGTGTCGATATCGATCCGGCCCTGCCCAAGCGCCTTGATGACCGCCTGGGCCACATCCAGAACCGGGCGTTCATCGTCACGTTCGGGGCCAAAATTCCATCCCGCTGCGAAGGCACCGTCCTGTTCGAGCTTCTGGGCCAGCATCATGTACCCCCTGAGAGGTTCCAGAACATGTTGCCAGGGGCGGATTGCGTCGGGATAGCGTAATACGACGCGTCCTTCATCGCTCAGACAGCCGCGCACGATATCGGGAACCAAACGGTCTTCGGCCCAGTCGCCACCGCCAATGACATTGCCCGCGCGTGCGCTGGCAATCCAGGCCGGATGTGGATCGGCGGCATCCGGTGAATAATAGCTGCGCCGCATTGCTGCGACCGCTATTTCGGTCGCACCCTTCGATGCGGAATACGGATCATGCCCGCCCATCGGGTCGGTTTCGCGATAGCCCCAGACCTGTTCGACATTCTCGTAGGCCTTGTCAGAGGTTGCCACCACCACCGCGCGCAGGCTCGGGGCTGCACGCAGTGCGTCCAAAAGCTGAACTGTGCCCAGAACATTGGTGGCGAAGGTCTCAACCGGAGTGCGATAGGAGCGCCGGACCAGGGATTGCGCCGCCAGATGAAAGACGAATTCAGGGTCGGTGTCCGCGATGATCCGGTCCAGGGCCGCACGATCATTCAGGTCGCCGGTGACCGACCTTATTTTGCGCTGATCCAGCAATGCCCAGAGATTGGGTTTCGTTTCGGGGGCAAGGGCGTATCCGGCGACTTCTGCACCAGCCTCGGCCAGCCAGGCAGCCAGCCAGGCGCCTTTGAATCCGGTATGCCCGGTTACAAGCACCCTGCGTCCGGAAAACGCGCTCGCACTCATTCCCAGATTTTCCACGGCGCATTGCCTGTGGCCCAGTGTTCTTCCAGTTCCTGGCGTTCGCGAATAGTGTCCATGGGCTGCCAGAAGCTTTTATGTTCAAAGGCCATCAGCTCGCCATCGCGCGTCAGGTTCATCAGGGGGCTGCGTTCCCAGGCGGTATCGTCGCCATCAATGTAATCGCCCACTTTGGGGGACAGCACGAAAAACCCGCCATTGATCAGCCCACCATCCCCGACGGGTTTTTCAGAGAAATTCAGGACCTGATTGCTCTGCAGCTCGAGCTGGCCGAAGCGGCGGGGCGGAGGAACTGCCGTGACGGTTGCGAGCTTGCCATGCGCCCGGTGAAAATCGATCCCGGCCCGAATGTCGATATCACCAACACCGTCGCCATAGGTCAGGCAGAACGCCTCTTCATCCTTGAGCAGATGCATGACCCGGCGAAGTCGCCCACCAGTCTGGCTGTTGTCTCCGGTGTCGATCAATGTCACGCGCCACGGTTCTGACTTGCTGTTTGCAATTTCAAGACCGCCATTGGCCAGGTCGATCGTAACGTCCGAGTTGTGCAGAAAGAAATTCGCGAAGAATTCCTTGATGACATAACCTTTGTACCCCAGGCAGACGATGAAATCCGTGACGCCATGGGCCGCGTAGATTTTCATGATATGCCAGATGATCGGCTTACCACCAATCTCGACCATGGGTTTTGGTATCTTGACGGTTTCTTCGCTGAGCCGCGTGCCTAAGCCGCCGGCCAGAATAACGCACTTCATAAAATTGCTCCCTCGTTAACAACGAGACTGGCTACCAATACACTCGTCTTAACCCGGATCTGGGCATCCGGGTTATTGCAAACATTCGCACGCATTAGGACGACAGCGCCGCCACCCTGTCAAGATTCACAAAGCCACGAGTCGTGTGGCGCTGAATTTCCTGTTGCCTTGGCGCTCAACCATACACAATGGGGAGAAAGAGACGATATTGTTGACGCGCCCTTTCGGGCCGTCGATATAGTGAAGGACATCACAGACGCAGCCTGAAAAATGCGTTCAAGATTCAGGTAGAGCGCCGAGCAAGAGGTGTGTGGATTCAATGTATGTTTCGCTTCCGGACGGGGAGTCTTGGTTGGCTGTGCCAGTCAACAATCATCGTTATGTTTCAGGGTATTGTGGAAAACGCGTACTGTTTCGGGCGGTGTGAAGGACCGTCGGCCTCGCACAGCCGGGACCGACTTTCGGCACAGGCAAATCGGTTTGGGTCTGACATCGATTTGCAAAGAAGGACGCAAGTGCGGTTCGTCAAACTGGATGGTTGATTTTCTGCGCGGAAGGGGTGGAGCTCAAAGCGCAGGAGCCCCGTTTCGGGAGCTGACAGGATTTTGTTGTGAATCCCAGATAACCTCTTGTAGCCTTAGGTCAGTGTTTTGGTATGGGTGTTAGTCATTTGAAAAAAGATATTGTTCCCGTTGTCATCATCGGTGGTGGCCCTGCAGGGCTAACAGCTGCCTATGAACTTCAAAAACTGAGCGACGCGCATGTTCCCCGGGTGTTTGAATCCTCGGACATGGTTGGTGGCATCTCGCGAACTGAAACGCATAAGGGCTACCGCTTTGACATAGGCGGACACCGGTTCTTCACCAAAGTTGGCGAAGTCGAGGATATGTGGCACGAAGTGATGGGGGACGATTTCATCACCGTGCAGCGCATGAGCCGCATCTTCTACCGCAACAAGTTCTATGATTATCCGCTGCGGATCTTCAACGCCCTTGGCAACATAGGCCCTTACGAGACCTACAAGATCATCGGCAGCTTCATCAAATGGAAGATTCGGCCCAAACCGCAGGAAGACACCTTTGAAGAATGGGTGATCAATCGCTTTGGCGGACGGCTTTACATGCATTTCTTCCACAGCTACACCAAGAAGGTCTGGGGTATTCCACCGTCGGAAATCCGGGCCGACTGGGCCGCGCAGCGGATCAAGAACCTGTCCCTGCCCAAGGCGGTCTGGAATGCGATTTCGGGTGCCAATGATACGGCCAGCCTGATCGAGGAATTCCAGTACCCCCGTCTGGGTCCTGGCATGATGTGGGAAAAGACCCGCGATCTGATCCAGGAAAAGGGCGGTTCGGTCGAAACCCGTTCCGAAGTGGTCCAGGTGAACCGTGATGGCAATCGCGTCACTTCGATCGATGTGCGCCACTGGACTGAAGATGGCGAAAAACACACCGAACGGGTGGAGGGCGAAGAATTTGTCAATTCGATGGCCGTTCGTGATCTGATCCATGCTTTTGATCCGCCGCCGCCGCCCGAGGTCGTCGAGGCGGCAGACCGTCTGCGATATCGTGATTTCCTGATCGTGACCCTGATCCTGGATCACGCCGATCCGTTCCCGGACAACTGGATTTACATCCACAGCCCACAGGTGAAGGTTGGTCGCATCCAGAATTTCCGAGCCTGGTCTGCAGAAATGCTGCCCGATCAGAATACAGCCTCGATCGGGATGGAATATTTCTGCCAGAAAGGTGACGGGTTGTGGTCGTCAAGTGATGAAGACCTCAGGCATCTTGCGAGTGAAGAGCTTGAAAAGCTTGGTCTGGCCAAGGCCAGAGATGTCATTGATCACGCGGTTATCCGGCAGCCCAAGGCCTATCCCGTCTATGACAGCGAATACAAAGAGGCACTGGACACGGTCAGCGACTGGCTGAAGACGCTGGAAAATTTCCAGACCGTGGGGCGCAATGGTTTGCATCGCTACAACAATCAGGATCATTCGATGCTGTCGGCGATGTATGCCGCCCGCAATATCATGGGCGAGAACTATGACGTCTGGGACGTCAATGTTGAGCGCTCTTATCACGAAGAGTTTGAAGCCAAGCCCAAGCAAAAGAACCAGACTTCTTCAGAGAATCTTAGTAACAGGGCGGCGCTTTGAGACGGGACGACACCATCTCGGGCAGAGCGAGTAATCTGGTGTAGGGATTCGGTGCGTTGTGCAAGGTCGTGCGACGTACCGTTCAAGGTGCGCTTCCAAGCGTGTAATATGGAACTGAAAACAGATCAGCTTGTTCCGACATATTTCCGGAACCAGCTCTGACACCGAGTATTGAGGCGCTTCTTTTGTTTTCGATAGCCCGCCAATGCTGTCTAATCTGCTGTATTGATGTCGCATCACACGTGTAATGCACCTATTCGGTAAAAAACTGACAGCACAATATGACTTGCATGTTACCAATACATTGGTGGTCGAATGGAACGATATTCGGCATTGGGTAATGTTCACCTGCTACATTTTGACGAGTTCATATAAGATGTGATGGTATTGCGCCTTTCTTTGTTTTTGATTGCACTAGCCGGTATTTTGCTGGTCGGACAGGATATTGCGGCAACATTGTCTGCAAAAGCCGCTTTGGCGGACGGAGCATCCCCTTATTTCGTGGCAGATGACGCGCTATTTCTTTACATCTGGGTTCCCCTAGTTGCCTTGTCGGCTTCGGCGTTTTTTCTGGCCCCCGGTCTGATTTTGGCATGGGGAATTCGCACGTCCGGGGATCGGTTTGAACATTGGCTACTTAAAGGGTTTACACTTTCACTGTTTGGTGTCCCCGCCATCGCGGCGCTGGTTCAGGTTGTCAGCAGTGTTCAGATGACCGAAACCGCTTTCATAGTGCTGATCCTGCTGCTTTGCCTGATGGGTCTTTACCTGTTTCCGAGCGGTTCTGAACCCAAGATATTTCAGGGCAGAGGCTGTGATATAGCAGGCATGGTCCTGCTGCCTCTGGCTGTACTGTTGCTGATGTCTCCTAAATTCTATTGGGAGGTGCTGAACGATGACGGCGCACACAGCTTTCTGAACGCAATGCTGTTTATAACTAGAGGTCTGCCATTCTGGCCTCCGGAATCCGGTGCAATCGGAGGGTATCCAACCCCTAAAATGATGACGGAAACATTCCTGCAGGCCGGGTTTATGCGGATATTCGGACCGTATGAAATCTCTATTCGCCTTGCCTATCTACCGGGTGTTTCGATCTTGTTCGGGGTTATGCTCGCTTTTGTGCGCCCCAGCGAAACGCGTGGCGATGTGCGGGCAGTGCTTGGGCTGGGTATGGCTCTCCTTTTGTTTTCTTTTGTGATGGCATTCAACCCATCCTACAATCCGTATTTCGCTGACATCGCACTGCCCATGGCGCGTGAACCGATGATCCTGCTGGGGGTGCTGGGTTATATCCTGTTCTTCAACGAGCGCAGGTTCGGTTGGATGGCGGTTGTATCCACTTTGACCTTGCTGACTGCGCCGAACGGTCTTCTTCTGATCGGATTTTTTCTGATATCCTATTTTCTTCTAACCCGCCCTTTCCCGTTCCGACAGGTGATCATTGGGGGGGGGATTGCTCTGGCCATCTTGGTTTTGGCATCGCTGTTTGAAATGCTGTTGGGGGTGGTGGGAGTAATAAGCCTATCCACAGAGTTCAATACCAGCAGCATCCTGAAGCGCCTGCGCTTCATTACGATATTTGATACCGGGCGCATTCTGTTCTGGTTGTTACCCAGTGGAATTTTGCCCGGCTTAGCTTTACTGGCTTGGCGCTGGCAGGACAAGTTGTCCAGAGTGCTGACGCTGTCTGTCATTGCGTATGTTTTGTTCTTTTATGTACAGGCTTACCGCATTCTGCCACATCATTTCGCGCCTGCAATGATCATACCGCTGATCATATTCTGGCGCCTGCGTCCGGTTCAGGCGGCTCCTACGCCAGCTCTTACCTGTGCACTGACCGGGCTGGCGATCAGTCTCTGGATCAGTTGGCCTGAAACGCTGCGACCGTTCACTTTGACCCGGGATCTGGCCGATCGTATCGCGTTCGAAGTCGATGCTGGGCCATTCCCCGATCCAAAAGAAATCGGCGCAGTTCAGGCACTGATCGACGAGGCCTTTCCACCAATCTGGACACAGGCCGAGTTGGAAGAACGATACATGGCCGGTGCGCTGTCGGTTTACGTGTATGCTAGGATGTCACCGCGGAAAGATGCCGCGGCGGACTACTTCATTCGAGCAACAGATGCACCGTTGCATGCAGGTGAAAGCATAATTGGCAATGCAGTTGACAGTTGGGTGCTGGTGACGCGGGACAGTGCGGTCTACGAAAGCGATCTGCACAACACTGGGCAGCCGATCAGTATCGCACCAGTTTATCATGTGCCATTTGATATCATTTTCGGACGCGGTGCGCGTGAGATACCGCACCCGGTGTGGGACATCGCAAGGGTTGCCGGACTAAAATAGCCGGTAGCTGTGGAACTATGTATTTGCCCGGAAGAACGATAACGGGCAGTTAAATGGAGAACTCTATGAAGCAAAATCTTGCAAAACTGGTTGAATCATACCCGGTCCTCCAGAAGCCTGCCTATTTCGCCTATATCGGCGTGGTCAGCGCCCGGAATGTCAGCCGCCGGTTCGCCATGAACAATCTCGGCTACCTGCCCAAACGTGTGTCTGACAGGGGCCAGGACATGTGGGTGATCAACGAAGTCTATAATGGCAAGCGCAATGGTTTTTTTGTCGAGCTTGGTGCCGCCGATGGATTCTCAGACTCAAACACGTTCGCTCTGGAAAAGCATTATGGCTGGACCGGTTTGCTGATCGAACCCAACCCGGTCAATTACCATCGGATTACAAACTGGCATCACCGCACGGCCACCCCGGTTCCGCTGGCGGTTGATCCCGAACCGGGAAAGCTGGAGTTCATGATTGACGGCCAGCGCAGCAGCCTGCTGGTGGATGAGGCCGACAATATGACCGAGCGACGCGCTTCGAAACTGGCCCGGTTCCGGGAAAAGGGCAAGGTTGTTACGGTTGAGGCCGTACCTCTGGATGAGGTGTTCGATCGTTATAACGCGCCCAAGGATATCGATTACTTCAGCCTGGATGTCGAAGGGTCGGAAACGCGGATTCTGCGCAATTTCCCATTCGACAAATACCGTTTCCTGGCCATGACAATCGAACGCCCGACGCCGGAGCTCAACGAGTTGCTGTTCGCCAATGGCTATCATTTCGTGCGCAATTCGCTTTACGACACGTTCTATGTACATGAGAGCAACCCGCGCTTCGATCAGGTTGAGAAATTACCGTTCGAACAACTCCCCGCGAAGCAGTTCTGAACCTGCCTCTGGCACGCCCCATGTCGCGCGAACAGTCAGTTCCGCGTGACATGGAGTTTCTGTTTCTGCCCCAGCACGTGATATTCGAACAGGCACCAGACATAGATGGTGGCCGAGTAGACATAATAGACCTGATGATACAGCAGGCATTTGAATGCGAACCACGGTCCGCCATGCCCGGACATGGCGCGCACCAGATCGAAATTGGCGACAAAGGCGGCTGCAAGCAGCAATAAGGGTAGGGGCCATGCCCCCGGCCAGAATGGCAGGACCAAAAGCGACAGCAGCAACAGCCCCGCAATTGCAGCCCGCGCCCGCTCGGCCATCGAGGTGTTCAGGTCATCCGTCAGCCCCTCGCGCGAGATCATCAGCCGGGCCCAGGGTAGGGCGCGACAGAAAATATCCGTGCTCAGGCTGTTGCGGATGGTCCAGACTTTCAGGTGTTTACCCTGCAGCTGTGGCTCGACAAGGATACGGCGACCGGTCCCCGCGATCCGATAGCCCAGTTCGATATCCTCGATCGACGGAACTTCATAGGTTTTCACATCAAAGCCACCGACCTCAAGAAACACGTCGCGCCGGATGGCACCACATCCGGCCCAGAAGGTGCGCGCCTCGCGGCGGGCGCGCTGATGGTGATAGCGGTGCAGAAGGTTCTTGTAACGCGAAAACCACGATTGCCCATCCGGCGCGTCGTCATAGGATCCGAACACGGCGCCGACATTATCCTCGGACATGGCACGGCGGATATGCTCCGGGCCATCGGGCCAGGCGATGACGTCGGAATCGACGAACCACAGGATGTCACCGGTGGCGTGTTCGGCGGCCAGGTTGCGCGCAGCCCCCGGTCCGCCATTGACTGGCGTGGTCAGAACCGTGGCCCCCATTTCGCGGGCAAGGGCCGCAGTCCCGTCCGGGGACTGGTCATCGACGACCAGAACCTGCTGCACCTGGCCGGTGTTCAGCATTTCAATCAGGGGTGTCAGGACACGGGGCAGCAGACGCTCGGCCTTGTAGGCGGGCATGACGACGCTGATGGAAAGGGTTTGATCTGAAGTCACGAGGTTTCTCCGGCCGCGCCTTGCGACACTGACGAACGCTGAACAAGAAAAAGAAAGGCAGCCGTAAAGGGCAGTAGCCACATCACGCGCGCACCATATCGGTCTGCGGGTTGCGAGACCCCGCCACAGACCAGCGCATTCACTGCAATCCCGATCAGAATGAACAGGGCGAATAGTTTTACATCCCGCGATACGCTACCCGACCTTACCAGAATAATTACAATAAAGATGAACGATGCAGCATAGATGATACCGTGCAGAAGATCGACGGCTTCGATCCAGGATCTGTCTTGGGCTAGGTTCCCTTTCTGAATCAGATCGTACTGAGCCTCATCGAGGCGGGCCAGGCCGCGCGCGTTGGTTAATTCCACATCCGTCGGAATTGTCATGGCGATGCTATAGCGCATAATCTGGTGATAGCCGTTCTTGGCCAATGCGAAAGACGTCGCAATAGGTTTGGATAGGAAGACCGCCTTGGCAAAGTCCCGCTGCGCCAACGCTACTTGTTTCTGATCTTCTAGCGACATCAACTGGAACGACCCCAGCCGGGAAGAGCGTTCGAAAATGATATGGGATGGGGTTAGCCTGTAGGGATCATCCGACCATGTAAGTGCTTCGTGTAGCGCGCAGGTTGGTATATCTGCATCCGGACAGACATCATCCAGATAGTCCATCCCGGGCCCGTCAACGATAAGCCGAGCAGTGATATGCGGGGTATAGACAACTTCCTTGTTCATCTGGGCTTCAACGGTGATCTGGAAGGCCTTGCGCTCGGCCGCCGCAAGCGTCAGGAGCATCACCATCAGGACCGTCGCGCGCCAGCGCCCCGGCATCCTGCGACCCAGGGCCGCCAGAGCGACAAAGGGGATCATCAGCCCTGTGATCGCCAGGTGCGATGGATGCAGCACAATGCAGAACAGAGCCAGCCCCGAGATCAGAAAAAGCTCCCAAAGGCGCATTGTCTGCCCAAAGGCGGTGAGTGCCGCAATCGCGATCAGAAGAATTGGTGCGAATATGTCCGGCATCATATAGGCGATGTAAAACGGCAAAGAGGTGCTGGCCGCCGCCAGAAGCGGGATTGCGGTCATCAGCATTGTGTTCTGCGCACCGTCCAGAGAACGGCCAGCCGTCCGCGCCAGCATCCAGACCGCAAAAAGCGTGGCTGCCAGATGGATGACCGGAACAGCGAAAAGGGCGTCGGCGCGAAAAAACGCCGCTATGATGAGGCCATAGATCAGCGAGCGGGAGCCGGTCGCAGTCCCGTCGTCATCTGCGGTGTAAGTGCCGCCCGTCGTGCTGGTTTCGTTCACCGGCGGCAGAAGACTGTTGAGGGCCACGCTGCCCTGCCGGATATAACTGCCTGTGTCGAAATAATAGAGCGGACCGCCGTTGATCAGAAACACGGACAGACAGGCAAGAACCGCCAGCGTGGCCAGCAGGGCCGACCGGGTATGAAAGGCCAGTTTGTCCGAAGGTGCCGATACGCTCATGTCATTTCCGCAGCATTTGATCCGGTCGCGCGGGATGCAGCCACGCCTGAACTGGGCCCGATGTCCGGGCGCGGGTCATTGAAATTTGAAACAGACGTGTTCATCAGCGTTCCTGGCGCCTCCGTCCAGCGGGCTTTGGGGCCGAATTCCACTGTGGCCGCCGTCCGAAATCGTGCTAAGTAATCATTTGATAGCAAGAAAACCTTCAAAACAAATATACTTCTGAATACTCATCACATCCTTGAAACCGGCCCGGCCCAGTAGATCCAGATTGCCCTGGGTGGAAAACGGCTCCAGCACGCTTTTCAGGCTGCGCGCCTTTTCGACGATTTCCTCGCTTGAGAAGCCGTTGCCGATTTTGAATTCGTTGTAGAGCTGAGTCACAAGATCCTGGAACCGCGCATCCGGCCCCCGGACCTTTTCGAACATGACAAACGCCCCGCCCCAGTTCAGGGTGTTGTAGATCTTGGTGAACAGTTCCTGCCGGTACCGGGGCGGGATGAACTGCATGGTATAATAGCTGACGATCATGTCCGCCTTTTCCATCTCCATATGACGGGCATCGTCATGAAGAATGGAAATGTTCGGGACATCCGCGCAATGCGCTTCGGCGACCTTCACCATTTCAGGTTCGACATCGATGCCGATCCAGCGTGCGTCAGGCTTTCCCGCATTATGTTCTGCCAGCTTGCGGATCAACTCTCCGGTCGATGTGCCGATTTCATAGCAGAGACTGTCATTGCGGACGAAGAAATCGGAAACCTGACAGATCAGGCCGTGACCCATTTCATAAAGAGGAACAGACAATTTGATGTGGTCTACAAACGTATCGGGAACACTGCCCCCAAAGGTCCAGTTCGCATTCTCAGCGGCTATGTTCTGGCCAACGCCCATGCGCAATGTCTCCTCGCAAATAGACAGGCACTCGAAACAAACGGCCAAACTGCAACTTCCGATTGATAATGCGTGCCTGAACTTGGTACAATAACAAGCCAAAGCTACACGAAACTTTCTGACCATCGAAGGAGAAATATGGCTGGGCTCAGCTTTCTTCTATTTTTCCGTTCAGATGCGGTTCGCAGATATTCTAAATTGAACAATTCGGCAAAATAGTTCAGATTGTTTCGCAAATTTGCGACGGATAGTTGCCCGCCATGTGAGTAAGGCAGTTTCGATTTCACCTAAAGACGGATTGGTTTGGTGCGGATTTGCATCAAGGAACCCCGCAGACTATGTCTGGAGCGGGACGGAGACCTCAGAAATTTTGGAAGTCCACCGCGCTCTCCCAGACGCAGATTCGTCTTATTTAAACGATTCCGGTTCTCAATGCGGAAACAAAAATAGCTACATTCGACCATTGTGCTGCGCAAAGCACCTCAATGCCCAGAAAAAGACACATTCTTTCGAAAAATCCTTCGCAATCAAATAGAAATGAATTATGAATGACTTCAGTAGGTGCCCTGCCGGGATTTCGAGCGGGTTGTGTGTATAAAAATCAAAGGTGGGACTTTGCATGTTTAGAAGTTTGAAAATGATGGCGGCGGGGATTGTTGCTGCTGTGATGATGGCTGGATCGGCCAGCGCGCTGACCTCGGTGACGGCAGGCGGCAGCTATGACATTAAATCGGATACGGCCTTTATCGGATCTGTCTCCACACTCGGTGGGCCTGGTTCGTACTCGGTCAACTTCACATCTCCGGTTGATCCGCTAATAGCGACGGCAAATGCATCGGTCACCATTCGGGTACTGGGTGCGTTCACAGGTCTGACCATGAGTTGGGTTGACGCGGCAAACCCCGGCAACGTTTTGGCAAGCACAGCGGTTCTGGGCGGCATCCAGACCACGCTCAGCACATTGTTTAGCAGCGTGAGCCCGAACTCCCTGAGCCAGAACCTGGTGTTCAGCTGGGCTAATGCGCAAGCGACGACGAATGGTGGTCCGATCAGCTTTGACTTTGACGTAGCTGCGGTTCCGCTGCCCGCAGGTGGCCTGCTGCTTTTGACTGCGCTTGGCGGTTTGGCCCTGACGCGCCGCCGCAAAGTAGCTGCCTGAACGGGCGCGCAAACCCGACAGATTAAGACAAGGGGCTGTGTTTTACGGCCCCTTTTCGTTTGGCAAGCTCAGATGTCGCCACTCGCTGCCTGGCGCAGCATCCAGATCATCCTCTGACATCTAAGCCGGAACAACGTGGCAATCGCCCGCCAGGTTTCTCCTGTCGAGGCCAATTTGCCGCTGGAGATGACTTTTGGTGCATGCACGATCGCACTGGCAGGCATGGCCAATCCACGGATTGCCCATCGCAGCCGCGCGCCGGGGTTGGTGCCATGCAGCAGATACGCCTCTTGTGTCGTACGCTGCCACTTGGTTTTGAGCGCGGCCCAGTCCTGACGGGACGGATGGCTGACGCGAAAGTCGTCCCGGTATTTCAGGCTGTAACCGCGCGCGACCGCGCGCATGGTCCATTCCCGATCTTCCGATACACCGTTGACGAATCCGCCGATCGCATCGAACACATCCCTCCGGGTCAACAGGTTTCCTGCGCCGGAAAACCCCTGAACCTCGATATACCTGCGGAAGTTGAATGCAAAAACAGCCTCGAACGCTTCTGCGCCGCTGCGCGGGGGTGGCGTTTCGTCAAAGACATCTACCCGGCCACCAATCAGATCGGCCTGATCCGCGATCTGGCGCCCGACGGTCAACCAGTCCGGCGCGGGCACACAATCAGCATCGATGAAAAACAGTCGGGGCGCTTTCGTTTCGGCAACCCCGCGGTTGCGGGCATGGGCCGCGCCCTTTTGGGGTTCCACAACAAAATGCACCTCGGGAAAGGTCTGGCGTATCGTGTCCAGCGATACCGGAGAGTTGTTGTCAACGACGACGATTTCCGTCGCCGTCAAATCATTCTCTCTGAGAGCCTGAAGGCACCGTTCCAGCCGGGGCAAATCGTTATAATGGGGAATAATTACCGCATCAGTCGGTACAGCGTCAGTAGGAGCCGTACTCATTGCCAAAAGTCCCGCTGATGTACCGACATTTATTCAACACAATACCCATGACGCTGGTCAGTTCTGCCAGTTGCCGCTCAGCCACGTCGATATGATCAATGCTGGTCTCTTCGGCTGCTGCCAGAAGCAGGGCGCAATCAACATTCCTAAGAAATCCGTGGCTGTCATCGCTCATCATTAGGGGGGGGGTGTCGAACAGAATGATGTCGGGTTTGTATTCTGCTTCGAGTTGTTCGAGAAATTCGATTGTCCGGCGGCTTTGCAAGACTTCCGCCGGGTTGCGGGTGGACGTGTAATTAAGTCCGAAGATGACGTTCTTGCCATAACGCTTCGCATGTTCGTGAAACGGTACTGCCCCCTGAATGACGTCAGCCATGCTGTAGCTGCCGGTTTGCTTCAGAATCTCAGCCAGCCCCCTGCGCCGCATATCGAAATCGATCACGATCGTGCGCAAGTCTTCCTGCCGCCCAAGGCTGAAGGCCAGATTGGCAGCTGTCGTGCTTTTGCCGCACCCACTATAAGGGGAAGTCAGCGCCACCCGATGCCAGTTATTGGAAAGGGTCTGCTGCAGCATCTTGGTGCGCAACATGTCATAGGGCGTTGCGTCCGCGCCCCCATGGAATGACATCAAACGGTTGCGAGAGACAAGGCGTTGCTCGATCTGTATCTCTGGCACAGCCAGCCAAATATCTTGGTCACCGCTTTCTTGCGGCGGCGGGGGCTGCTGTATGTCTGCGGGAGGCACAGGCTGAAGCTGCTGCCGGCTGTTGCGTTCTTCACGCGCTTTCTGAATAGCTTGCTGAAGACGGTCCATTACAAATCCACCAAATCAATCGAAACAATACTCACCAGAATGTCTCCAGTTTATCCATGACCCTCTCTGCGATAAGATCGAGGGGCAGATAATAGGTGTGCACCGTCCAGACCGCAGCGGGAACCCCGACTAGAATGGCTAATATGATTCCACCCCATACGGTTCGCTGCAGGATAACTTCACCCCTTGAAGGGGCATAGGGAATGGTGGCAATCGGCCAGACCTCAAGCTTGCTGATCAGGTCTTCCGGCCGACGTACAGATCGGTTCAGGATTTCCAGCAGAACCACAAGCCCCAGCCCCAGTGCGATGCCAAAGGCTGCTCCGCCTCCGGCAATCATCAGCCGGTTCGGCTTGGCCGGTTCGGTTGGCGTGGATGGGTGTTCAATGACGGAAATACGCTGCCCCTGGGACGTGACTTCGATCCGTTCTCCGGTCGAAGCATCGGCCAACCGACTGACAGCGACATTATACTGGGTTTGAATATTGTCGTGTTCGCGCTGCAATTCTGCAAGTGTGATGGCATTGGCCGGGGTCTGGTCAATCGTCAGGGTCAGTGCGTCAAGCCGGTCCTGAAGCACGCGGCGTTGGTCTTCGAGTGCCGCAATCTGCGAATCGACCTGTGCCAGTTGCAGGTCAAGGGACGAATTGCCCGTCTGTACGTCAGGTTGCGTCGGGGCTGTTGCTTGTTCGGCAGCCACAACCTGCTCAAGCTTTTCGATTCTTGCGCGGAGCAGTTTGATCTGCGGGCTGCTACCGGAATAGATCACAAGCTGGTTGTCGAGCTGATTTTGTAACTGACTTAGTTGTTGTTGTGCCGGGGTCTGATTTTGCGGCGAAACACCGACAACCTGACCCGTAGAACTGAAGATGCTTATGAGGTTTTCCCGTTGCGCCTGGAGGGAAAATATCTGCTGGTCGGTCTGTTCAAGATTGGTTTGTAGCGCCCCTTGTTGAGCCAGCCTGAACTGTAGGCTGTCAGGTAGCGCATCAGAATTGTCATTCTTGAATTCAAGAATGCGAGCGCTGCGCTTGCTCAACTCATTACTCAGGCGGTCGACTTCCAGTTGGAAGAAGGCCAGCGTGTCAGTGGCACGATCCTTACGATACGAGACGTCCAACTTCTGGATTTCCGTCAGATACGCATTCAATACGCCAGAGGCAATCGGGCCGGTCCGAGCCTCGAAACTGATTGTCATTAGGTTGGCCTGATTGAGGCCACTGGAAATCCAGATCGAAGTGTTCTTACGCATGGCTTTGACAATCTGATCAGGGCTTGCCTCATCCTGGTCAGCTAGAACCTGAAACTCCCGGGCGATTTCCAGAAGGATCGGGCGGGTCAGCAGGCGCTGCTCGATGATCTGAAGCTGTTCCGCCGCAGGTGTCGTGACGGTACTTGCCGCCAAATTTCCCGGAATCTGCGGCGATTCAACGATCAGGCGCATCGTTGATACATATGTAGCGGGTAGTGCTCTGGCGACAATGAATGACGCAACAGACACAACTAAGGCGACGACCAGAAAATACGGAAACCGCCGCAGGAAAATGGAGAAATAGTAGCGTGCAGGACCCATCTTAGACCGTCAGCTCCTTCTCAAGTGAGTTTCCGCCAAAGAACACGCCATCATCGATCACCTGATTGATGATGGTTTCGTCGACCTTATCCGCTTCATTTGTCCAGGCATAAAGCAGGGCAAAGTCGCAGAACTGATTGACCAAGCGCGGCACACCGCGGGTCTGCTGAAAAATCACCTTGCAGGCGTCTTCTGTAAACTCACCACCGGACCCGCCGGCCGTTTTCATTCTGTGCCTGATATAGGCTTCGACGGATGACTCATCCATCCGTTCCAGGTGAAAACTTGCGGCCACGCGCTGCGTCAGCTGGCGCATCTTGGGGTCCAGAACCATGTCGCGCAATTCAGGTTGACCAACCAGAACAAGCTGGATCAGTTCGTCCGTGTTCGAGTTGATATTGGTCAGCATACGGATTTCTTCCAGACCTTCGACTGTCAGGTTCTGCGCTTCGTCAAAGATCAGGACCACCCGCCGCCCTTCGGCATATTCCGCAACCAGAAAATCCTGCAGATCCCGGAACAGCTGAACATAGGGGGCGTCGTTGTTAATTGGCAGGCCCAACGCATGCAGAACCCATTGCAGCAGCTCTCCGCGGCCACCTTGCGCATTCGAGATCAGCCCAACGGTGATCGACTCTTCCATTTCACTCAGAAGATGCTGCACCAGGGTTGTTTTCCCAGCCCCGATCTCGCCTGTCAGCACTGTAATGGGTGCACAGCTCATAATACCGAATTGCAAGACAGAATAACCGCGCTTGTGCAGCGGTGACCAGTACATGAATCCGGGGTCCGGAAGCAGTGTGAAGGGCCGCCGATCGAGCCCGAAATAGTCTAGATAAAACCCGTCACTGGACGCCATTGCACCTCGGTTGCCTTCCGCCTTGTCAAACCTCGTACCGGCCCCCTGGAGATTATCCAAACTTAAACTCTGAACCACCAGAAATCCCTTACATAAAGAACACGTCACATAAACAAAAAGTACTTGGGTACTACTTTGCCACAAAATCAAGATAGCAGGCACCACTAAACTGCACACGCGATGAATTGACCTGCCGCCCCCTTCAATCAGAAATATTTCTCGCAATTGTTTCCATCTACGCCTTTGAAAAAAGCCCGTCGATGACGCTTCGGCAATCCGACAGGAATACGAGTCAAAAAGGCCTCTAGGAGGTCAAAATCAGCTCCAAAAGTATAAAATTTTACCTATTGTACCCAAAGGGGAAACGGAAACCCTTGAGCTTTCAACAGACCAGTTGAGCAAAGTTTCGCGATACCGCTAGAAAACTCTCGTGCTAAGTCGTTCTGAGGTGTCCTTGCCAGTATTATTGTTTTGCAAGCCAAGCCGAATTTGTTAACACTTGATTACGGGAAAGTGGCCTCGCGAGTGAGCAAGCGCAGGGTCGAAGTGGTATAAAAATATAAGATTTTAAGTATATGTAGTTGAGGTCGAGCGTGTTCTGTTCCTGAGTTTGGTAAGTGGTTCGTGAGTATTTGTGTGTGTTGGGGGTTTAAATAGTGACAAGTCATTCAAAAGAAGTGGCCAACGCTGGCGCGGGCTACTCTAGCATCTCTGTTATGCCGACCTCAGTTCAGTATCCGGGGTTTTACAGAGGTGTGGGAAAACGCATCTTTGATATCGCGTTTACACTGCTTGCAGCGCCGTTCGTCGTTCCGATGGTTGTGCTTCTGGCCGTATTTCTGGCCAGTCAGGGCGTAACACCGTTTTACCGGCAGGAGCGGGTCGGAAAAGACGGCAAGGTTTTCAAGCTGCTCAAACTGCGCACCATGGTACATGACGCTGAGGCCGTGCTGAAAGAACATCTGGCAGCCGATCCCGAAGCCCGGGAAGAGTGGAACCGCAACCAGAAGCTTCGCAACGATCCACGCATCATTAAATTCGGCACATTCCTGCGCAAATCCTCAATGGATGAATTGCCGCAATTCTGGAACGTTTTTGTGGGTGAAATGTCTCTGGTCGGACCTCGCCCGATGATGGTGAACCAGCAGGATCTTTATCCCGGCAAATTCTACAACGCGATGCGCCCTGGCATTTCCGGGTTTTGGCAGGTGTCCAAGCGCAACCAGTCTTCATTTGCCGAACGCGCTCATCACGACACAAATTACTGGAAAAGCATGTCGTTCGGCACAGATGTGTCAATCCTGATCCGGACTATCTCCGTCGTCCTGCGCGGCACCGGGTGTTAAACCCGGAACGCGTGGCCGGGTAAAACTGTCGGCTGCGTGCGATTTCGTAACTTTTGCGGGAGTGCAGCATTGAGCAGAGCCGGGACCTCTATCAACAAATTACTGGCTAGCGCCTTCTTGGTCGCAGCCCTGTTATTGAGCGCGTGCGACTCGGCCGAAGAGCGCGCGGAGGCGCATTTCCAGGCCGGTCTGGCTCATCTGGAAGCTGGTGACGTCGAGCGCGCATTGGTCGAATTCAGGAATGTCTTCAAACTCAACGGTCAACATAAGGAAGCCCGCCTGACGTTTGCCCGGCTAGAGCGCGAGCGCGGCAACATCCCTGTTGCATATGGTCAGTATCTGCGGTTGGTGGAACAATATCCAGACAACCTTGAAGGTCATCGCAACCTTGCTGAGATGGCTCTGGAAGTAGGTAACTGGGAAGATGTCAGGCGCCATGGCGCATTGGCGAGCGCTCTGGCGCCGGATGATGCCGAAATCAAATCTATCAACAATATGTTGGCTTACACCGACGCAGTTCGGGATGGCGATTTCGCAAGTGTGGACTTTCTCGTACATACGTCCCGCGAAATGATCGAGAGCAATCCGGAACTGATGACCGCGCGCCAGGTCGTAATTGACCACCTGGTCCGCGATGAGGACTGGCCCGGCGTTCTGCAGGAAACAGAGGCGGCAATAGCCATCGATCCAATGGAAGCAAGTCTTTATGGAATCCGGCTCCGCGCCCTTCAGGAACTGGATATGCCGGCAGAGATCGAGGCTTTGCTCAGGCAGATGGCTGTGACATTCCCTGACGATGAAGGCGTCGAGCAGTTGCTTGTACAGCATTATATCGACCAGGGGAATCTGGATGCGGCAGAACAGATGCTGCGGGCTGAGGTGTATCCTCAAGCCGAAGATCACATGCCAGCGCAGCGGCTGATTGCCTTTCTGAATGACAACCGCGATTCTACAGTGGCAATTTCCGAACTGGATACGATCATCGCCGAGGGTGGTCCCAACACGTTCCATTTTAAGACGGTGCGTGCAGCGCTGAAATTCAGATCAGGTGATGAACAAGTCGCAATCTCCGAGATGCAAGCACTGCTTGAGGGGGCGGAAAGAAACATACAGACCCGGGCCAGTGAGGTGGAGTTTGCCCTCATGCTGTTCCAGTCTGGACGACCCGATGAAGCCCGGGCTTTAGTCGAAAAAGTCCTGTCCGAAGATGCAGCCCAGGTTGGTGCGCTCAAGTTCAAAGCGTCCTGGTTGATTGATGAGGACAAGACTGGCGATGCGATTGTGCTTTTACGCGAAGCGCTTGGTCAGGCACCCCGCGACCCACAGTTGATGACTCTGATGGCTCAGGCGCATGAGCGTAATGGAGACAGGGAACTGATGGGCGAAATGCTGGCGCTCGCGACGGAAATGTCCGCCAATGCACCGGACGAAACGCTAGGCTATGCCCGGTTTCTGATGGCAGAAGGTGATCTGGAAATCACCGAACGTGTTTTGACCCATGCCTTGCGCCAAACCCCGGAACACCCCGAACTTCTGTTCCTGCTGGGTGACGTGCTTCTGAACATGCAGGACTGGGATCGGCTGGGCACCGTCCTTCTTGCCATTGGGGATCTGGACAGCCCGGAAACACGACGTGTCGCCAACGAGCTCAGGGCCCATATGCTGGCAGCACAGCAGCGCACAGAGGAGCTGACCTCTTTCCTGAACGAGTTGGCGGATGATCCCGAGTTTGGCCTGCCCGCCGATATCGCGCTTATTCGCCTGATGCTTACAAAAGGGCAGACGGCAGAGGCATTCGCCCATCTTGACCAATTGCTTTCTGAGGACCCGAATTCTTTGCCAATTCGCCTGATCAAAGCACATGCTCTGATCGGTGAAAACAAACGCCGCGAGGCCGAGCAGCTTTACCGCGCCATTCTCGAGGATTATCCGAACACAACACGGGCGTGGACTGCCTTGCACGAGTTAGCAACGGAACGGAATGCCCCGGATCAGGCCAGCGAAGTTTTAGCCAAGGCATTGGCTAATCTGCCTGAAAGCCCGGACCTGCTCATGCTGCAGGCGGCGGAATACGAACGCACTGGGGACCTGGATCAGGCAATCGAAACATATGAAAAGCTTTATCCGATCACCAATCGGTCCCTGGTTGTGGCCAACAATCTCGCAAGCCTGCTGACGACGCACCGCAACGATGACAACAGTCTGCGGCGTGCACAGGTTTTGGCGCAACGTTTGCGCGGCACACAAGAACCCGTGTTTCAGGAAACATACGGTTGGGTGGCCTACCGGATGGGAAATTATGAAGAGGCGGTCACCTATCTCGAACCTGCGGCGGCGGCATTCCCTGAACATCCCCTGGTTCTGTACCATCTTGGGAAAACATACGTGGCCTTAGAGCGGAGCGAAGATGCTCTGCGTTTGTTTCATAAAGCCAGGACTTTCAGTGGCGCTTCAACGGAAGTTGCATCATTGGTGGACGCTGAGATTGAACAGCTGAATGCTGCACCGGACACCAGCCATTAGGAGGGGGCGGATGACGCCGCTGCATTTCTGCCGCATCTTGTATGTATCAGACTCCCTGCAGATTGTTTTGTATCCTGTAGAACGGCATAAAGAAAAAAAGTGAGAGATTTGAATATGCGTACAGTTATCGGATCATTGATCGCTCTTGCCCTTACCATGATCGCGGGCACCGGAGCATGGGCGCAATCCTATCAAATTCAGCCGGGCGATGCGTTGCAGGTTGAAGTTCTCGAAGATCCCACCCTGAATCGGACCATTCTGGTTCTGCCGGACGGATCCATCAACTTTCCGCTTGCCGGCTCGGTCCGGGCTGCTGGCCAATCTACCAGCGGATTGAGCTCGTCTCTCTCATCGGCGCTGGCCTCGAACTTCAATGCGCCGCCAACGGTCTTTATTTCGGTGGCGGCGCTGGCTCCGCCGCCGCTTCTGGGCGGGCAGGCCGCATCCGGGCCAACCATCGATGTTTTCATAATGGGTGAGGTCAATGTACCCGGAAAGCATCTGGCGACCGAAGGTACAACCATTCTTCAGGTTTTGGCTCAGGCCGGCGGTCTGACCAATTTCGCGGCTCGCAAGCGCATCGAATTGCGCAGAGCTGATAGTAAAACAGGCGTGATGAACAAATACACTTACAACTACAACGGCTCGGGCGGTGGCATCCAAGGCAATACAGTGCTTAAACCCGGAGACGTTGTTGTCGTACCAGCACGCCGCTTGTTCGAATAGGGGCTGATACAGGTGGGGAAATCCAGGAGCAGGCTGTCCACCATTCTGGGGGGCGGGATCGCTGTCATAAGTTCGTTTACACCGGCCGTCGGGCAGCAGGCTTCGACACAGCAAACGACTACGCAACAAACGCAATCCTCGACACAGCAAACATCCGTGCAACAGACAACAGTCGCATCGACGATTGTGCAGCAAACACCCAGCCAGCAATTGATCGCACAACGGGCCCAGCGAAACCCGGCCCGAAGGGTCGGTCTTCCGACCGGTCAGCAGGTTGGGACCGGTACCGGCCTGAGTGTGACCCTGGATTATCTTTCATCGCTCAGGCACGATAGCAATCTTCGCCTGACCGACCCTTCGCTTGGATCCACGACCTGGTGGGAAAATACGTTGGCTCTGGGTATTCTGAAGCAGACCTCGGATTCGAGACTATCGTTCGATCTTTCCGGGCTGTACCGGATCGCCAATGAGCCGATTATTGGAACGGAATCCAGTTTTTCAGACCCGTCTGCCCGACTGTCGTATCAGCGGGCACGCCTTAACAGTCAGCTTGACCTGCTATTGGATTACCGCGAACAGGATCTGGCCTTTAACCGTTCACTGACCGACACCAATCTGGATGGCAGGATTGATGCCGCCGATGTAACCGGAACCATTGGGGATCAGGTCAACACCCTGGGCAACCTGAATTGGCAAACCGGCCTGAATGACCCAATCGGGTTCCAATTCATCTACAGCTATCGCGAACGCACCTATACAAACACAATCGATCCGAACCTGTTTGACAATAAATCAAGCGATTACTCGGCGATCACGACATTGCGGGTGTCACCGGTTTTTCAGGCAAACTTGCGTCTCGGCTACACCGACTTCTCTGCAGAAGACAACGTGCGGACCGATCAGCAAACGACGGTTGTGACAGTAGGGGGGACCTATAACGTATCTCCCGTTACCACCATCAGTGCGAATATCGGCTACAGTCAGGTGGATGAAACGCTGCGTACGACCAATACCAACACCGTGACCGAGGATTTCGTCTGGGATTTCGCCTGGAACAAAACCTTGCCTGACGGCTCGGCGGATTTCCAGATTGACCAGACATTCGGGGTTAATGGGTCGCGGATAAACGCAACCGCCGGTCGTAGCTTCCAGCGCGCAAATGGAGTGTTGAGTTTCAATGTGGGCCTGTCCAGAGGGCCATTCGACGAGGTCACGCCGATCGGGCAACTCGACTACAGCTACCAGCTGGCCAGTTCTCGGATCGGGGCGACGTTACAACGCCGGGTCGGCACCAGTACGCAGAGCATAGAAACACGCGAAACACTGGCGTTTCTAACATATGACTATTTCATCAACCCGGTATCGGGGCTGTCTTTCAGCATCGATTACATTGATCAGGAAGATGAGGGAACCGGCCAGCCCAATCCACGCCAGCGTGGTACGTTCAGTGCATCCTATACACGGGCTATCACAAAAGACTGGGCTGTAAACGTGGGGTACCAATATGAAATGGATGACCAGAACGGCTTTACGGCAACGTCGAATTCGGTCTTTATGACTTTGGGCCGGCGCTTTTCTCTCAAACCCTGACTTTCGTTTGCGTGACTCACGATATCAACAATCAAGATATTTTGAGATCAATGTTTCGAATAATGATCGAAAATGTCTGAGCTTTGGCCGTCACAATTTCAGGGCCTCTCATATTATGCATGATGGTTTGTGATGCATCGTCTCGATTCGAACGACAGCCGCAGCAAAATGCTTGAGACGGCCCGAACCGCCCTGCCTGCCATCAACGCTGCGGGGCTGTTCTGGTTTGCCCTGTTGCTGCTGGGGTCACTTCCCGTTTTCTGGATCGGCATTGTCTCGCTGGGCGCGGCGTGGAGCACGCCGGAATACAGTCACGGACCGCTGATCCCTATCATCTCGCTGTACCTGTTCCTGCGTGAACTACGCGACATGCCGCCGCCCAATCCCATCGTGCGCGACCGTTGGCCTGGCGTGGCCGTGATTGCCGGGGCCCTGGCCATCGCCATTCTGGGAAATCTGGCCCGAATTCCGGATATCGTCACCTATGCGATGATCATCTGGACCGGTGGCGTCATGGTGACCGTCTTCGGCTGGCAACGCGGGAAATACCACCAATTGCCCGTAATCCATCTGATCTTCATGCTGCCCCTGCCCCAGTTCGTCTACTGGAAGCTCACGATCTTCCTGCAATGGATATCGTCCGAGCTGGGCGTCTGGTTCGTGCAGCTCGCCGGTGTTTCGGTCTTTATCGAAGGCAATGTCATCGATCTGGGGGTCTACAAGCTGCAGGTGGCCGAGGCCTGTTCCGGGCTACGCTACCTGTTCCCGATCCTCAGCTTTTCATACCTCTTTGCCCTGCTCTACCGCGGTCCGATCTGGCACAAGGTGGTTCTGCTGGTCTCGGCCGCGCCGCTGACCGTTCTGATGAATTCCATCCGCATCGGCGTGATCGGTATTCTGGTCAATCAGCATGGCATCGAACAGGCCGAAGGGTTCATGCATTTCTTCGAAGGCTGGATCATCTTCCTGCTCTGCGTCGCCATTCTGTTTCTTATGGCACTCGGCTTGCAGCGTCTGGCCCCCGATCCGAAACCGTTCACCGAGGCAATCGATCTGGATACCGAAGGGCTGGGTACCGTCGCATTGCGTATCTTTGCCATCCGTGCCTCAGTCGCGCTGGCTCTCGCGGCGCTTTTGACGCTTGCGGTCTCGGCCGCGTGGACACTGCGCCCCGCCTCCGAGGTGACGCCCATCGAGCGGGACCCCTTTGTCCTCTATCCGCGACAATTGGGCGACTGGTCCGGCTCGACCACCAGCCTTGATCCCAATGTTGAACGAACTTTGGGCGCCAGCGATTACCTCCATGCCACTTATATCGACAGCGGATCGGGTGATTTCGTGAACATGTTCGTGGCCTTCTACGACAAGCAAACCGAAGGCGACGGCATCCATTCACCCGAGGTTTGCCTGCCCGTAGGTGGCTGGGAAATCTTCAGCCTTGAGCCATATGAGATCAATCCGGGCGACACCCCCTACGGCAGCTTTACCGTCAACCGCGCTGTCATCCAGAAAGAGCTGTCAAAACAGCTGGTCTACTACTGGTTCGAACAGCGCGGCAAACGCATGGTCAACGATTTCCGCGCCAAGATGAGCGTAATTCAGGACGGATTCACCATGGGCCGGACCGACGGCGCATTGGTTCGATTTGTCACCCCCATCCTGCCCGGCGAAACCGAAGCGGATGCGGATGCGCGACTCCAGCGGTTCATGGAACCCAGCCTGAACCGCCTGCCGCGGTTTGTGCCGTTTTAACATCGCATAGGCCTCTACGCCTTCGCTGCCAAGTTATTGCGGCCCTAATTTCGGATAACGGCGATACCCAAAACAGATTGCGCAATGATATGTTGCTGATACCTGAAGTATCAGGTTTTTGGCTTTTAGTGGATGGGCAGAAATGATCACAACACTTCAACGCCGTCCATTGTGCCCAGTTCTGGCGCTGACCCTGCTTGCCAGCCTCGTTCCTCTGTGCGTGACACCGGTTCTGCCGTTGACGGACTTCTACGCCCACGTCGCCCGTTATTATATTCTGGCAAAGTTGCCGAACTCAGCCATGCTGCAACAGAATTATGAAGCTGCCTGGCAACTTCTGCCCAATCTTGGTCTAGATGTTCTGGGCACAGGCGTCATGAAAGTGCTGCCCCCGCTTTTGGGCGCTAAATTGATCGCCGGTCTGATCATTGCGGCACCTTTCGCAGGCATTTTGTACCTTGCACGCGTTCTGCACGGCCACCTTTCGGTGCTAACCGTACTTCTTGCTGGCCTGGTGGCGTATAACCATATTCTGATTTGGGGGTTCTCGAATTTTCTGCTGGGATTAGGGGTTCTACTGTGCGCAACCGGCTATTGGATTGCGACACAGGACCGGCCTGTCCGGCAACTGGCCGTTACAATATGCGTAGGTGTGCTCTTATTTTTCATTCATGGGTTGGTCTTTGCGCTGTGGGGATTGTTGTTGGGCATGGTTGAGTTATCGCTTGCTCTCATATCTGGCAATCCAGGCATACGCGCACTTCTCTACAAAGCCGCAAGGCTTGCGTTGGTCGCTGTCATACCAACCCTTCTGTTTGTTCAAACGAAAACCATAGGTGCAGGGAGTTTTCTGCCGATAGAAAGCCTTTTCACCCATGCCGAGCAGGGAACACTTTGGGCCCGACTGAGCACCGAAACCTATCTGAGAGTCGACGGCTTCCTCCGTGTGGCCGAAACAACATGGCAGTCAGTCGATTGGGGATTTGGCAGTGTGTTGTGGGGTGTGCTGATCGGCGGTCTCGTGACCGGGGTTTGGAGAATCGACAGACGCATGAAGCTTGCAGTGGCCCTGTGCGTGCTGCTGATCCCGATCACGCCGCCAGCCATGTTCGGTGTCGGGCATTTGGGTGAACGTATCCCACTTCTGCTTTTGGCGCTTCTGGCTGCAAGCCTGTCTTTGGCTCCCGATGCGAAATCGTTGTTTCGCAAAATAAGTATTGCGATGATCGTCGGGTTGTTTCTGGTACGAAACCTGATGCTGAGCATCGGATGGTATCAGGATGGCAGAGTTTACGCCTCTTATCTTGATGCACTGAACCGCCATGACACGCGCGGCCTGGGCGCAGGAGCTTATTTCGAAGACACCAGAGAGCCACGTTTTTTTCGGACTAACTGCGGCCCCCTTTCCTTTCTCATGATCTTTAACGGCACTGCGATCCCCACATTCGCCGATCCCACCCAGCACCCACTGCACATAATCGGGCCGCTGGCCCATGTGCAAAACGCGGCTCAGGACGTTGCCTCGGACGCAAGTCATACAGTGCCGTCTGCAATAGCCACATTGTCAAACGCCAAAGCTGACACAATTGTCGTTTGCTCGACGGAATCGTTTCCGCCCCAGATCCAAGGATTCAATATTCTTGCGACAACCGCACCATGGATATTGTATCAAAGATCAGCTTCCAAATAATTGTGTATCCCATGATAGTGCCAGTGACCCAGAGAACCGCAGATGAGTGAGCATAATGTGAATGTGATCTCGGGGAAGCCTGCGCTGTTTATCGCAGATCGATCAGACGGGCGGGATAACAATTTCAATCTGATCCGGATCATCGCGGCCAGCCTTGTGCTGGTGGCACATGCCTATCCTCTGAGTTTGGGCGCCGAGTTCGGGCAACCGTTTGAATCCACACTGCATGGGCTGTCGCTTGGTCTGATGTGCGTATGGGCTTTCTTTGCAATTTCGGGGTTTTTCATTACGCGCAGTTTCGACCGTAACCCGTCTGCAGAATCATTCCTGATCGCCAGAGCCCTGAGGTTGTTCCCAGCGCTTGCCGTGGTAACCGTGATCACCATTCTGGTTGCCGGGCTTCTGTTAACACAAGCGCCCCCTTCTAATTTTTGGGGCGAAACCGGCAGCTACTTCATACGCAATATGCTGTTGTTCAAACTGCAATACACATTGCCGGGCGTGTTCGAATCCAACCCCTATGGTGCTGCGATCAATGGCTCGCTCTGGTCTCTTTCATACGAGGTCACCTGCTATGTAGGCGTCCTCTTATGTGGCTTGCTTGGATTTCTGGGAAACAAAAAGATTTTTGTGGGTCTAACGCTGTTGTTCCTGTGTTTCTATACAGTCATCGTCGTATTCATTGACGTGAATCCAAGGGTCGAGGTCCTCATAAGGCTTGGTCTGCCTTTTCTGTCGGGAATGGTTTTTTACATCTGGCGCCGGCACGTACCATTGTCCTGGTCGCTGCTGGCCCTGTCCGCCGCGTTGTCCTTTATGGCCTGGTTCACACCACTGTTTCTGCCTATCTTTGCCATCAGCCTGTCTTATGCCGTGATTTTTGCCGGCTATGCCAAAATCCCGCTTCTTTTGCGCTACAACAAGCTGGGCGACTATTCCTACGGGGTCTACATCTACGCGTTCCCAATCCAGCAACTGGTGGCGCAGTCTGGCGTCACGACGCCAGTCGTCAACATGGCGATGTCTTTCCCCCTCACCCTGTTATGCGCGGTCCTGTCATGGCACTTCATTGAGGCTCCGGCCATGAAGCTTCGGTTTCCGAGGAAAGCGCATGGGCAGGCAGGAACAAAACAAGTAGCGAAGTAGCGCTCTGGCCGATTACCCCTTCCAGATCCGCTTATACGCCGCGATCAGCGCGGGGACCTGATGGGGCCAGGCCATTTCCGCCTCGACCCGGGCGCGGCCATAGCGGCCCATGGCGGCGCGGCGGCCGTCATCTGCCAGCAGCTCGGTGATCTTGTCGGCCATATCCACCGGATCGTTGGCGCGCGCGTAAAGCGAGGCCTCCTGCGCCGAGAACCGCCCTTCGGTCACGTCGAACTGAACGATGGGTTTCTCGAACGCCATGTATTCAAGGATCTTGTTCATGGTGGATTTGTCATTCATCTCGTTCACCCGGTCCGGGTTCACGCAGACATCGGCGGTCGACAGGATCTCAAACAGATCATGATCCGGCGCGCGACCGGTGAAGGTGACATAGTCCGACAGGCCCATATCAGCAGATTGTTCGCGCAGCTTGTCCAGGCTGGGCCCCCCGCCCACAAGGCAGAACTGGATATCGTCGCGCCCCTGAACCTGCACCAGATGCGCCACGGATTCCAGCAGCAGGTCGATCCCTTCCTGATCACCCATGACGCCGACATAGCCCACCATGTATGTCCGCCCGTTGCGCCACGCGGGGTTCGGCGGCAGGTGCTGCAACCGGCTCAGATCGGGGCCCGAGCGAACCACAAAGACATCCTCGGGCGCCATGCCGCCGCGTTCAATGGCGATCTTGCGATAGCTTTCATTGGTGGCAATCGACACCCGGGCCGAGGCGAAGGTCAGCCGCTCGAACGTCTTCATCAGCTTCCAGAAGAAGCCGCGCTTGTCGAACTTGGCCTCGTAAAGCTCGGGATTGATGTCGTGGTGATCGAACAGATAACGCACGCCAAACAGCTTGAAGGGCAGTGCCACCAGAAAGATCAGATCGGGTGGGTTGCAGCCATGGATGACGTGAAACCCTCGGGTGAACTTGATCTTCAGTGACAGCCAGCTTTCCCAGAACAGCGCCGCGCCATATTCCAGCAGATACCCCAGCGCTCCACTGGCATCCAACGGCAGCGGGTGGCGGTAGACCTTGATGCCTTCATCTTCCCAGACACGCTCCTCATGGCCCTTGCCGGTGGGGCAGATAACCGAGACCAGCGCGCCTGCGGCAGCCAGCGTGCGCGCCTCCATCCAGACGCGGCGGTCGAAGGGCACGGGCAGGTTTTCCACCACGATCAGAACCTTCAGCCCTTTCAGCGGCTGGCTCTGGCGCAGCTCGTCGAACGAGATCGGCTGAACGGCGGACACAGGGCTAGTCATATTCATAGGTTCTTATCACCTCTGCATCGCCAAGGTTCAGCTCGTTCACGATCCGGTTCGATCCGACCACCAAATTCCATGGCCCGGCCTCGGCCGTGGCGCGATCCACCAACAGGCGGCCCATATTGGGCAGGTGGGTAAAGGCATAACCCAGGTTCTGCCCCCGCAGATCGGCAGGCTTGATGGCCGGATCATAGACCGACAGCTGATACCCAGCCTGCAGCAGCCGCCGGGCAATATCGACATTGGGGCTTTCGCGCAGATCATCGGTTCCGGCCTTGAAGGCCAGCCCCGCCATCAGCACCCGACCGCCTTCGGGCAGCCGCGCCATGATGTCCTGCGCCTGATAGGTTTTATGCGCCTGATTGGTCTGCAACAGGCTGTCAATCAGATGGGTATGGGCCCCCACCTCACCCGCAATATGCTGCAATGCACGCACATCCTTGGGCAGGCACGAGCCCCCGAACGCGCCGCCCGGACGGGTGTAATAAGCCGAGATGTTCAGCTTGGTGTCCGAGACGAAAATCTCGTGCATGGTTTTGGCCGACACGCCCATGCTGTGGCAGATACGGCCGATCTCATTGGCGAAGGCCACCTTGGTGGCATGCCAGGTGTTGTCGACGAATTTGGTGATCTCGGCCTCTTCAAAAGCGGTGTAGAACACCGGCGCGTCCAGACCCTCGTGCATTTCGTCCATTACCGCCGAGCGATTGCCATCGGCTGTACCAACAACGATCTTGGGCGGGTTGAAGAAATCATCCACCGCCGACGCCTCGCGCAGAAATTCGGGGTTATAGACGATCTCGACCGCCTGCGCCGTTCGCTCGCCCAGATAGCTTTGGAAGATCGGCTCGATCAGCTGCCGCACGGTGCCCGGCCGGAAGGTTGACCGATACGCCACCGTCAGAGGCCGCGCCCGATCCGGCGATACGGTTTCGGCAATCTGACGCGTCACCTCGGCCACAAAGCTCATGTTATGCGAGCCATCGGTGGAACTGGGCGTGCCCACACAGACAATGGCCAGATCGACATCCCCGAGATCCGGCATCTCGACCACGGCCCGGATCAGATTTTTCCCAAGCGCCTCGGTCAGCAACCCGGCCACTTTCGGTTCCTTGATCGGGGGCTGGCCTGCGTTGATTTCGGACACCTTGTCGGCATTCACATCAATGCCGATCACCTCGTGCCCTTCACGGGTCAGACAGCACGCTGCCGTGAACCCCACATACCCCAAACCAAAAATCGCAATCTTCATACTGTCATACCGTCTTGAAAACAGGCGCCGGGTCCAGAAAACACCGGGCTCTTCTACTTGTTACCCTTGCGCAGTCAGAATCCAATCTGAGACACTGAGGCGAAACTTCATTTTGCTATGTAATATTCTGTGCCGACTCGCCGCGACGGTACTGATTGAAACATGGTGTACCTCTCTGAAACTGGAAAAACATGCGATTTCAACACAAAAATATACTTACAGGTTTGACTAGCAGCCAGCCGACCAAATTCCTAGAACAGCAAGTGCGGGTTTTTTGAAGTGACACCGAGGGTAGTCAGATTAGAAACATTGGTGCGTTGATAAGGTTTTTGTTCCGAGTATGGAAAGGCAATGTTTTTGAAGCCTCCAGTTAAAACAGGCGTGAATATCGCCCCAGGCACACCCGATCACAGCGCGACCCTTACCAGGGGGGCCGCAACATTATTTGCATCGGGCGTTTTCAGCCAGTTTCTAGGCGTTTTGACATTGGTTGTGACAGCCCGTCTTCTGACGCCAACGGATTTCGGGATCATTGCCTATTTCATAATCGCGGCCGCGTTTCTGGAAATCGTCCAGCGGGCCGTTTCCATGATTCTGATCCGCCAGCCCGAAATCACTGACGATCACCTGAACACCGTGTTCACGATGCAGGTGCTGTTGGGCATCTTTTCGGCACTCCTGATCTGGGCCAGCGCCCCTCTGATGACATTCTTCGGGCTTGCGGAACTGACATCGCTGATCCCCGCGCTTTGCTTCATTGCCATCGCAAGTTCCATCAAAAGCACACGCTTCCCACTTTTGGAAAGAGATCTCCGGTTCGGTTTCATCGCAGGCGAAGAAACGACCAGCCGAATTGCATACACATTGATGGCCATCAGCCTCACATGGATTTGGCGTGATTATTGGGCCATCGTGGTCGCCAGCGTCATCACTCAGGTCATCAGGGTCATCTGGAGCTTTTCCGTTGCCCCGATGCGACCCAGGTTAACGCTCCGATGCTGGCATGACTGCATTGATGTGTCATCATGGTCACTGGGGGCCCAGATCACCCAGTTTCTGATCAACAACATGCCCCAGATTGTCATCGGCAGCATGCTGGGTCTGGCCGATGCAGGGATTTTCAGGGTCGGCTATCGCCTTGTGATCCTGTTCACCAGCCAGATCATCGGCCCGTTGGAACGAGTGGTTTACCCAAGCCTTGCCAATGCCTCCCGGACCCAGGGCTCCAGCCGGGAAGCCTTCGAACGGGCCAACGCCATCCTTCTGGGGATCATCGTTCCAGCCAGCGTCGGCATGGCCCTGGTTGCCAATCACCTGATCATTGTCGTGGCCGGTTATCAGTGGCTGGCCGCCGCACAGGTCATCTGGGTGCTTGCCCCTTTGAAGGCGATCGAGACACTGCAGGCCAATGTCCGGTCTGCAAGCTATGTCGAAGGTTCTACAAAGCGCCTGTTTCTCCGCAACACGATCCTGCTGATCGCCACAACTGCACTGATGGTGCTGGGATCAAACTATGGCTTTATCGGTGCGATCCTCGGAGCCGGAGCCGGCAGCCTGTTTGCGATCGGTCTGGCGCTGATCATGGCCAAGGATTTCGGAACTGGCGGATTTCTGGCGCCGATCCTGATAGCCTGGCGTACATTTGCGTCAACCTTTGCCATGTTGCTTGCCGTTCTATTTGTCAGCAGCGCCTATGGCAGTGGCGACGCAGTGGGATGGGCTTACGAGACAGCGGAAGACCTGCCGCTGCTGCGTATCCGGTTCTCGGTCAAAGTTCTGGTCGGCGTTTTTGTCTATGTCGGCACGCATCTGCTGCTCTGGCGCCTTGCCGGGAAGCCGAAAGGGTTCGAGAGCCTAGCGCTGGAGCTTGCCGCAAAACTCAAACGCAAGCTGTCCAGGGCGGCGTGATGGCCCCGGTTACGCTGGCCTCACTCTGCATAAACCGCCCGCCTGATCAGGCCACAAGTTCACTTTTGAGCCGCACTATTATGTGATCAATATGCGCAGCCGAAAGGTACTGGTGCACCGGCAAAGATACGGCATTGTCTTTCAGGGCCATCGCCTCGGCCTGCCCTGACCAGTCGAGATTGCGGTTGAAGCCCGCCCACCAGGCGGTGGCACCAATCCCGCTTTTTTGCAGCGCCCGTACGACCCGGTCACGCCCCGCGACCATGATCGGCATATTCAGCGGACAGGCATCGACCGGAAGCTCCGGAACAAGCATGCGTATCTCGGGCAACTCGTTGAAAACATCCCGGTACCGCTGCCAGTTCGACCGCCGGATCGCAATAGTTTCTGCTACGGAATAGGCCCGCAATGGACGGGATGTGAAGACGCTCATCTGTGCGCCGCGCAGCGCCGGGTCGAAATAATAGTGCCCCGGAATGTCTTCCGGTTGATCCCCGTCACTGTGGGGCGGCGGTTCTTGTCGGCCGCGTGTCTTCTGAAGCATGGCCTGCATACGAGACGGCCCCAATACGGTTGCCAAACCAGCGCGCAAAAGTGTTTTGACCACGGCCTTGCCCGGAGCAGGCCGCGGAAACAGATGCTTGGCGCTCAGATCCGGCGCATTGATGACCATGGCCCCACCACCCAGAACAGGCACAAACTTGTAGAAGCAGAAAACCGATACGTCTCCGGTGCGGCCTTCTGCCGGTGAAGCACCGCTGAGAAGGCTCAATGCACAATCTTCGATCATCCGCAGCCCATGCTGATCACACAAGGCCCGCAGATCCGCCAGGCCTGGCTGCAGCACACCAAAATAGTGGATCACATATATCGCCTTCGTCCGCCCGGTAATAAGCGCCGCAATCCGTGCAGGATCGGCGCGCAGGTTTTCCGAAACCGGATACAACCGAACCGAAAGACCTGCATCAATCAGCGGATCGACCTCGGAACCGCAATTATAGGCAGGGGCCAGAACTTCATCCCCGGGCTGCAACCCCAAAAGATCACAAGATGCCCGGATCGCCACGCGGGTATTGTAACTCCAGAACACCGACCGATCCTGAAACAGAGCCTTGTACCCGCCAGCCGAATCCCGGCGGAACAGGTCGGACAACCGCATGACAGGATCACCGCAATACAGCGCATTCCCACGGTCAGTCATTCGATGTCAAACCCAGAGAGCAAAATTTGCCCGCACCCGATCTTGATACAGTTTCGTCTTTCAAGGATTCACACCGTCAAAATATTACCTTAATATACTGATCTAAATAATTTGACTTTTATAGCTACTTTTCGACAACAACGGTCCCCGTACGGTCACGTTTAAAGTGTTCACAGAATGTGGCAGTGGTTAAAGATTTGGAATGTAAGTGGTTAACGAGAGCAAAGCATCATGGTTTCATCGCCGTCCGGCACGAGTACCGAATACGCTGTATCTATCATTATCGTGAACTGGAACACCCGGGAGATTCTTCGGGATTGCCTGGCGTCCATTGCGCATGAGACCCGGCTGCCGCACGAAATCATTGTTGTCGACAACGCCTCCAGCGACGGCTCACCTGAAATGGTGGCCAAGGAATTTCCCCAGGTCCGGTTGATCGCAAATACCGAAAATCTGGGCTTTGCCGCCGCCAACAATCAGGGGCTCGAGATTGCCGCAGGCGCCAAGCTGCTGCTGCTCAATCCCGATACGATCATCCTGGATCGCGCGATCGATGTCATGAGCAACTGGCTCGACGCGCACCCGGATGTCGGATGCGTCGGCTGCCAGATCTTTGAGGACCCTGAAACCATCCAGCTAACCTGCTTTGCCGATCCCGGACCCCTTAGCCTGGCGGTGATCGAATTTGGGCTGAAGCGGCTGTTTACCTGGCCCGAATATGGGGGCTGGGACCGGACAACACAGCGCGACGTGGATGTCGTCTCGGGGATGTTCATGCTGGTACCACGCCCGGTCTTCGAAAAAGTGGGCCTGCTGGATGATGCGTTCTTTATTTATTCGGAAGAAGCTGACTGGTGCCGGCGTATCCGCAATATTGGCAAACGCTGTGTCTTCGCTCCCGAGGCGCGGATTTTGCATCTTGACGGCGGCTCGAAAAGCACCGCGCAGATCAAGTCGCGCATGTATGTGCAAAAGCAGAAAAGCAAGACGATCTACGCCAGAAAGCATTATGGCCGCAGTGGTGAGCTGATAACGCGCACAATCTTCCTCAGCAGCGCAATGTTGCGCGGGATTGCCTTTGGCCTGATCGGGCTTTTGCGGGCCACACCTGATCGCAAGGCCCGGCTGCGCCTGTCCGGAGCGGCAATCCGATATCATCTCTTCGGTCAGGAACCAACGGCATGAGAGATGCCATTTCCAGCAATGCGGATGTTGATCTTGAGTGCATCGAAGCGCCTGCACACAAGCTGAGCACACAAGCCAGCTGGGACAGTTTTGTCTCGGCATCCGGTGCCGAGATATATTTCCTGTCTGACTGGCAATCTGCCTGGTGGGATCATTATGGCAAAACGTTTACCGCCAGCCGGCATCCCGTCAGCTGTATTCTGCGGGACGGTTCAGAGATCGTTGGCGTGCTGCCTTTTTGCGTTGAAACCCTGTGGGCCGGTCCCGTTCCGGTGCGCGTCGCCCGGCTGGCGGGCGTGGATCCTAATTTTGCGGTCATGGAACTGCCCATTGCCGCCGGTTACGAAAACACAGCTCTCAGGGCTGTCATCGAACACCTGACCGGCAATTTGAAATGCAGCGTCGTAAGCCTGTCGCCCTTTTCAGAACGTGCGGGGCAATTGGAAAACCTGCGGGCCCTGAAAGGGTATGGCATATCCATTTTGCGTGATATCAGCACCCGCGGACATACGCTTATGACCCTACCTGATAGCTTTGATGCGTTTATGGCCTCGCTTTCGAAAAGCCGTCGCCGCGAGGTCCGGCGGGACATCAAACGCCTGACACCGGCGGATGAGACCTTGCGCACTGTCAGTTCCACGCCCGAAACCGTCGATACAATGATGGATCGGTTCATCGCATTGCATACGCGACAATGGGAAGCCGCCGGGAAGGGAGGGCATTTTTCTGACTGGCCGGTTGCAGCAGCGTTCTATCGCGCCCTGATGCAGCGCCTGAGCCCGAAAGGCCATGCGGCAATCGATGAACAGTGGCTGGATGAAACGCTGCTGTCCAGCCAGTTGCGTTACACCCTGAACGGCAAGGTGCTTTGGTGGCTCAATGCACGGGAAGTCGATCCTGAATTTGCAAAGACTGGACTGGGCCGCGTCGGTCTGGTCACGCGTGTTGAAGAGCTGATCAATCAGGGTGCGCACCTGATTGAGGCTGGTGCCGGAGAATATGAATATAAACTGAGCTACGGTGGAGATCTGGTGCCGCTTTATAATATCGTTCTGGCACCTGACCGTGCTTCCGCGCGATTACGAGCCCGCGCTCTGCTTTTATGGGCGGATGCACTGCATTTCTTTTACTACCGTGTCTGGTTCCTGAAAGTCCGCCCACGACTGGGAATCCGGCCAAACAGCCTCTGGAGCAGTTGGATACGGATGCAATTATGAACACGACCTTCTCGTTTCAGACAGTCACTGCGGAAGAATGGCCCCGGATCAGTGCCGGTTTTCATGATCTGACATACGAACAGACCCTGACTTATGCGCAGGCAGCGGCACAACGGATCGGTGCAACGGCTGAGTTCATCACCCTGTCGGATCAAGCAGATCAATTGACCGCTGCCGCCTGCCTACGCGTAAAACGCGTGCCTGGCCTGAGGCGCGGCATCGCCTGGATCGCTGCTGGCCCCATGATGTATCACCGCGAACTGCCAGAAATCGACCAGAACCGGCTGGATGCCACATTTGCGTCATTGCGTGCATATGCTCAGGAAACTGGCCATATCCTTCGGTTGCGGTTTCCTGCCTTGCCCTTTTACGACGTACAAACAGTGGATCAATCTGCTGCCGCAGTGGGTTTTCATCCCACCGATCGCTCTCCATCTTATCGGACAGTCATCATCGATTGCGATCAGGACGAAGAAACGTTGCTTAAGGCGCAGCACGGCAAATGGCGCAATCATCTGCGCAAAGCGTTGAAAAGCGATCTGTCACTGGAAAGCGCCCCAATCTCCGAGGCCTCGGGCAGATTTCACAAACTCTACCGTCAGGTGCAGGCAGCCAAAGGGTTTGAGAAACCCAATATCCCCCCGGAATTCTACTACTCGCTTCAGAGCGGTGATTTTTCTCATGAAGCTCTGTTTGCCCAAAAAGATGGTGCCGACATAGCTGGCATGATAATCGGCCGGGCAGGGAATTTCGCGGTCTATCTGTTTGGCGCGACGACAGATGTGGGGCGCCGCTGCAATGCCGGCCATTACCTGATGTGGGAATCCATTTTGAGGCATCGGGGGCGGGGCATAAAATGGTATGATTTGGACGGTATCGACCCTGACATCAACCCAACCGTCACAGAGTTCAAACAACGGACCGGCGGAACGGACTTGCTGGCTGCCGGACCTTACGAATATCGGCCTGCCGGGTTGGGTTCCGCCTTGATAGGCACCGCCGAAACGCTTCATTCCCGTTTGAAAAAAGCACGCCAATGACCACTGGAACGAGCATAATTTTCCACGGCATCGGCACACAGGAGCGTGCCCTGGAGCTGGACGAGGCCCCTTACTGGCTATCCGTCAGTCAATTTGAATATGCGCTTGACCGGATCGCCCAGGCCCCCGATCCAGGCCATTTCACGATCACCTTCGACGATGGCAATCTGTCGGATTACAGCATTGCCCTGCCCGCCCTTGCGGCCCGTAACCTCCGGGCGCGTTTTTTCGTACTCACCGATCGGATCGGACAGGCGGGTTCGCTGGATGTTGAGCATCTTCATACCCTGCGTGACGCTGGCATGACGATTGGCAGTCACGGCCTTGCTCACACGGCGTGGCCCACCCTGGAGGATGCGGCACTTGTTGAAGAGCTGAGCGCCTCACGCGCAGAGCTTGAAAAAATCTGCGGACACCCGGTGACAGAGGCGGGCATCCCCTTCGGGCGCTATGATGTAAGGGTCCTCCGGGCCTTGCGCGATGCGGGGTACACCGCTGCTTGGTCAAGCGATGGTGGCAAATGGCATACAAACAGTTTTCTGCGACCGCGAACCTCGTTGCGTGGTGACATGTCCATACACGAGATAGATGCCACTTTATCCGGTCAAATGTCCCCCCTGAGCCGTTTGCGGCGGGCTCTTGGAATGTCTCGGCGGCGCTGGATGAAGACTGGCTGAACCGGATCTGGCGCTTCGTCTTACTGTTAGCTCACCCGGGGCAATCTGCGGAAACCGCGTATAGCGCATTTTCCTGCCGTCGACTAGTGACTGTACCCTGTCGCCGTCCTGACTTTCCTGATCATCCGTATCAAGAAACCAGATCCCCGCTCCCAAAAGAAACATGAAAAAACAGAAGGTGGAGTCCCACAGATGCACCGTGATGGCGGAAATGCACAAACCCAACAGCGCAATCAGATACCCAAGACGGGCGTCTGCGAGGGCTCCGCTCAGATTCCTGTTGCCGACTTGTAAAAAGATAACCAACACCGCGCCCAGAAGCAGGAACAAGCCGGGAAATCCGTGCCGCAATGCTATCACCAGCCAGAAATTGTCCACCGTGGTCAACATGGCCATCCAGTGGGGTCGCGTATAGTCATTCAACCCGATTCCAAACAGTGGGTTCTGCAGAACATCGTCGGAGGCGAAAGTGAAAATATTGATCCGCGTAAATGCGGTGCCCGGAGTCAAAGTGAAGTGTGTTGCGAAGATCTGAAACATAGTCCGATTGGAACTGACTTCGCCGACGAAGTACAAAAAGGAGAAGATATAGAGAAGAATTTTCCACCTATTCTTCAGGAACCAAAATATCCTGTTCCACGCCATCAGCATCATCTGAAGAATGACATTCATGAAAGCACCCGACGACAGGGAACAGAAGACGGTGCCCCCAACGATGGAAACGAGACCAACCCTTTTGTTAAAGGGTTTATTCCATCCCAACACATACCAGGTAAGTGCAAAAGCCGGTGCACAGAACACTCCGAACAAAATCGGGTGCGGCATCGTTGTCTGAGCGCGCAGCAATCCCAGTCTCGGCGGAAAATACCACTTTTGATAAACACTCATCACCTTCCCAAACAGATTGAGGAGCGGCATCTTACCCGTGACAGCTTCATAAGCGGCGAACGGTAAAAGAACCATAATCAGGATGAAGAGGCATTTCACAAAGAACCGGAACGCATCCAGATTTCGAATATAGGTTCGGGCGATGAAATAGGGGGTCAGGGTTTCAATCATGAACATCCCAATGAACTGCCACAATTCCTGAATGCCGTGATTGACGGCCAAAGTCAGGCTGGCCCAGAAAGCAAAGCCTATTACTAAGAAATCGACCGCCCTTATTTTACCTGCTTTGCCGCTCAGCCATCCAAAAACTGCGGGGAACATATAGAGGAGGAGGATCACGCGATAGCCATTGAGTTTCAGTCCGCCGAGGAAGAAATAAAATGGCATCGCAAAAGATATGACGAGCAGCATCAGGACAAGCGGTTTTGCCATCTGCTCTCTCGTTTTGGCTGATGACACAGCGATCATTCGAATTTCCTGCCCTTAACTCAAGTAACTCTTCAAAAACCAAAAAACCTGGTGACTTTCATGACCACGCCCTTGCCATTAAACACGCCAGCGGAAATCATCCATGTCAGTTTTCATCGAGTGGGATAGTTCTTTGCCAGCGTCGATCCGGCATTCAGGCGATCCATGAGGCTGCCGGGACGCACGCCAAACTCATTGTACCCCCTTTTCCGCCCCAACGCATGGTAGATGAACTGCTGATCATAATACCCTTCCTGAGACGGGTTTTGATCCTGAATCATGGCATTGTTAAGAAGCACCCAATCTCGCTGGTTTTCATACCCCACGATATTTGCCGCTGCGTTCTGTTCGATGACAACGGATGTGGAGTCCGGTGAGATATTGATCACCGGCACAGAATGGCCACCGGGCACATTGATCAGAGAGTTTTTTCTAACCGAAATGTTGTCGGAACCGTAGATAGAAATGCCGTGGACATGGCCGTTATAAATCATGTTGTTTTCAATCAGCACGTTCCGATGCCGCACCTCGGGGTCTCCGATGTCCTTTCCGTCTCCGCCCGCCCAAATCGTCTGTGCAAAGTCGCCCGCACCCACATCGAAAACATTGTCCCGGATCGTGATATTGGCGCTCCCGCTGTTATTGGCCCGTTGAATCTGGATCATGTCGCGGTGATCGCCGACACCGTCGGCCCCGCCGAAGTTATGGATGTGGTTATTCTGAACCAGAATGTCATCGACATTGTCGAACACCAGCCCGTCCGAGCGAATTGAATGCACGTCACTGCCGGTAATCTTTATGCCGTCCGTATTAATGGCGATGACTGCCTTCCACCAAGTAAGGAACTCGGAGTTTGAAATATCGACATTGGCTGCGCGGAATACCAGCAGGCCCGTTCCATATCCGGCTCCATCTTCTGGTGTTCCAGTGCGACTGGCGACATCTCCGCTGAACACTGAGTTGGAGATGGTGATATTCCGGCTATTGCGGACAACAAAGTTAGCGAGGTGATACGGATCTGTGCTTTTGAATGTATAGTCGAACCTGATGCCATCCAGATGGACATTCTCGGCCCCGTCAAGAATGGCGACACTGAAACATGCGAGGTTGGCAGGATCAGCCGATCTGATCACCACCGGCGACGGGTAAGCCTTGCCCAGTTTCAGAGTACCATAGTTTCCGGGTGCAAGCAGATAGACCTCACCGCCACGGGCATTCTGTAAAGCACTTGCCAGCGCGGCTGCGTCGGAAATGGCCTGACCTTGGGCCTGGGCCGTGAATCTGGGTTTGAATTGCTGCCTGTCGCAAGGGCTCTTTGCATGCAAGGCAGGGCTAACGAACAGCAGGATCGTACCTGCCAGCGCAAGAATACGTGATCTGGACATGACGTACCTTTCTGATCTGCGACCGCTCGAAAGCTTAGTCGACCCCCCGCATACTGTCTATTGTGGTGCCCCTCGGATCGCATGACATTTCCGAGCCACCCATCGGTGCTTTTCCGGGGTGGTCCCAATTAAATCTGCAAGTTGTCGTAGCGGCACCGGGCAATTCATTGCCGACACCTACCAGAGATACGCAAGGACGCGCCGGAATAGTGGCAATTATGTGTTCATTGTTGATTAAAGGGAATCAATTACTCAAACAGGCGTCAACCGCCAAGGGAAGTGGAACAATTCCCGGTATTGAGTATCGAGTTCACTCGGAAATGAGCGCACGGGGGCAGGATTGTCCCGATACAGGCAACAGTTTCCAAACATAGCCACATTTCGGCCACTCTGCCGCCTTCGGGCGGCTGTTCCATCCGTCCTGGGTGTGCGGGATCTCGTGCGCTGCCACTCACAGCGCCTATGAAACAGAAGGTGAAATATGTCGACGACAATTACGGTAACCTCTGCGGCAGAGCTGAACCAGGCCTTGTCACAGGCGACAGGTGGGGAAACAATATTGCTTGCGGCAGGCGACTACGGCAAGCTCAGCCTGAACGGTACGCAATTTTCTTCAAATGTAACAATCAAATCCGCTGATCCAAATGCGATCGCAAGCTTCTCTGAAGCGCATCTCAATGGAGCATCGAATGTAACATTCGACACGATCAAATTCGATTACACGTACAGTGCTGGGGACTATCACTTCCAGAACAAATTCAGCGTCACTAACAGCTCGAATATCACATTTCAGAACTCAAACTTTGACGGTGATTTTGCCAGCGGAACCGGAACATCTGCGGATGGCACTGGATATGGTACAGGCCTGATGATCTCCGGATCCAGCAATGTCAATGTCGTCAACACAGAGTTCTCAAAATGGTGGAAGGGCGCCATCTCTCTTAACTCTGACGGGGTGAATTTTTCGGGCAATGACATTCATTCGATCCGTTCGGATGGGCTGGTGTTCGACAATGTCGACAACATCCTAGTCGAGAATAACTACATTCACGATTTTGGTGGCGCGGCAGGCGCGGGCGATCACCGTGACATGATCCAGATCCAGCGCGCAAACGGTAGCGGTAGTGACAACATCACCATCCGCAATAACGTTTTTGATATGGGGCAAGGAGACTACACCCAGACCATCTGGTTTGGCGGCGACGGCAAGGATCTCAGCGACCCGAATGTCATTCATCACAACGTCCTAATCGAAGGAAACCTTATTTACAACGGTCACCTGCACGGCATTTCGGTTTACGGCGTCGACGGAATTACCATCACCAAGAACTCGGTTCTGCACGTAGATGAGAAAACACAAACGGGCGGCATCGAGATCCCACTCATCTTTGTCTCGAACGGCTCCAGTAATGTCACGATCACCCAAAACATCACATCGCAGATTCTGGGGCATAATAGCCAGTCGGATTGGACTGTAACTGATAATGTCTTGATCAAGCCCACGGAATACGACCAGCACTTTACCTATCAGGCCACGGCGCAGACGGATGGGTACAATCAATATATCGTCATACCGGGAAGCCAGGCAGATTTGTTGGGTGCAGGTTCTGACCTCGCAAACAGCATTTCTGGCACTTACTTCGATTGGCTGAATGGTAACGGATATTCCGGGACCAACACCGGAGCGAGCCAACCCAATATCGGGTTAACCCCACCACCTGATACCGGAGGCGATCAAACCGATACCGGGACGAACCAGCCCGAGGCAGGAGGCGACCTAACCGATACCGGAGAAACTCAAACCGAGACAGAGACGAGTATCCCTGCCGCCGAGCAGCCTCAAACCGGGGCTGAAACCGAAGTCGGAGACCCCATTAACATTGTCGAACCTCAAGGAGAGTTGGTTGTCGACATAAGCAATCAGGACAACCCGGGTGACACCGCACAATCGCCTGCTTCAGAGACCGAGGATACAAGCACTGATCGGTTTGTGTGGAAAAACTCGGGTTTCGGCCCAAAAATGTTCAAAAAGGGAAATCAGGCTGCAAAAATCGATGACGATGACGGCGGGTCCGACAGCAGTTTCATTCAGATGTTTTTGAACCGTGCTGATACCTCACATGAGACTGGAACGGCTTCCGATTCTGAGGGCAGCGGTTTTATTGCCGACAGCACCGACTCTCTGACAACCGGGGGTGATGTGGAATTCTTCGACTCTTGGGCTTCGAATCTATACGCGGATTTGTTTGCCTAATGGCGACAGCCGCCCCCGACTAGAATAACTGTTAATCAAAGCATGGGCGGACCTCTAATTTGAGGCCCGCCCATGCCTTTTTCAGGCCAGCACACTGCAGGACATGCAAAAAGGGTTTGGATAGCACTTGGGAGTTTTTCGCCCCGTATTGTGGCACGCCTTTCAAGACAGGGAGACCCGCAACCAGAATGCAGCAGCTTGGCATTTTATTGTGAAAGAGTATTTATCTCGACACATGATCCTGCATCGGCATCATATATGACAGACAGACGGGCCATGACCTTGCTTACGAGTGAACTTTATTCAATTACAGGACCACGAAATGAAACCTGAGAAAATGCCGGTGACCGCAGCAAGCTATCAAGCTTACCTGAACAGCCCGTACAAAAGCAGCAAGCATTCGACTTACTTCGATGTGTATGACAAGCTTTTCTCTCCCTACATCGGCAAGCCAATTACCTTCGTCGAAATCGGGGTTCTCAGTGGCGGCTCTTTGTTCATGTGGCGCGAGTTCTTCGGGCCGCAGGCCCGCATCATTGGTGTTGAACTGAACCCCGGCGCAAAACGCTGGGAGCAGGAAGGTTTTGAAATTTTCATTGGCAGCCAGAGCGACCCGGCCTTTCTGGAGAAACTTGCAAAGGAGGTTGGTGAAATCGACATCGTCTTGGACGATGGTGGTCATACCTATGAACAACAGATCATAACAACCGAGTGTCTGCTGCCGCATATCCGCGATGGAGGCATGCTGGTCGTGGAAGACACGCATACATCCTACATGGAGGGCTTTGGCCCCAAGCGCCGTTCCTTCGTAAAATACGCCATGAGCATGGTAGATCGTGTAAACCGGCGCTTTTCCAAACTCCTCACAGATGCTGCGGAAAAGCGGGTTTGGTGCATCCGTTTCTATGAATCCTTTGTTGTATTCGATGTGAACCTCAAGGCGACCTCTGTCGTGTCCGTACCAACCGACAACGGCGGGGAAGACCTGAACGCAAAAGACTTCCGCCACGCGGACAATCAGGCCTATGAAAACTTCCTGAAAGCGTCCAAAAGCCTGTCGGCCCTCAAGGTCATCCCCGGTACACGATCCTTGGCCAAGCTGGCCCGACATGCGATATCGCTGCCATCGAACCTGAAGCATGCCCGGAAACTGAAAGAATTTTTCTGAATTTTGACCGCCTTTCCGGCTGAGCGCGTCGCTGATTTGGGATCAGCAACGCTCCAGATCCGTCAAGTCGGGGCGCCGAAGATGCTGCGTTTTGCCACCGGCAAAATAACCCGCTGCAATAGTCAGGAGAACGCCCGCTTCATCCCTTTGGTGATGGGCTTTTCCACCAGTGAAAAAACCAGGCATCCCGCGGCGACGCTGCTGGCCAGACACAAGATGGACAGAACGTCACCATTCACAGGTCTAAGGACAATCGAAGACACTTTATAAAAAGCGGGAATGGTGAGTATCTGGACAAGGTAGATGCTGTAGGATGCATCCCCGAGATAAACCAAAAACCGATTTGAAATCTGCGTCGCAAACAGCAGCCCAAAAACGATAAAGAACGACGGTACACCCCAGATAATGACACGGTTTGTTGGGTCGACCTCAAGTTCACTCGACAGAGAGGCGCATAAAAGAAGCATCCCGAAAACAAATATCAAGACCCCTGTCTTTTCCCTGATTTCAAACCCTTTGTTGTAAAAATACGCGACAGCCATCCCAAACAAGAACTCAAGCGATATAAAATCATCGGACGCCAAGGATACCCCGGCTAGAACCAGGCTGACAACCAGGAAAACATGGATCCACGACCTCAAGAAGAGAGACAGTCCAAAAACAAAATAAAAGAGCATTTCCCATTCCAGGGTCCACCCAACATACACAATCGGCGGCTCACCGAGCACCAGAAGCGAAGAAAATAGGAGCGATGACAATATGATGGTTCCTGAAAGCTCCATGGACCTGAAGATTCCGGGAACAGCGTAATAAACCGCCACAACAAAAAGTGTGATCAGCCAATAAATTGGCACGATCCTTAGAATTCTCGATTTCAAGAACGCGCCTGTGTGCCGCTTTTTCTGCATTTGAGTGTGCAGCATGACAAAGCCGGATATCACGAAAAAAATATCGACCCCATTTGCACCCCACCCGGCCAGGAAGGATAAATAATCGGTGCTTTGTCCATATGTTGATGCCGTCTTGATGACATGGAGGAAAACCACATTTATGGCAGCAAAGGCTCGTAAGGCTTGAATATTATTGATCATCTGTTTCGAGTTTATTATCCGGATAAAATTCTGATCGAACTGGCACGTCACGGATTGAAATGCTGTGACTGCCTCGTCCCTCAGCATTCACTGATTCAAGAGTTATCTGTCCTCCAAGCGACAAATCGATGGTGGCGCATCCTGTCGCCAATGAACGGCCCCATTTCGGCGGTGGACCCCCTGTCCGATGGGCAAGAACCCCGCTGAAAGAATGCCGCGTTCCGACGACAAATTACTGTCACTGCAGTCAATATAAATACGCGTGGTCCCCTCTTCTGCCAGCGTGCGGCACACGTGCTTCAGAATTTCCACATAGTACCCCCGCCCCCGCATATCAGGAACGGTAAAGCAGTGAGAGACCAGAGCACAGTGCTCGGTCATCGGGAAGAAATATACGTTCACGTTTTGCCCGGAGCGGGTTTGCGCAATGGTTGCCGGAACCCCGTCGGAAAACCCGATCCAGACAGACATGCCTTCGTCTAGGTTTCCTTGGACATCCCAGTGGATCTTGTCCTGATTGCGTTTCAGAAAGTCTCTGCTTTGGTCATCAAAATCGGACCAGCTGCGAAAACACTGTACGGTCAATGTGTTTGACATGCCGTCGATCTTCCGGGCTTTGTCGCCACTCATGGCGAAGAGCAGCCTATGCTGTCCGACCACACGGTCCCTAAAAAGCATCCACATTGTCTTGAATCCACCAACAATCCCCACCCGGCGAAAGGATCGCAAGACAAGATTGAGTCGGTGGAAAGATGCCATCAAACGCCCCTGCCTGGTTTTTTCACCTGGACAGCAACAGCACTGGGCTTTCGTTCAATTTCAAGAAGTACGGGCCGCATCCTCTGCAATCTTCCAGAGTAACCAGCGACTAAGAACATACGTTCCACTAACTGCGAACAGGTTGATAAAAGTTCGTTTTCCGGCACTCTGGCAGCTAGGTGCACGGGCGCTCCAAGAGCGTGGGTTCTTTTGAAACTTGGGGTCTTCGAAGCAACTTCTGGACCCTGCATGGAAATACCAAAATTTCCGCGCTTTATCCGCAGGCAAAGTGCTTCCACCCAATCTCGTATTTTGAACGCCACGCATCACCTTTTCATTCTAGCACGAACCTTCCTCAATCAGTGTGGGATGTATAGTACTCTGTATCATCAGTTTGATGAATAGTCGGTCATTTTTTGTATCTCTTCGGAGGCGCGTGTCTAGCAGATCTCATGGCGGCCGCTGGAAATGTCACTATCATCGATGCACGCTGTAAGGTACTTAGTCACGATGAGGAGACACTGGGAATTGAAAATTTGCACGCCCATGCGAAACTTTTTTGAGCCCGGGCAAAAATCATGATCACCTGTGTCCTAACGCACGGGAAAAGGTACGCGTTATGACGCTGTTAAACATGGGCACACCCGCATTTCCGTCTCGAGGAAAGAGACCGGACCAAGGTGCTCCAACTTTGAGTGTCGTTGTTCCTATGTTCAATGAACAAGATGTTCTGCCGGTTTTGTTCAAGCGTTTAGAACAGTCCCTCGACCATCTTGGAGAAAGTTATGAGATCATCTGCGTGAACGACGGCAGCACAGATGCAACTGCCAGACTTCTGGCCGCCGCGCATGAACGCGACGACCGTATCAAGGTGCTGAACTTTTCTCGCAATTTCGGCAAGGAAATAGCCTTGACGGCAGGGTTGGATGCAGCAGCAGGTGAAGCTGTTGTTCCGATTGACGCGGATTTACAGGATCCGCCGGAACTGATCGAAAAATTTCTTGAAAAGTGGCGTGAAGGGTTCGATGTCGTCTATGCTATCCGGCGTCACCGCGACAGCGATACCGCGATGAAACGCTGGTCGGCACTGAAATTCTACCAGGTCATCAACCGGCTTTCAGGCGTACCGATACCCGCCAATACCGGAGATTTTCGCCTTATGGACAGGCGGGTGGTTCAGGCTGTAGGGCAGCTGCGCGAGCACAACCGCTTTATGAAGGGCCTTTTTGCCTGGGTCGGGTTTCGGCACACTGAAGTGGCATATGACCGCCCCGAACGTGCCGCGGGACAAACCAAGTTCAACTACTGGCGCCTTTGGAACTTTGCGCTGGATGGTATTACCGGTTTCAGCACGGTACCGCTCAGGATTGCAGGCTATGTCGGAATGCTGACTGCGTTGGCTGCGATCATCTACGGTACTTTCCTGATCTCGCGCACCCTTATTTACGGGGTGGATGTGCCTGGCTATGCCTCATTGATGGTTGCTGTGCTGCTGATCGGTGGCCTGCAGCTTGTCGTGCTGGGTGTGATCGGGGAGTATCTGGGACGGCTTTATGCAGAGGCTCAGAAACGCCCGCTTTATATTGTCGAAAGTAGCCTGGGATTAGGGGATCAGACTCACTTCCCCACCGATAGGCGACCCGATTAATCTGCAAACCGCATAGGTTCATCAAGCGCGGTCATATCCCCCAAGCCGGACCACCAGAAAGTTACCTCGGGATGGTCAATTCCCGGCATCGGGTTCGAAAAGCTCGGCGCTGGCTCGCAATCTTTTGATTTTGAGGGCCCGTTTATAATTATTCAGGACCTCACGTCGCACATCGGCAACGTTGGATTGCCCAACATCGGGCCATGTAATCAGCCAGACTCGAGCATCGGGGTTACGGCGCAGGGCCTCTCCATAATCCTGAACAATGAATTGCCCATCATTGATATAATAGAACAGTGGCGTATCAACCCAATCGCGGTCCCGCAGGAAAACAAGATCACTGCCCGTCATTTCTAGTCGCATGGCCTTCGCAATACCCTGATAGTCGTTAGGAGAGCCCGGCTTACCAGCAGCGTAGGGAATACTGGCTGCAAACACCAACACACACAGGCTGATCAACGCCAGCCTGAAACGGTGATCCTTGAACAGCCAGACTGCACCCGCCGCGCACAGGATCAGCAGATAAGGCACGAAAAGAAGAAAAGCCCTGGGGGCAAGGATAGAAACTTTGTAGGATATTGCGAACAAGATCAGCGGAGAGCCAACCGCGATCAGCAACAAAAGCAGTGTCCGTTCCTGAGGAAAATACAGTGTGTTCGAGGGCAATCTGGGCACAATAACTCCCCATATATTGCCCAGAACGGGGATGAGCAGCGCCAGAAAGGGTAAAACAGACATCGCCATCAGCGCTTCGGTTCTGCGATGGGCGATTGAACCCAGCCAAAGCATAAAACAGGCCGAACAGACCGCCGCCGACACCAAAACCCATATCGAGATTTTTTGCTGTGGCCCCATCACTGGCGCTTCGCGTTTTGGAGCTTTCAGGCTTGCCACTAAGAGCAACAAGCCGAATCCCAGAACCACCCATGACCAGACCGGTTCGGTCTGCAACGGCGGAGCTGCAAAATCATCTTTTGCAAACAGAAACCCAAAAGAAAAATATTCGAACAGAAAGTCAGGCGAAGGATCAGGAGCCGCACCTTTACGCGCACGATACACCGCATGGGTCAAAGCCGGGGCAGACAAGATAAAGGCAAACGCCTGCACTTGTAGCAACCGGGGGGCCTGCCTCAGACCGATCCGATGTCGGAGTCGCGAACCGTCCGCTCTTGGTAGAGGCAGGACCAGAGCTACCCAGAACACTTGGATCATGATCAGGGGCCAGAATAGCTCAACCGTCAGAACTCCCGCAATAACCGAGATTACATAAGAAATCTCGAGGCCCGGGCGCGGCTTGCGCGTTCTGACAAGACACAGCAAAAGCCACGTTGCCAGCAATGACAGGAAGGCTCCGGCGACGTACATGCGGGCCGTCTGGCTCCAGAACACATGAAAACCATGAAGTGCCAACAGTAATGCAGCCAGACATCCCACAGTCGACCCGAAGATGTTGCGGGCAATCAGAAAAATCAGTGGGATCGAACCTAAGGCAAACAATACGCCGGGAAACCGCAAGGCAAAATGTGACGTTCCAAAAACCTTAGTCCAGCCTAGCATGGATACATACCAGCCCATTGGATGCGGTTCATCATGGAAATGCCACCAGATAGTTTCGGCAAGGTTATGGCGCGGTGGCGGCTCGGAAATACCGGAAACCAAATCTATACCGGGGACATAGATTTCCGGATGGGACATACTGCGTAGCTCAATCCCCCAAAGTCGCAGTATCAGCGTCAGCAAAACTGCAACCAGCAACCCGAGAAAGACAGCACCTGTCCGATACTCTCGCATGCCGGGAAAAACCGAACCTTTTTCTGACATCTTCATAAACAATCCAACTTCTGGCGCGCTACGATGCCACAGAACCAATCAACTTGAGCTAAATTCCCCCTCCAGACCGCTCTGCCGAGGTATATTTGCGCCAACATGAAACATAATTGCATATACTTGGAAATTGTTTCGTTAAACTGCGAGCATCTACAGAATTAGTTCCTGCTAACCCAAAAATTGATATGAGTGAAAAGAAATGAGAACTTTGTCGTATTATCGACATAAGTAGAGTGGGTTCTGCAAAACTCCGCAAAGCGTTCGGGGCATAGTTGGATGGTCAGGTTTTCTTTTGGCGTTTTGACGGGGGTGGCGGGTGTCATATTGGGACTGCTTTTACCAGCCAGCCTTTTTACCCAAGTGCTGCGCGGCACAGATACCGTAACTGATCCAGCCTTTGCTCAGGGGATTTGGCTATTCAAGGCCGGGCTCATCATCATAGGAATATATCTTCTGTTATTGCGGTTTCTGCCGATTGGTCGCCCACTGTCCCCACAACGCTGTGAGATTTCCCCCGCCAGTTCAACTCAGACACTGATCTTTGGCCTTCTGTTGGTGTGCGCTACCGCTTTGCGGCTTTATCGGCTTGATACTGGCATCTGGTATGATGAAATTCTGACATCCGTAAATTACATGCCCCTCACAATCGGGCAGATCGTCAGCACCTATCACGATGCAAACAACCATGTCCTGTTTTCGGTGCTGGCCCGCCTGTCCTTGTCGGTCTTCGGTGACGGTGTCTGGGTCTTGAGATTGCCTGCGGTCGGTTTTGGCATTGCTGGCATTGCCGCTATTTACTTTTTTGCCCGCCGTGTCGGCCCGACTCGCGAGGCTCTGTTTGCGGCAGCACTGCTGGCGTTTTCCTATCACCACATCTGGTTCAGCCAGAATGCGCGTGGTTACACCGCATTGCTGTTCTTTGCCCTGCTTTCCAGCACTTGGTTTCTGGACGCCATGCGTCAGGGATGCCCCCGCAAATGGGGGCTGTATTGCCTTGCCGTGGTACTGGGAGCATATGCGCACCCAACCATGGGGCTGATGGCGCTTGCGCATTTTGCAATCTGGGGCACCGCCTGGTTCCAGCAAAACGAGCAATATAAGCGCTATCGCTGGAACGGGTTGTTTTGTGGTTTCATCCCGGTGGGTCTGTTTACGTTTCTGGTCTATGCTCTGGTCTTGCCCAGTATGGTCGGCGGGGCGCTATTGAATTCTGGACTGAAGGGCGAAGACAACGAGTGGACCAACCCTTTTTGGGCGTTGGCGGAACTGTTCAGCAGTCTGCAGATCGGGTTGGCCAGTGCTGGTGTTGTGATAGCCGCCGGCCTTGTCTTTACGATTGGTGCCATCAGCTTTGCCCGAACGCGACCGGCCGTTGTGGCGTTGTTTCTGATCCCGGTTGGAGTCGGGTTCATGGTGATGACCAGCATCGGGTATACTCTGTTTCCACGGTTTTTCTTTTTTGCCTTTGGGTTTGCAATCCTCATTGTGATCCGCGGGGCCTTTGTGACCGGCCAGTTGGCGGCGCACGCGGCGCAATTACCCACCCCGGCCATGAAATGGCTGCCAGCACTGTTGTGCTCGGTTATCTTGGCCGTATCTCTCTTGTCCCTCCGGCACGTGTATCTGCCAAAACAGGACTTCGGTAGCGCCATCGATCTGATTGAAGGCGACCGGCAGCCCCAGGACACGGTTCTTGCTGTCGGGATCGCAGGATTTCCGTTCAATGCATACTATGACAAGGGATGGGATGTCATCGAAACGACCGATGATCTGGATCGCCTGGCCTCGCAGTCAGGCAGAACCTGGTTGGTCTATACGATGCCGGTGCACGCCCGGACCACATATCCGAGAATACTGGAGAGGGTCAAAAAGGAATACGCTACCGTTGCGCGGTTCCGGGGTTCGCTGGGCGGGGGAGACGTGGTGGTCAACCTAGCAGATCCGACTAAGGCCCATGCCACAGAAAAGAGTGCAAGTACTGTAAAGGATAACGATTGAGATGTGCGGAATATGCGGAATCCTGCAGGTCGACCCGGCGGCTGATCACCCCGAAAAAGAATTGATCACGGCAATGGCAGCAACGTTGGCCCATCGTGGACCCAATGATGATGGCGTCTGGCTGGACGAGGACGTTGCGCTGGGTTTTCGGCGTCTTTCGGTGATTGACCTATCTTATGCCGGTCATCAGCCAATGACAAACGAGGACGGCACTGTGGTGATTGTCTTCAATGGTGAAATCTACAACTTTCAGGAACTGAAAGAGAAATACCGCCTTGAAGAGCGCAGCCATGTCTTCAAGTCTCGCACGGATACCGAGGTTCTGATCCATCTTTACGAGGAAATTGGACTCGACATGATTCCGGAACTCAATGGGATGTTTGCATTTGCGATCTGGGATACGCGCAGTAAATCATTGCACCTGGCACGCGACCGCTATGGGATTAAACCCTTCTTCTACCAGAAAGATAATCACCATTTTCGCTTTGGCTCTGAGATCAAGGCGATCATCGCCGATGACCGGGTTGTGCGGAAACCATCGATGCAGGCCCTACATGATTTCCTAACCTTCAACTACATTCCAGGAACCCAGACAGCCTTTGACGGTATTTCCGAAATACCGCCGGGGCATCACATGACTGTCACCTGCGACGGCGCAGTAACGACGCAGCGGTATTGGGATCTGAACTTCCACGTTGATCCCGGCATAACCGAAGAAGTGGCGATTCAAAGGTCTTATGACCTGATGGATAAAGCTTTGCAGCGGCGCCTGGTTGCAGATGTGCCGATTGGCGTGTTCCTGTCAGGGGGGCTGGATTCCAGTACACTGGTCGCACTCATGCACAAACATGTGGATGAACCGATCCACACCTATTCCGTCGGGTTCGAAGATCAGAGTTTCAATGAGCTGCCCTATGCCCGAATTGTGGCCGAAAAGTTTAACACCAAACACCGAGAGGTGACGGTCACGGCCGATATGGTGCGGGACATGTTGCCAAGGTACCTGAGCTTCATCGACGAACCATATGGGGACGGGTCTGCAATACCGACGTATTTCATCAGCGAACTGGCCAAGGATGAAGTGGTTGTCGTTCTATCGGGTGAAGGCGGCGACGAGGTCTTCGCCGGCTATGATACACACGCAGCCTACAACATGTACAAACAAGCCCGGAAGGTGCCCGGTTTCATTCGGAACGGCGTGATGAAGCCTCTGGTGAACTGTCTGCCCGTGTCGGACAAGAAACTCAGCTTTGAATTCAAGGCCAAGCGTTTTTTAGGCGGGTTGGATCTGCCGCCGGAAGAAGCACACCTGTGGTGGCGGATTGTCTTGGGAGAAGCTGAAAAACTAGACCTTTACGCAGATGGTTTGGCGGGCACCGAATCTTTGCAGCCTTCGGTGCGACATTTCCAGGCGGCTTACGAACACTGTGGTGCGGAAGAGATCCTGTCACGATTGATGTATATCGATTCAACCATTTTCCTGCCCGACGACCTGATGATCAAAAATGATCGGATGACCATGGCGCATTCTCTTGAGGCCCGGGTGCCCTTTACCGATCCGGAACTGACCGGTTTTATGGCTACAGTCCCTTCACATCTGAAAATGAAGAACCGGCGCAAGAAGCATCTTATGCGGCTGGCAATGGAGAACGATCTACCCGACAGCATTCTCAACAAAAAGAAAGTTGGGCTTGAAATGCCCTATTCCCGCTGGCTCAAGACCGAGCTCAAGGATCTAATGATGCGCTATCTCGGACCCGAGAATATTCGGCGCACAGGCTTGTTTCGGGTTCAGGCATTGCAGACGCTGATCGATGACCATCTAACCGGAAAACGGGATAATGGCCGCCCGCTCTGGGGTCTCTTGAACTACATGATGTGGTACGAGCTTTACATCGACACCTAGCCCGGTTTGCGAAACACCCAGAGCGTCGAAACCACATAGCTGACGACAAAAGACACTCCGATCGCAATCAGCAGGATGAACCAGAAAGGTAAAGCCGTCACATATCCCAGAACCGCCACTACAGTGAGGCGGGCCAGCAAAGATGACAAAACCGCAATCAGATACTTACCATATCCCCGGAGCGAGATTGTGCCTTCGTCGGTGTGCTCGTAGCTGAAGATATTATGCCCGCAGTAATTGACAAATGAGCCCAGCACAAAGCCGCATATCGAGGCAAAAATATAGGGGGCCGCAAAACCCAACACGAGCAGCAGCGCCAACAGATAATCCGCAGCCGTACCCAGAACACTGATGCTGAGGAACCTGAAGAACAAGCCTTTATCTTTGAGCTCTGAAATCATGGTTTTGAATCTTCAAAATGGTCATTGGCTGGACATAACAGGTCAAAATGGTTTCCATTTAAATAAACTATCAAGAGCAAAGTTAATCCGATGGAAATCTGAGAGCGGTGTATTGCTCAAATCTCCCTCGTTGAGTTCTTAGGGCGTATGACAGGATAAGGTGGTTGTGTTACAAAATAAAATCTTAACTCACTATCTGGCTTTAAACAGAGCCTAGGCGGGACCTTTGTGCTTACAAACGAAACACTCATCCCCTCAGAGCCGGTATGTCTCATAAATCCAAGCGACCCATGCTTTGAAAGCGTTCGATACCAGTCCGACAACCATAGACGCTTCTTGTACGATATATTGGTGCGATAAACCGACCTCGACCTGTATCGTCCTGTTTGCAAACCGGATAATCCGCTCCACATCGTCACGGAGGTGCAAGCAACTAGGGCGCGCGGGCAGTTTTGAACCTTTGTACCGAGGCACTAAAATGCTAACGTTCGTGACGATTGCAGGGCTATTGCCCCGCTGCCGTGTATTCATATGAGTTGAAGGTTGGGATGATCATCACCATGCGTATTTTAGTTCTTTTATCCGGGTTCTTTATCATGCCCACGGTCGCAATGGCTTATATCGGACCTGGTGCCGGGTTAGGCGCAATCGGCACACTTATCGCACTTATTGGCGCTGTGCTGCTCGCGATTGTCGGATTCGTATGGTACCCGATCAAGCGCATGATACGACGGCGGAAACCTGTAGACGGGGCATCCGACAACGACCCGAAATCAAACACGTGATCATAGCTGTCGGATTGACCGCCGTAGCTGCCTTTGTGCTAGCCCTAACCGTGTTGCGCCTCATACCGACAGCAATGTCAGCAATTGGTATTGCTTCTGGTGCCGCTGCGGCTATGCGCGACCCTAACCTGAACGAAGAAGCACGCGAAACAGCGGTGCAACGCGCATCGCTGCGCCTATTCGGTTGTTTCGGACAAATACTCTGGCGCTTTCTGACAATCCTCGCCATCAGCGCGGCCCCAATCCTGACGGCGAATGCCTTAGGGCTTGCCGAGACTGAAGCCGTCACCGCCTGGCTTTTGCGATGGGATGTGATCATCATCCTGTCTGTTTCTCTGATCGTGCTTTGGTATTTGAAGGGGCGAGTGTGGGCTTCGAGGTAAGATACAGCCGGTCCGAACGGATATTTCACCGGTTGGCTTTTACGAGCCCGTCGGTCCAAATGGTCGCAGCTGATATCGAAGACAGCACGCTGATCCGGCATTTTGAGGGCGCCAATGATCGCAACCCTGTGCTTATTACATCGCTGGCCCGTGCCGGAACAACACTGGTACTGGAGCTTCTGTCCCAACATCCGGACCTGGCCTCTCACACCTATCGCGACATGCCGTTTATTCTGGCGCCGATTTTCTGGGACCGGTTCTTTGGGCGCTTCCGTCGGGACGGAGAAACCCGCGAACGCGCTCATGGCGATGGGGTGCAAATTGGGTTCGACAGCCCCGAAAGCTTTGAAGAAGTGTTCTGGAAGGCACATTGGCCCGATCATTATCGACGTGCACAGCGTATTCCGCTTTGGCAACCACATCATCACGATACGGAAGCGACAGCATTTTTTCGCAAACACATGCAAAAGATTGTGTCCCTCAGACGCCCCGGGAACAGCGCCACGGCACGCTATATCTCAAAGAATAACGCCAACATCGCACGTATCGACCTTTTGACAGAGATGATGCCCGATGCTCATATTCTGGTTGTCTTGCGTCATCCGCTGGAACACGTGGCCTCGCTTTTGCGTCAACATCGAAATTTCGCCGTGCAACAGGCCGCAGATTCGTTTGTCACGCGGTATATGGCGGATATCGGCCATTTCGAGTTTGGAGAACTGCACCGCCCATTCGGATTTTCCGGGCTGTCAGAGCACACAACACCAGACACACACGATTATTGGCTGGCCTATTGGATCGCCGCATTTCGACATGTCGAAGAACGGTGCGAACACGTTCAGATACTACCCTATGAGGCGCTTTGTTCTGATCCCGAACCGGTCCTGCGACAACTGTGTCTGACGCTGGATCTGGATCCGGATGGATTATCCGGAACGACCGAGATGATCCGCCCACTGACACGCAAAACCGATCCCGAGCAGTTTTCACCGGCACTGGTCGCGGAGGCCGAGGCGATCTATGCCTCGCTTGCCACGCGCTCCGGCTACCCGCAGGCGTGTAGTGATCAGGAACAGACCCAGACGGACCGGTTGACATAATCTAGCGGATAGCGCCGTGCCTCTTCTACGAGCGCAGCCGAGCGGGTTCCGGCCACAAACACCATAGACCAGACAAGCTCTCCATCTGGGGTGATTTCGAAAACACGGCCAGACATGCTTTCGGTCACAAGGATATTCCCATTAGGCAAAGTCTGGTGCGTGCCCATTATGAAGCTGAAAAACAACTGATCCTCTGTCTTCGGATAAATCGTCTCGGTCAGACCGGTTGCAGGATCAAACCGAAGAATACGTGCCCCGGCGAAATCGCGCCCAGGCACCATGGCACCACCGCCATTATCAAAAACCGTGATGGTCCCGTCAGGCGCGATGTCCGGATCATGCTGCTGCACCCATGGACCGTGCTGCATCCAGATAATCTTGCCACTGGCTTTGTTAAGCACAGCCAGCGCGTTGAGATTACGCATGGACAGTAGTAAGTCGCCGGCTTCCGAGCCAGGAATTCGCACACTCAGTGCAGGGGTGACAACTTCGATATCATTGAGGTGTACGGGATCTAGATCTTCCGGATTAAGCCCGTAGATGATGTCAAACTCCTGGTGCTCGGCCAACCAGTCGATTGCCGGTTCAAGGATCGGGATATCTTCGATAACGCGGCCCTCCGGATCAATCCGCAGGGCTGAATCGGCATAATAATTGTCGGAATTCAGGATCGCCTCGACTGAGGCACCCGGAAGCATGTATTCCGAAGTCAGTGTTGAAGGATCGCGCTTACTTGGAATCCAGTAGCTTCCATCCGGGTTTTCTGTGATCGAGTGGTGGGTCATCTGGTCAACGGTCCAAATAACATCACCACAAGGGCCAAGACGGACAGTGCCACGCTCTGCGAAGTTGACAAGGACAGAGCCGTCTTTCTCCAGAGAAATCCCTTGCGTGTGATATCCTCCCGATCCATGGGGGATTGCGCTGGCAGGCACGATATGGGTCGGATCAGGCCAGATGGTGTGAAAATCAAGCGGCCACTCACGCAGAAGCGTACCATCCGCGTCGTAAACCCGCGCCTGTATGCCTTCGTCGAACATGCCCTGAACGATCGTAAGCCCGGCCCAACTGCGTTCAGTGTCATGCTTTACCAGGCCAACACCTTCATACCGGCGCGGCATCCACCGGGGGTCACGATACCACGGACCCCGGATCAGTTCTTCTGCCGTATCCTTAACCTCGCGGATTAAAGCTGTCGGTGGCAGGTTCAGAACTGCGACCGAAACGCCCGTCAGAAAAGCGAGTATCGCACCGCTTGCCAGAAAAATGACAAGCCCAAATGCATTCCTGCTCTCCATTACGACATACTCCCGTTAATTGACTGTATCGAATATTTCCCTCAGAGGGCGTGCATCCTCAATGTCATGTTCGATCATCCATGCCGTTTCGGACGCTGACAACTTATGCTCGATCCGCAAAGTCGAGAGCGGCAGGTCAGCCGTCTCGGCAAACCGATAGCAAAGGCCGTTCATCTCGGTAGCTTTAGCTTGCCAGTAAAACTGACTCGATCTTATCCATCGCCCGGCTTCATCCAGTTGGGCTGCAACTATCTGACCAGTACCGGGATCAATGTCGGCGCAGGTCTGGCCGATCAGAACGGCCATCCTATCCGAATAACAAATCGCACCGCGCGCATCCTCCCTCAGTGGAAAACAGATGGATTGAGCTGGCAAAGGTTTCAAATCTTCGAAACAGACAAACAATGTATCCTCGACCAAAAAAACCGATCCCTCTGCCGGAAATCCCATGCATGCCCGCGGTGGGGTCAACACCGACCCGGCGTAGTCAGTCGCACCATAGCGAACCTGAAAAATGGAGTTCATATCCACACCACGATGAAACGTACTTTGGGTTTGAAAATCGCCGAATTTCAAAGACGGGGACCAGGGCTCACCGACGGATCGGATCGGTGTAGATCTGACATCGAATTCATCCAGTGTCCGGGCCCGTTCTACGATAGCGTCCGCCAATTCAATGTCCCGCTCCGCCGTTTGGTTAAACAGGGGCCAGATATGTGATGAGGCAACAGCCTGACTTACGCCAAAAACCAAACACAAACCCATCACTCCAGCCTGCACCAGACGTGATACAGGCATCCCATCTATCGCTTGCGCGATAACCGTGGCCGAAGCCAAAACAGTGCCCGCGAAGATGAACCCGACAAACCCGATGCTACGCCCGATCAAATAAGGTTCCGGATAGAGAAACCAGATCAGAACCGGCAAGATGAAGAGCGCACCTAGCCCTCCGACTAACACGCGCAATCCCCCTATCCAACCACCAGCAGCAAGCCTGCTGGCGGCAAACACGGATATCGCCGCCGCACCCATAACCAAGATGCAGGCGGCAACTATGCTCAACAAAAACAGGTGCCTATAAAAAGACGGCACCCCAAGGAGTCCACCGCTATGTATCAACCTCTCAATCCAGTAGAGGGCCGACAGCTTATCGGCAAGTACAGCAGTATCCACACCACCCGAGAAACGGAAATCTGCCTTGAGATCCAGAGCGTAAATCGTGGCGTCACGTTGCAGCTGATACAGGATCAAAGCGGCACCTGAGACGACCAGTACCCTCAACAAAAAAAACAGGCATTTCCGGTGATCAAACCGATCAACCCGGATCAGAACCAGGGCCGGGATAAGAAACCCCAACAAAACATAGCTTTGATAAAAACCAATGGATATGGCCAGCAGTTCGGCGGCTACGGCCATTCGCAGAAACAGTCCAGACCACGACCGTCCACCCGGGGGCTCAACCAATACCATGGCCCCAACGGATGCGAGAAGACCAAGACAAAACCACGGTGCCAGCGTTTGATAGTGCAAAAGCTCGGTCAGATAGATATGCGAAGACCCGGCCAGAAAAACTGCAAGGATAGAAGCTACGACCATGGCTGACCCCGTCATCGCAACAGCCTCACGTGCAATCAGAACGGCAGCCCCAAATAAAGCCGCAAAAATAATGAAAATCAGGGTGGCAATCGACGCACCCTGTTCAAAAAGAACCTCGTGAGCCCAATGCGTCGCCCAGCGACCGTGAACTTCAGCGAACACACGCTCAAGACCAGCTGCAAACCGCCATTCATCCGGATTGAAGCCAGATCTTGCGATGCCGATCCCGGCAGTAGACAGAAAAAAAAGGGCTGCAATGATCGCTGACACAAACAGAAGCCGTGCCGGTATCCTGACTTTGGTCATAAAGAAGTCCAATTAGGAACCACACAAACCAATGTCACCCTACAACACCTTTCTTCGAACTCCGACTTTGTTATTAGTGAATCTCCTGTCTTTTGTCATCCGACGCTCTGAAGACGAGCAATAAGGGAAGAAACTGTTTCCGAAACGCACACCATTGCACTGAAATTATTTTTTTATCCAATATCTGAGGTCAAAAACCTTAATCGTCGCGCGGACCGGAAAGAGTTATTGTAACGATGATCAAAGTACAAAAATCGGATACGGAAGAACGGATGGAACAGGCCATCGTCAGCTTGTCAATCGTAGTGCCCTGCTTCAACGAAGAAGCGGTTTTGCCGGAACTCATTCGCCGGGTCAGCGCCGTCGCCGAAACATGCGTTGGATCATCCTGGGAACTCATCCTGGTCGATGACGGGTCCACCGACTGCACACGGGACATGATTACAGAGCTTGCAGAAACCAGGCTCAATATCCGTGCAATTATCCTGTCTCGAAACCACGGGCATCAGAAAGCGCTTTCAGCCGGGCTGACGTATGTACGCGGTGCAAATATTCTGGTGTTGGATGCGGACCTACAAGATCCCCCCGAGCTTTTGCCCGAGATGCTGAAGCTGATGCAGAACGGAGCTGATGTCGTTTATGGGCAACGTCGGCAGCGGGCAGGTGAAACGGTAGCCAAGCGGATAACCGCAGCTGCGTTTTATCGCCTGCTGGATCAACTGACCGATGTCAACATTCCGCTCGATACCGGTGATTTCCGCCTAATGTCCCGCACTGTAGTCGATTACCTGAATACTATGCCGGAAGAAGATCGTTTTATTCGCGGCATGGTCAGCTGGCTAGGGTTTCGGCAAGTAGCGTTGTCGTATGACCGGGCAGAACGCTTTGCCGGGGAAACCAAGTACCCGTTTAAAAAGATGCTACGCTTGGCTGTTGATGCCATCACCGGGTTTTCCATTGTTCCACTACGCCTGGCGACATGGCTGGCACTTTTGACCACCGTACTAGGGCTCGCATTGATCGTCTGGGTTCTATTCCAATGGTTTACCGGGGATGTCGTCTCAGGCTGGTCCTCGGTGATGGTGGTGGTGCTGATGGTGAGCTCGGTTCAGCTTCTGACGATTGGTATTCTTGGCGAGTATATTGGCAGGCTCTATCTGCAAAGCAAACGACGCCCTCACTTTGTGGTGGAACGTGTCGTTTCAGGTCTGGACGAGCACTCGTGAAACCCTTTGATCTAAGAAGTATCCTGTCCTTCGGGGTTGTTGGTTTCCTCGCGACGGTCACTCATGCTCTCGTTGCGATTGCATTGATTGAAACCTGCGACCTGCATCCATTCTCAGCCAACGCATTTGGCTTTGGAGCTGGGTTTATAGTGTCATATTTCGGTCATCACCGATTCAGCTTTCAATCCAAGGCTGGTCACAGGCAGGCTATGCCACGGTTCCTGGCGGTTGCGAGCTTTGGCCTGTTTCTCAACCAGGTGATCGTCTACTTCATGGTCAATCTAGCTGGGCTGGACTATTTTCTTGTGCTTAGCGTGATTATCGTATCCGTTCCGGTGATTACTTATCTGACATCCCGCCGGTGGGCTTTTGCCAAGTAGCTTCAAGGATGTGAAGGTGTTGTCTAATCGCGCGCGGCGCGCTGTCCAAAGGCCACACAAGAGGCCAACCTTCCACAATGCAGAAGCAGCCAACCCTGCCCACACCCGCCGCGCAAGCGACGAGAAAATAAGCACTCGGGGCAGAACGAAAACGGGGCAGGTCCGGTTCCAAAGACAATTTGACAAAATACGGATTTCGAAAATCACCGGGGTTTCGTCTTGGAGAGTATGACAGGATAAGGTGGCTGTGTTACAAATCACAAGTACAACTAAATATTGATTTCGAGTTGAGCGAGAGCAAACCCTCTGACACCACCGTTTTTTTGTACGTTTGCCCGTTGATGCGCTGGAGTGTTTGGAAGCGGCGATGCAATCGCTCAATGCAAAACTGCAATCAGATCATTTAGCAGCGTCGGGACCTAAAGGCAATGATCATTGCAACGCGTCGGAATCAGGAGCCGGAGGTGGCCATTCGTCATCAACTGGCTCACGGTGCCAGATCCGTTTTGATTAGGATCACCAGTCGTCACGATCAGCGCGAAAAACGATCACAGGGTCTGTCGGCACACACGGGACTGCGACAAAACTAAGCTGAAAGCGTAACTGATAGACTTGTTGAAAATGAATAAATTGACCCAATAACGCAGTTTCTCATCCAATCCAAAGTTGTTTCGAAAAACTGGAGCCAAAGCGCTCTGTCGCGAGCTTTTGGCGATTACAATCTCCCCTTCCCGTCTTAATTACGCGCATAATTGTAGCTTTTCGCTCACTACTTTTGATACATCGTAAATTCCTCTTCACACCCGATAAGTATCCCTTATCATGATTGATTGATTTCGCCGGAAAATGCGCACAGAATGTGCCTCATCTTGCGCCTTATCTTCCCACCGCCGCTCCCGCCCTCTCCGCTGAAGATCAGGAGGCGCTCACCGATCTTTATGTGCGCGGCACGCCAGCCAATACGCTGCGCGCGTATGAGCGCGACCTGCTCTACATCACCGCGTGGAAGGCTGCGCGCTTTGGCACGACTCTGGACTGGCCCGAAAGCGAAGCCACCGCACTGGCCTTTATCCTCGATCATGCGCGCGACCTGACGGGCGCGCCTGTGGACGATCGCGCCCGCCAGACGGTCGAGATGTTGATCGCGCAGGGGTTGCGCAAGTCGCTGGCCTGCCCGGCCCCCTCAACGCTGGACCGGCGCATCGCCTCCTGGCTGGCCTTTCACCGGATGAAGAACCTCACCAGCCCGTTTGATACCCCGCAGGTCAAGCAGGCCCGCGCCAAGGCGCGCCGCGCCGCCGCCCGGCCCCCGGCCCCGAAATCCGCCCATCCCATCACCCGGGACGTGCTGGAGCAGCTGCTGGCCACCTGCCGCGGCAGCCGCCGGGATTGCCGCGACCGGGCGCTCCTGATGCTGGGTTGGGCCTCGGGCGGGCGGCGAAGGTCCGAGATCACCGGGTTGATGCGGGAAGATGTGTCCTTGAAAGAGTTCGAGACCAAGGGCCTAGTGTGGATCTCACTGCTGGAAACCAAGACCACCCAAAAGGGGGAAACACCGCGGCTGGTGCTCAAGACCCGCGCGGCACAGGCGCTGGTGCATTGGATCGAGGTGGGCCAGATCGGGGATGGGCCGCTCTTCCGCCCCATCTCCAAGGTGGATCGGGTGCTCAAGCGCCGGCTCAGCCCGGATGCGATCTACCAGATTGTTCGGCACCGGTTGAAACTGGCGGGACTGCCCGAAGGCTTCGCCTCGCCTCACGGGCTGCGCTCGGGGTTTCTGACGCAAGCCGCGCTGGACGGTGCCCCGATCCAGGCCGCCATGCGCCTGTCCCTGCACCGCTCCATGGCACAGGCGCAGAAATACTACGATGACGTCGATATCGCCGAAAACCCGGCCGCAGACCTGTTGGGGTGAAAGAAAGAGCGGTTTCGCGCGCGAAACATCAGGTACTGCGTGCGTGTAGCCAGGTTTTCAGTTCCATAAGAAATTCTTCAGACATCCCTTGGCCGGACAGGGTGACTTGTGAACCGTTTCGACTCTGTTTCAAGTGAATGTCACCGAATGTCTCTTTCGAGGCCGTCTCGGGAGCGGGCGATTTTGCATCCCTTGATGACAGGCTGTTTGCCGCGCGGGTCAGAGCCGATATCTCAGTTTCCGATGTCTCGGGCGCGACCCCTTGCAAGGCTTTGGCGATCAAAGCAGCCGCTTTCGACTCCTCCTTCAAAACCTTCGCAATCGACAATCCCAACCGCTCAGGGATGGCCGAGGCAAACCGTAGATGATCGTCCAGCGCGTGATAGATCGCGATGAAGGACCCGATCTTGGATCGTTTGGCCCGGCTGGCTGAGGCAAACAGCCCGCGCAGGGCGGCGGCTTCGTCCGGGTAAACCCCCTGCTCTGCCGCGCGTGCCACGATCCGGGCGCGCTCATAATAGCTCAGCCCGACGCGGATCTCATTTTCCTCGACCATGGCCACGTAAGCGTCAGATGCACTCTGTGGTTGCCTGAGAAAGGCACGCACGGTTTCAAAGCGGGCCTCGCCCATGTCCTGCGCCAAGGCCCGCAGCGCTGTCATCCGACGCCAGCCAGAGATCAGCCCATAACGCCCTTCCGGCAGCTCCACGACCTCAATCGGGGTTTGCTGACCGCGCGCTTTCAGGCTTTCCTTCAACGCCTCCATATCCGCGTCATCAGCCGCCAGCCGGTCGCGCACCAGATAGGTTTCCTCGATTGAATCCAGCGGCAGGTCCTGCACCAACCGCCCCTCGGCACGGGCCGCACGCAATTCTCCGGACAGCTCCTCCAGTGCCGCCTGAGCCGCCGTGGCTCCGGCCACCTGTGCAACCGGAGGCGCAGCGCGGGGCGTATCCGCAGGGAACATGGGGTTCAACCCGGGGGCAGGGCGGGTGTCTTCCAGATAATCCGGCCGGGCAGGGGTCAACCGTTTGCGTTTTGCCATCACTTTCTCCTTTTCCAGCGCGGATCAGACCCTGTTTCGGGCGCCACTGATGTGTTTCGCGCGCGAAACATGATCACCTTAGCGCCAATTCCGGTGTTCCCGCCGCTTCGGCCTGCTGGGCCAGTTCCTCACCTCGCCAGACGCCAATCAGCAGCTTCTTGAACGAGGCATAGGTGGCATCGAAGGTTTCCCGCCCGCGCACATAGGTCTCGCGGTTGAAGTCACGGTAATCGGCCTCGTAGATACCGTTGACCTGTTCCCCGGCCTGCCCGATCAGCGCCGTGTAGCCCTGCCAATGCGGTGACAGGGTGCGGCCCAGATAGGCTTGCATCAGCCCGGCCAGCTCGGCCTGCTGGCTGCCGTCATAGCGGGTGATGATTGTGCGCACTGCGTCCCACTGAAAGGCCATCTCGGGGCGTCCCAACGCGCGGGCCGCCATGTTCTCTCCGTCTTCGATGGACTGAAACGTGGAATGCAGCATGTCAAAGAAGCGCCCGGTGGAGTCGAACTCCAGGAATGACGCCCCCATGGGCACCAGAAGGATATCCGAGGCGGCCAGCCCATTGATCGTCAGATAGCCAAGGGCAGGGGGGGTATCGATGAAGATGATGTCATAGTCGTCCAGCACCCCATCCTCGTCCAGCGTATCGGTCAGCGCATCCCACAGCTTCCAGCTGCGGCCCTGCATCCGCCAGACCGGGATCTGGAACTCGGCCCAATACAGGTTCAGCTGCGCGCCAATCAGGTCGATATTCGGCCAATGCGTGGTCTGGATCAGATCGCTGCTGCGGACCTTCAGCGCTTCGGACAAGGTGTCGTCGATCGGGTGCGGTGCCTCACCCCGATCAAGCCGGCCCTGATTGTCGCGGCGCAGATGGGTGGCGTAATGACGGGCGAGTAAGGGGAACACCGTCTGCCATTCATCGCTCACCTTGCCGCCAAAGATCGACGTCATCGAACCCTGGCTGTCCAGGTCGATGACCAGCACCTTGTAACCGTCCAGAGCCGCCGACATGGCCAGATGCGCGCAGGTCGAGGTTTTGCCAACACCGCCCTTGAAATTGGCCACGGACACGATCTTGGCAGGTAGCCCGTTGGGCCGGTAAGGGCGGTACTCCTTGGCTTTGGACCCCTCCGAGGCAAAATGCGCCCGCAGCCGCAGAACCTCATCCAGCGTGAACCACTTGGCACCGCCTTCCGTTTCGGACTGTCCCTGCGGCAGATCCGGGTTGCCCTTCAGGACCCGGCGAAAATGAGCAGGCGCGACAGGGATCAGATATTTGGTGATTTCCCAGGTTGAAAACAGGCGCAGCTTTTTCTGACCGTTTTCTTCCAGCCCCCGGCTCGCCAGGTCGCTACGCCCCCGGGCACAGGCATCCGCGATTTGTGAAAACTCACCCGTGCCGGTTGGATTTCCAAGTTCAGCATAAGCCAGATCCGGATCGATATTGAAATAGGGGGGAAGCCCCTCGGAGGTTGCTGCTCGCATTGAAAACCTGCCTATGTGCTATGTTTTGATTAATATACCACAAAAGGAAGCATGTGGAAGCATTATGAGCATAAAACCGGATTTTCTAAGCAAAATTAAGGGGTAACTATCGATTGAAACACTGGTTTTGAGTGTCCGGCAAAAAAATATCCAGTTAGAATCCTGTTATCTTATTAGTTACGGAGAAATCCTGATGCTTTTAAGTATAAGAAAAAAAAGAGGTTTTTGTATTCTTGAGCATTCATAGTGAATCTGATCCCACGTTCAAGCGACTCTGATCCCACGTTGGAGTGACTCTGATCCCACGTTTCGGCGGCTTTACGCTTCCTGTGGATAACTCTACGGTAGGCGTCAATAAAACCACGAACAAAGATTCGGGCAGGACATATGGGCAGGGCAGTATGAGCGGGTCAGGGGCGTTGTTGCCCGACCGGCACCCAACGGGTGATTTTTTTGTATGCGATATCTTCGATGCGCTGCCCAAGACAGATATGGGCTCGATGGAGCATCCGATGTTTTCGCTCTCGACCCGGCCGGATCGCCGGATCCTCAATTACGAGCATAACGGGGTCGAGATCACGGTGACGCCCTCGGTGCGGGGGCTGGCGACGATCCACGACAAGGACATCCTGATCTTTTGCATCAGTCAGTTGATGGCAGCGATCAATGCGGGCCGGACGGTCAGCCGGGTGTTGCATCTGAAGGCGCATGATCTGCTGGTGGCCACCAATCGCGAAACCAGCGGCGATGGCTACAAGCGTCTGCGCGAAGCGTTTGAGCGGCTGGCAGGCACCCGGATCACCACCAACATTGTCACCGGCGAGAAGGAAACCACCACCGGGTTCGGCCTGATCGAAAGCTGGGAAATCGTTCGCCACACCCGGGCGGGCCGGATGGTCAGCGTCAGTGTGAAACTGTCGGACTGGCTGTTTCGCGCGGTGCTGGCGAAATCCGTGCTGACCCTCAGCCGCGATTACTTCCGCCTGCGCAAACCGCTCGAGCGGCGCATCTATGAGCTGGCGCGCAAACATTGCGGTCGTCAGCCCGAGTGGCGGATTTCGGTCGAGGTGCTGTTGAAGAAATCGGGCTCGGCCTCGCCCCGGCGGGTGTTCCGCAAAATGATCCGCGACATGATCGCAGCCGATCACCTGCCCGATTATGAGATGATCGAAGAGCCCGGCGACCTGATCCGCTTTTCGCGCCGTGGCCAGGTGGTCGAGGGACCGGACAAACCGATCCTGCCGTCACAGGCGCTGGAGGAAGCCAGGGCAATGGCACCGGGCCGCGATGTCTATGCGTTGGAAGCGGACTGGCTGGCCTATTGGGCCGCGTCCGGTCGCCCGCAGATCAGAAACCCGCAGCGGGCGTTTCTGGGCTATGTGGCCAAGAGGGTCGCCGGGCGGGATTAGGCGCTTAGCTGGAATAGGCGGGGTTTTGTTTCTGCACGCGTGTCTTCACGGCTTTGACAGCACCGATGACGATGAGAGCAGCAATGATGAACAGCCAGCCGAAGAGGACATAGCTGCCCAGAGCCATAAGGATGGACGCACCGGAGAACAAAGCAAACCCGCCGGCGCACAAGCCGACAAGAATGGCTATTCCGATAACTCCGATCATGTTCTCCAAGTCCTCCGGCTATGGTCTTGGTCTGGCCAGCCCTCAAGTGGTTGCAGTTCAGCCATTGGGCAGATGCCCATAATGATTTCGCGGTGAAATCATGGCAAAACTTTGAACTACAGAGGGTTAAAATTTGGTTATTTTTACCGGGAGGAGCTTTGCTCCACTACTCGTGCCACACCGCTTTATAATTTATTGAGACATAGGAATGTCTGAGAGGATAGTTTCTCAAAACTTTTGTGACAGCAATATGGAACGCCCGCACCCCTGAAAATGTGCAAAGGTTCGCCTATGGCACCGCTCTGTCAATCCGCGGTTGCTTGGATGGAATGCCAGATGAACGTGCGTTTCGGTCACCAAATGTCAGGGGGCTGAGGGGGTCACATCTTGACCAGACGCCCGTCCGTCACCCTGATCCCCGCTTTTTCAAAAACATTGCGCGTATCAAAAACCAGCGCCGCTTCGCGCGCGACCAGACCGTAATCCGGGGCGCTGTGATCGGTGATCACGGCCACCGCCGCATAGCGTTTCAGGTTGTCCGCCGTCAGCGGCTGGGAGGTTCGGCCTGCAAGTTGCGGATATTCGCCGCCTTCGGGCAGGCGGGGGAAATACGGGTCGTGATAGTCGACCTCGGCCCCCAGTTTTTCCAATTCGTCCAGCAGCACCAGCGCGGGGCTGCGGCGGGTATCCTCGACATCGCGCTTATAGGCGATGCCCATCAGCAGGATGCGCTGTCCGGTCAGGGGCTGCCCGGTCTCGGCGATGGCCGAGCCGTTACGCGCCGCCAGTTCGGCCGCCATCCGTGCCGCCAGCATGGATGGCACGGCGTCATTGCTGGTACGGGCCAGATTGATCAGCGGCGTATCAGATCCTGCATCCGCGGCGCGCCAGGCCAGATAGGCCGGAGACACCGGGATGCAGGCCCCACCAATTCCGGGACCGGGATAGAAGGGCATGAAGCCAAACGGTTTGGTGGCCGCGGCCTCGATCACTTCCCAGACATCCACGTCCATTGCTTCAAGCGCGGTCTTCAACTCGTTGACCAGCGCAATATTGACGGTGCGAAAGCTGTTTTCGACCAGCTTCACCGCTTCGGCTGTGGCGGCCGAGCTGACCGGAACGGCGCTGGTGACGATAGCGCGGTAGAAATCCTCGACCAATTGCCGCGACAGCGGATCGTCGGCGCCCACCACCTTCGGGATGCTGTGCGTGTCGAACTTGTCATTGCCGGGGTCTTCGCGCTCGGGCGAAAACGCCAGGAAGAAATCACTACCCGCGCGCAGACCGCCCGCCTCAAGGATCGGCTGAACCAGTGTGGTCGTGGCACCGGGCCAGACGCTGCTTTCCAGCACCACCATCTGACCGGGGCGCAGATGCTGCGCGATGGTTTCGGCGGCGGCGGCGACAAAGCGCATGTCCGGGTCTTGTGCATCGGTCAGCGGTGTCGGCACGCAGATCAGGATGATATCGGCCTCGGCCAGTGCCGCGGCGTCCTGCGTTGCGCGGAACCTGCCGCTGTCTACCGCTTGTGCGATCCGGTCTGACGCCAGATACGATATGACCTGATCGCCCTGATTGATCCGTGCCACCCGGTCAGGGTTGAGATCAACGCCGGTGGTATCGAACCCCTCATCATAGGCGGTCAGCGCCAGCGGCAGCCCGACATAGCCCAGCCCAACCACAGCAACCCGCGCATCGCGCGCCGCGATAAGCTGCTTGAGGGAAAGATGGTGCGAGGTTTCGTAGTTCATAATCTATCCTGATCGTACAAAGTCACACTGAATTAAAATTAGCTTAGCAGATTGGAAACCTTCTCTCTTCATCGGATAGGACAGATCGGGAACGAAGCCAACCAATTTGTCGTTCCCGGCAAAGACCCGGAATGGGTGTTTCCAAAAACAAGGCAGTCTTGAATCAGCGCACCGATTGTTTCCGCATGTGCTCGATCCATTCGTCGAAGGAAACACGGGGTGCATAGCCGATCTGATCCTGTGCATGTCGGGTTGAAACCTCTGGCTGACCGGCAAAAAGCCTGCGCCCTGCCATGTCAGGCATCACGGGCCAGGGTTTCGCCAGCCGGGCCTGAACGGATCGTGCCCAGTCCGCGGCGGCCTCGACCCGGCGGCGCCCGACAAGGCGGCGCAGATGCGCGCTGAGTTGCCCCGCCAGAGAGGGGCCTGCGGGCGCATTGCCATTGGGCGGCGGGGGCGGGTTTGCAGCCGGATCAATCCGAACCTCTCCGCATCCGGCAAGGCGGGCATAGCCTTCGAAAAACGTCTTCCATCCCAGCGTGTCCGGGCCGCTGATCAGGTATCGCTCGACCCCGGTCTGGGGCGATGAGGCCGCGCGCAGGGCGGCCTGTACCACGTCATCGACATGCACGGCCGGACACTGCCCAGGTGGGTCGGGCAGGATGATGCCACCCCTGCGCATCATGGCCAGTGGCGCATTGGTCCAGAGCGCGCTGCCGGGTCCGTAGACGATGGTTGGCTGCAAGATGGCGGCGTCGCATTTCCCCTGTAGCAGTCTCTGTTCCATCACGATTTTGGCGCCGCGATAGCTTTGCGCATCTTCCGGTGTGATCGGGTTATGTTCGGCGATTGGCCCGTTGGGCCAGCTGTCATAGACCACAGCAGAGCTCAGATGCACGATGCGTTTGCAGGACCCGTCTTCGGCGGCTGTAATGAGCGCGTCAAAAGCCGCAAGGTTTTCCGCGCCGGAGGCCCTAAAATCATAGGCCAGATGAAACAGAACCGCCCCGCCACCCAACGCCTGCGTCAGGGTTGGGCCGGGGAGCAGCGGGCAAACCAGTGTCTTTACTCCGGCCTGTTCCAGTGCGGCAGCCCCATGGCGCGTGCGCAGCAATGCGGTCACGTTACATCCCAGCTTCAGCAGGGCATCAATCAGGCGCTGGCCGATAAAGCCGGTTGCGCCGGTCACGATCACGCGCTGGCCTGCAAGGCCGTAGCCGGGGCGGGGGTCCATGTGGTTTTCGATCATCTTCGCAGGTTCAACATTCCTGATGCGTTGTGCAACAATTCAGCCCGTTTTCCGAAACTGTGCAGGTCCGGCCTGTCAGCGCACCATAGCGCTATCTACCATTTGGTGGCCACAGATCCCTATGCTAAGCCTGTGGCATTAGAGTGGATTCTGTTGGTACGAGGGTTTTTCATGCAAATATTGATCACAGGCGGGGCCGGTTTTATCGGATCACATCTGGCCGAGCGTCTGATTGGCAATGGGCATGAGGTGACGGTGCTGGATGACTTGTCCACCGGATCGCTGCAAAACCTGTCTTCTGTTCAGGATCATTCCGCCTTTCACTTTGTCGAAGGCAGCGTATTGGATACCGGTCTGGTCGAAGAACTGGTCGGGGCTGCAGACGCGGTGTTTCATCTGGCTGCCGCTGTCGGGGTGAAGCTGATCATGGACCAGCCCAGCCAGTCGATTGCAACCAATGTCGACGGTACGCAGAATGTGTTGCGGGCTGCCCTGCGCCACAAACCTCTGGTCTTCATCGCCTCCAGTTCCGAGGTTTACGGGAAGGCGTCGAAATTCCCGTTCAACGAGGATGACGATCTGACGATCGGTGCGACCAGCGTTCTGCGCTGGTCCTATGCCTGCGCCAAGACATTGGATGAGTTCATGGCGCTGTCCTATGCGCGCGAGGTTGATCTGCCGGTGGTCGTGCTGCGATTTTTCAACACGACCGGCCCGCGCCAGACCGGGCGTTATGGCATGGTTGTTCCGAACTTCATCGAAGCGGCTCTGGCGGGTCAGCCAATTCAGGTTCATGGCACCGGCGAGCAATCGCGCTGTTTCAGCCATGTGGCCGATGTGATCGAGGCGCTTATGCGTCTGCTCGATGTCCCCGAAGCCCGGGGTCAGGTTTTTAACATTGGAGGTGAGCAGGAAGTGACGATCCGGGGGCTGGCCGAAAAGGTAATTGCCGCCACGGGATCCGCGTCCGAAATTCGCCTGGTGCCCTATGAAGAGGTCTATCCGGAAGGGTTCGAAGATATGGCCCGCCGCCTGCCGGATGTCTCGAAGCTGCGGCGGTTTACCGGTTTCAGCCCGGCACGGACGCTGGATGATATCATCGCCGACATCATGGCCGAGAAACGCGCCAAAGTCTACGCATGAAGAGCCGATCACGATGACACCGGGACAAAGAGTTGAAAAGTTGGTGCGCGACACCGCGACTGTGTTGCTGCCGGAACGGCTGCGCAAATGGATCCGCAAACAGCAAAGGTTGCACAAGCTGCAATCGACCCCCGTGGGGGCGGTGGATTTTGGCGGGTTGCGGCGGCTGTCGCCAATCAGTGCCGTTTTCGGGCAGGATCGCGACCTGCTCACCATTGAACGCTATTACATGGAAGAGTTTCTGCAAAACCACAGCGACGACATTCGTGGCCGGGTCCTGGAATTCGGTGATCCGGCCTATACGAAGAAATTTGGCGGTGACCGGGTCATGCAGGCGGATGTGCTGAGCTATGTAGAAGGTAACCCTCAGGCGACCATCGTGGCAGATATCACCGACGCGCCGCATATTCCTGACAACAGCTTTGACTGCATCATCATCACGCAGACCTTGCAGATGATTTTTGAGGTCGACAAGGCGATTGCCACGCTGGAGCGTATTCTGAAACCGGGCGGCGTGGTGCTGTGTACATCGCATGGTATGACCCGGGTGGCGCGCCGTGAAGGTGTGGATGACTGGGGTGAATACTGGCATTTCACCAGCCAATCCAAGCGCCGCCTGTTCCGGGCGGTCTTCCCGGTAGAGAATGTCGAGGTGTCGACCGTTGGTAACGTCTTTACCTGCATCTGCAACCTGCACGGCCTTGGGGCCGGGGAAATCGCCCCTGAAGAACTGTCCACCCATGATCCCAACTATGAAATGCTGGTTCTGGTCCGGGCAGTAAAGGCGAAGTGAGCGATCTTGTCATAGGGTCCGGGCCCGCCGGGGTTTCCGTCGCCCGGGCCTTGCTGGCGCGAGGGCGAAACGTCACGATGCTGGATGCCGGGGTGGAACCAGGGCCCGGGGTCACGGATCGGGTGCAGCAGATGTCCCGAACACGCGCCGAAGACTGGAGCGCCGAAGCACGCGCAGCCTGGATGGAGCCTCAGTTTCAGGCCCCGGAGGGGGAGGTGTGGCGCTATGGATCCGGTTATGCACTGGCCTCACCGGCCCGCACACTGGCTGACGGGGCGGATTGGTTTGCCTTGCGTGCTTCGCGGGCGGCGGGCGGGCTGTCCAATGTCTGGGGAGCTGCAGTCTTGCCATATCGGCAGGCGGATATCGATGATTGGCCCATAACTGCCGACGACCTTGCCCCACATTACAAAGCGGTTACGGAAGTAATGCCTGTGTCCGGGCAGAAGGACAGGTTGCAGCATCTCTTTCCCGCCTGTGACATGACAGGCCGAACACCCATTCCACCAACCGCGCAAGCCGAGATGCTGCTGGCCCGTTCTGAGCGTCAGGCGAAGGTATTGCAGGGGGTGGGGATGCATGTTGGACTGGCGCGTCAGGCAGTTGGCCCGGGATGCCAGACCTGTGGACTGTGCCTGCACGGATGCCCGTGGTCACTGATCTGGTCCGCGGGACAGACCCGCACGGCGTTGCAGACAGAGCCAGGGTTTACCTACCGTGCGGATCACGTGGTGCGGCAGATACGCGAGGAAGGCGACGAGGTTGTCGTTACCCTGGCAGATGGTAGCAACGTCCGTGGAAGCCGGGTGTTTCTGGCTGCCGGAGTGCTTGAGAGCGCCCGGATTCTGCTGACCTCACCCGGATTTCAGAGCAAGGAACTGACCCTGAAGGACAGCCAGCAGGCCTTTCTGCCCATGCTGCATCGCTGGCGTGCGCCCCGACGACCCGATGTTTTGCCTTATCAGACGCTGCCGCAGCTTTTTGCGGAACTGGACGACCCGGTCGTATCGCAGCGGCTGGTTCATGCTCAGATCTATACCTGGAACGAGTACTACGCCCGCGATCTGAAACAGAACTATGGCCGTCGGATACCCGGCAGTGGGCCGCTGCTTGAGGCCATGGCCCGTCGTCTGATCGTGGCCCAGGTTTTCCTACATTCCGATCATTCGCATAAGGTCGCTTTGCGCCTGGCAAAGGATGGCCGGTTGCAACCCGAACTGAAAAAAAACCCGCACACCGAGGTGACGATGCGCGCAGCGCTTGCGCGTTATGGCCGGGCTTTGCGGTTGCTTGGCCTGATCAGCCTTTCTTTTGCGGCACGGTTCGGGGCGCCAGGAGCCAGTTTCCATGTCGGGGGTGATCTGCCGATGTCAGATAGTCCAGGTCTTGGGGAAAGCGATGTTCTGGGGCGACCGCATGGCGCGACGCGTACTCATGTGGTTGATGCCTCTGTCCTGCCAACCATCCCGGCAACAACAATTACCTTCAGTGTGATGGCAAACGCCCATCGGATCGGAACGCTTGCGCCCTGAGACCGATATTCAGTTAAGGGGCAGCACCTTGCTCAACCCACTCCGCACGCTGCGCATCATTTTGCGGGCCGCCAAATAGGACCCGCCGCGCCCGGCAAGATGTGCCTTCCAGCGGGCGATGTTGTTGAAATAGAACATCTCGAGCCGGGGCAGGTCGTGCATATCATCCTCCGCTTTGGCCACGCCCAGCCTTGTGCCGACCGAGGTGTCGTAATGCTGCGCGATCTGTCTGAGAACGCCAGAGTTCGACGCGCCATAAGGTGGTGCGAAATGCCGGGTGGGCTGGCCAAGCCGGGCTGCAATGTCCTGACCGGATCCACTGACTTCCTCTTCCAGCATGAGCGCATCCAGCGTGGTGAGATCGGGATGAGTGACACTATGCGCGCCAAAACAGACTCCTTCAGCTGCCAGCGCCTCGACCCTGTCCCAGCTCATCAGCGGGCGGGCAGGGATATTGCCTCCGGCCCAACTGTCGCTGCCGCCCATCAGGCCCGAGGGCAAATAGACGATCGGGCAGAAGCCGTGATCGCGCAGGATCGGCCAAGCGGTATCGGCGAAATCCTGGAACCCGTCATCGAAGCTGATGATGACCACACGGGGGGCAGGCGGGTTGGCCAGCGCGTCCGGCGTCACCACCGGCAGGCCGGACGCCGCCAGCGCCTGCATCTGTGCCGCAAAGACGTCGGGCGCAATCGAGGTCGGCCCCGGCGCATCCGAGATCGAATGATACATCAGGATATCGGCCTGCCAGGCGGGCATGGGTCAGTCTTCCACCACATGGGTGGCAAAGACCTCGCGATATTTGTTCCATTTCGCGCGGTCGACATGGCCCTTGTCGTCGATGCAATCCGCCGCACCGTAAGCCATGGCAAAGGCGTGATGGGTATTATCGTGGGCAAACAGGCCCTGCCGTCCGAATACGAGCAATCCGTCCAGATCTGAGAGCCACTGATCCACCGTATCGAACCGCTCTTCATAGCCCATATCGTAAACCGGATAGGCGTGGCTCAGCCGCCGGGTTTCACAGCGGCGCACCGGAACCGTGACTGGCAGACCCAGCTGCCCCAGCCATTTGGTGAATTCCTGCCCCAGCTCCTCGTCGGACATGGACCACCATTTCTCATCCGGGTCGCAAGGCAGTTCGGCGCACAGCACGGTGACGCCCTTTGGCGTGCCGCTGGCGTTATAGTTCTTTGGCTCTGACATCCGGCTGATCGGGATCGACAGTTCCGGGAAGTAATGTGCATCGAACTCGGTGAACTGGTCTGTCTCCAGCACCAGGTACAGCAGGATCATGCCGCGGAATCGGATCGCACGGGCGGCTTCGACCACCTCGGGCGGGGGCGCGCCGATCAGGCGGGTCAGCCCGGTCAGCGGGATGGTCGACAGGATCAGATCGCCGGTCAGGCGCCGTTCGTCCTCGTCCTCGCGGATCGTCAGGCCGGTGATGCGGGTGCCGTCCCGCTCAATGGCAGTGATTTCGGTGTTGAACAGGAAAGTTGCCCCGTTGCTTTCCGCGCTGTCCCGCATCGCGTCCGAGATTTGCCCGAACCCCTTGCGCGGATAAAAGAACCGCCCGGCGGTTTCACTGCGCAGCCCCGGCAGCAGGCGCAGCATCTTCATCAGGATCTTGCCGACCGATCCGCTGCCGACCCGGCGCTCGGCCAGTTTCACGGCCAGCTTGTCCGGGTCCAGCCCCCACAGTTTGCGTACGTAGGGGAAATAGAAATTGTCCGAAATCGTCGGCCCCAGCCCGTCATAAAGGACGGTCGAGAATGTCTCGGGCCCGGTGCTTTTCTTGCGGAACGGCTTCAGCACCATGTCCCCGATCAGCGACAAGGCAAAGGGTTTGGGCAGGCGCATCAGCGCGTCGGTCAGTTTCAATGGGAAGTGAATCCATTTTCCGCCCAGCCGGATGCGCCCGTGGCGCGGGCGCAGCAGCAGATCGACCCCCAGCAGGGCTTTCACATCGGCCAGAACCTCGGGCTCTGCCGCCGGGTGAAACCGGTGCGAGCCATAATCGCAAATCACGCCTTCAACCGGGAAGGAAGCTGAATTGCCGCCCGCGATAGCGGCGCGTTCGATTACCGTCACGCGGGCCTGCCCGGTTAACGCATGGGCCGCGGCCAGCCCGGCCGGTCCGGCACCCAGTATGATGATATGGGGCTTGTCGTCGCCGTTGGGTCGGGAAACATCCGTCACGTGTGCATTCCTTTACTGCTTCGGAAAGTTTGTGCCATGCCCAATCAGGGTCTGAGATGCAGCCGTGAGATCATGTCGGCGATCAACCCCAGGGACCAGATCATGATCGCGGCAAGGAATGCAAACACCGTGGTTCCGCTGAGGTTCAGATAGGTGAGGTCGATAAGGAACTTCACTGTCCCTAGGGCAAAAAACACCAACCCCAGAGGAATGAACACCCGAAGCGGGTTGAACAATGTGCTGATGCGCAGGATCAGGATGATGAAGTTAATGAAGTCAACCGGACGGATTTTCGATTTTCCCACCCGTTTGCCGTATTCGATGGGCGTATAGATCATCCGCTTGCCATTCGAGGTCATGCACAGCGTGATCGTGGTGGTGAACGAAAAGTTCTGCGGCAAAAGCGGCAGGAACGGGATCAGCTCGGATTTGCGGAACACACGCAGGCCCGAGTTCAGATCGTTGATCTTGCGCTCAGCCAGGAACGACGCAAAGGCGAACAGGAATTTCTTGGCCGGCCTGCGCAGCAGCGGCACGTTTTTCATCGCCGCCCCCCGGTCCCCCACCACCATGTCCTGATCGCGGCACATGGCCAGCATGCTTGGCAGATAGCGCGCAGGGTATGTGCTGTCGGCATCCAGAATGGCCACATATTCATGCTGCGCCATCCGCACCCCGCGCTTGAGGCTGGCCCCATAGCCGGAATTGACGTCGTTGAAGGTAACGGTGGCACCGCTGGCCTCGGCTTCGGCGCGGGTATTGTCCTGGCTTGCGTCATCCACCACGATAATTTCGTAAGGGATATTCAGCGGCTCAAGATGGGCGCGTACGTCCTCGACAGTATGGCGGACGGCGTTTTCCTCGTTATAGGCGGGGATGACCACGCTCAGGCTCATGCCGGCGGTTTCCGATGCGATCAGCTCTTCAGATGTGGTGCTGTTCGTCACCATCGGCTCTGCGACTTTGTTCATGAAAATGAAAACCTTTTATTCACTTAATAGTCCCAGCCCCAGCCCCCGCTGCAAGATTTGCGTGGCGCATGGAACGTAACGGGCATAATTCCCTGTATTGCGTATAGTATTCGAACACGTACAGACTGAACATAGACAATAAATTTGACCAAATTCGACCGTTAAGGCGTCAAGTTTGTAATTACGTATACTGCACGCAGCAGGTGCAAGTGTTTGAGGCATGTGTCGCCTGGAACATGGCGGGGTGCGGGCAGCAGGAAGGAAACGGATGTCAGGGCGGCAGAGTTTCAGCAGCGGAGTTGCCTGGATGTCGGCTGGTATCTGGGTCGAACAGGCGTTCAACTTCATCATTTTTGCCATTCTTGCCCGTATTTTAGGGGTCGAAGCCTTTGGCCTGCTGGCGATGGTTGCGGCCTTTGTGCTGTTTTCCGAATTTCTGGTCCGCGAAACGATTTCCGACATTCTGCTGACCCGTGATGCGCTGTCACCAGAGCGGTTGAATTCGGTTTTCTGGTTGCTGGCGCTGCTCGGGGGGGGGTTGACAATTGCGCTTTATCTGGGGGCAGGGCTGGTCTCGAAATTCTACAATGAGCCGATTGCGGGCGAATTGTTGATAGGATTGTCCCCAACAGTGCTGATGATTTCGCTGACGGCAGTGCCTGTGGCGATCCTGCGCCGGGAAATGAAGTTCCGTGTTCTGGCCATCCGCGCAGCACTTGGCGCGGCGGTCGGAGGGGTTGTGGGAATTGGCATGGCGCTGACCGGGTACGGGGTCTGGAGCCTGGTCGGTCAGCGGCTGGCGATGACAGCGACCAATATCGTGATGGCCTGGGGCGCGGTATCCTGGCGTCCGGCTTTTCACGCGTCGCGGGATCACATGCGCAGGATTTTGCATTTCAGCCACCGGATTCTGGGCCTGCGCGCGGCGGAACTGGCGGCGGTGCAATCCCCCGCGGTGATCATCGGCGCGATGCTGGGGCCGGTTCCGGCGGGGTATTACGCAATCGCCTGGCGCGTGATCGAGACCGCCTCGTTCCTGATTATCACACCGCTGCGCACCGTGGCGCAGCCTGCCTTTGGTGCGGCGGCGCGCGATGGTGGTCAGGTGACGGATTTGCTGATCGACGTCATGCGCCTGACCGGGTTTCTGGCCTTTCCGGCCTTTGCCGGGTTGGCGGTTCTGTCGGAACCGGCGCTGGTGCTGCTGTTCGGTCAGAAATGGGCTCCGGCGGCTCCGGTCCTGAGCCTGATGTCAGTGTTCGGCATGTATCTTTGTGCCGAAAAGGTGCAGCAGACCTTTTGTCTGGCGGCCGGTCAGGTCGGGCGTCTCGCGATCCTGTCCTGGGTCGAGGTGGCGCTGGCGGCGGCAGCGATTGTAGTGCTGGCCCCTTATGGCTTATCGGTTGTCACAGCTGGTTTCGTGGCGGTCTTTCTGCTGATCTGGCCGCTCAAATTCGCCAATCTGGGCCATATTGCAAAGCTGCCCGGCCCGGCTTTGATGCTGCAGCATCTCGCACCGTTTCTGCTATCTGCAGGAATGGCTCTCGCAGTGTTTGGAATTGTGCGGCAACTGGACGGGATGTTCCCGGCGCTGCTTCTACTTGTTGGCACAGTGGTGGGCATCCTGACTTATGGCTTTCTGGCTTTTCTGTTCCAGCATGACAGATTGCGCTTGCTGGCTTCGATGTTGAGACCGCAAGGAGGGCATCTGCCCGCAGCCGATGCCCAAGGGGCTGAGAGATAGATGAAATCGTTACGCATTCTGATGTTCACCACGTTTTACCCGCCATACTCCTTCGGCGGCGATGCTATTGGTATTCAGCGCATGGCCCGGGCGCTGGTGGCGCGGGGGCATGACGTGACGGTGGTGCATGACGAAGACAGCTATCTGATCCTTGGCGGAAAACCACAGCCCGAAGGTGCCCCTGATGGTGTCCGGCGGATCGGGTTGCGCAGCCGCAATGGTATGATGTCGAACCTGCTGACCCAGCAGCTTGGCCGCCCGATTGTCCATGCCGCCCGCATCCGCGAGATACTGGCCGAGCGGAAACCGGATATCATCTGGCACAACAACACCTCGCTGATCGGTGGGCCCGGCCTGTTGCCGATGGGCGAGGGGTTGAAGATCTATGAGGCGCATGAGCACTGGCTGGTCTGCCCCACCCACGTCCTGTGGCGGCACGGGCGCGAGTTGTGCGATGACCGCCAGTGCCTGCGCTGCGTGCTGAACTACAAACGCCCACCGCAGCTGTGGCGCTATACCGGTGTGCTGGACCGGGCATTGGATCACATGGACCTGATCATCGCCAAAAGCGAATTCAGCCGGGCCAAACATCGCGAGTTCGGCCTGCGGCAGGAGATGCAGGTGCTGCCCTATTTCCTGCCCGATCTGGACCAGGACGCTTTGCCGGAACCCGCCGCGCATGACCGTCCCTATTTCCTGTTTGTCGGACGGCTGGAAAAAATCAAAGGGTTGCAGGATGTGTTCCCGGCCTTTGATCGTTACCCGGATGCCGATCTGCTGATCCTCGGTGATGGCGATTACGCGGATGAGTTGAAGGCACAAGCCGCAGGCAATGACCGGATCAAATTCCTGGGCCGCAAGGCACCTGACGAGTTGAACGCCTATTACCGCGGCGCGCTGGGGCTGATCGTACCGTCGGTCTGTTATGAGACCTTCGGCATCATCCTGATTGAAAGCTTCCGGCTGGGCACGCCGGTGATCGCCCGGCGACTGGGTCCGTTCCCCGAGATCGTGGAGCAGGCAGGGGGCGGGGAACTGTTCGAAACCGAAGATGACCTGATCGCAGCCATGCGCCGTTTTCAGGACGGAGGTGTCGCGCGGGATCAGATGGCGGCAGCGGCGCGGCAGGGGTTTGAGGCGCTCTGGCGCGAAGATCAGGTATTGGGCCGGTTTGGCGCGGCTTTTGCGCAGGCCGCGCATCGTGCAGGGCGGGCCGATCTGACCCTTGCCTTGGAAGCTGGTGCTTTTGAGAACGGCGCGGCGGACTGACCGGGGGTTATCCCCGCCCGGCCAGTTGCCGATACAGCTTTTCAAACCCGCTATGCACATGGGCTGGCGAAAACCTGTCTTCTGCACCGCGCGCCGTGGCATTGGTGCTTAGCCGGTCATATTCGGCGCGGTCGGTGCAAAGATCGCGCAGCGCCTGAGACAGGGCATCAAGATCATCGACCGCACACAGGCGCCCGACATCGCCATCCACCAATTCACGCACACCGCCGCAATCGGTGGCGATCACCGGCAGCCCGGCGCGGAACGCCTCGACAATTGAAATCGGCAGGGCCTCCCACCGTGAGGTCAGCATATAAAGATCAGAGGCCGCGAGATAGGTGGCGACATCCGAGATCACCCCAGGGAAGCGGATGATGTCGGATACTCCGGCCTCATCGGCCCAGGCTTCGACTTGACCGCGCAGCACACCCTCGCCCCCGACAACGATCCGCAGGCCGGGCAGATCCTGCCGCACACGCCGGGTCACTTCGACCATTGCATCAAGGCCCTTTTGATGATCCAGCCGGGATAGCGAAAGAACCAGATGTGTCCCGCCTTCACCTAGCAAGTCCTGTCGCAGGGCTTTTGCTGTGGCAGAGTCGGCTGGTGGGTTGGGTTGGACGCCCAAAAGCATCACCCGCGCCTTGTCGGGATCGACGTGGCGTTCCAGCAGAGATTGCATAACCGTTTCGCTGGGGCAGATCGTCAGGTCCGCCTGTTTCCGACAGGCACGCGCCACGCTGTCAATCCGCCCCGGAGAAGACCCGTGATAGGTCATCACAATGGGGATCCCCATCCCCAGGCTGGCTAGACGGGCTGTCAGAAGCGGGGCAGTTTCATGTGCATGGATGATATCGACCTTATGTGCTTTGAGCGCGTGCCGCAGGGTCCGGGCTGAAAGAGCCAGCCAATAAAGCCGGGTTGCAAGACTAAGCTGACCGTTTGCAGCATGATCGCTGACACGGTCGAACCGTAAGGGCAAAAACAGGCTGCCATCATTGTGTGCGCTGGTTTTGCCCGGTGCTCCGGCCTTTATTACCCTGTGTCCGCGTGCCATCAGTGAGGCACTGAGGTCATTGATGTGGCGTTGAATGCCGCCACCAAAGGAGAAGAATGAACAGGTTTGCAGAATGCACATTCTGCGGGGATGCGTCTCCTTGTTGATCAAAAGTGGTGGAGCTTCGCTTACCACAGAGGTTGCCCTAGTCGGAATGTAACGGTTTTTGTGTCTGCATCCGTTTTTTGTAGGTGGGCAATAATGGTGTTTTCCGTGTTTGAGGGTAGTAGTTGGAAAGGTGCTATGACAGTCTCGCCCATCTGCGTGATCTCAAGTGATTGCACCTCTTTCCCATTGATTTCAATGGAGACGGTGTTGACATCGGGATCACTTATCCGCAGTTCGACATCAAGGAGTATGTCACGTCTGAGTGGTGCATGCATAAACATCCAGACCACCGAGGGTGGGGCATCGACAGCAAACGCACTGGTTTTGGCATGAGAACCAGGGCCGAAGCGGGTAACAGCGACCGCCAAAACACCCAGTACGAGTAGTAAATACACCCACCGGGTCCATCCCATACCACACCAGATACGTCTGAGCGGCCCATATTGCGTAGCTTCAGGGGCAAGTCGACCTGCAAAAATCAAAGCACCGGTGACAGCAAGGCCAGTCGCGATCAGCCCGAGTATGACCCACAGCGCCATCGAAAACGCCTCACCCCAGGTGCCAAAATGCAGCATGTCCATAAGAGGTTTCCAGTAGGCGAGCCCGCTAATCTCATCTGGGGTGTAAGCGCCCAGAACCTCGAGCGTCACCGGATCAATAGATACGTTACTCGGTCCAAAAAAGCCCGAATGCCCTGCGGCATGTCCGGTGAACCCGAACGACCCAGTTGGTTTATCAGGCAGGAACATGATGAAGGGCTCGAACCCGGGTAAGGCGTCACGGGCGCGGGCTTCGGCCTGGTTGATAAGGTCGGCGTCGAAATTTGTCGGCAGGATGGTTTCACGCGGCACTGGTGGCTTGGGCTGTGGTCGGGTGCTTTCAAACCCCAGACTGCCCAGCAGAAAATAGAAACTGGTCACAGCGGTCAAAATCAGCAGGGGTGCTGACCAGAGAGCGGTCAGCCGGTGTGTGCTGCCCGCCCATGCGCGCAACCCGCCCGCACGGCTGGGCCAGCGGAAAAACCCTTTCCAGAAACGCCGATAGGTGATGAGGCCGCTGATGATCTGAAACAGCAGGATCACAGATGTGGCACTGACCAGCATGAAAACAATCCGCTTCTCGGTCAGGAAGGTATCATGCAAGCCTCGCAGGATATCTCGAAATCCATTGGGTCGCGTTTCTCCGACGACGGCACCGGTTACGGGGTCTGTCCAGAAACTGACATTTTCTCCCCAGCCCGTGCGACCAAATGTGCGATCCGCAAACCAAGGCGTTGGACGCTTGATCATCAAGAAGATGCCACTCTCGGGATGGGCCGCTTTGATGCCATCATAGATCATGCCAAAGCTGGCCGTGCGCTCTTCCTTGTCGATCGTGTTCCAGATGCCCGGACGACCGATTGATTCAAGTTCGAACCCGGCGACCAGCAGTGTGCCGGTCAGAAACATGAATGCGAAGAAAAGCGACAGATGCAGCCCCAGCCAGGTGTGGAGTTTGAAAAGTGAATTGCGGATTTTGCGGTTCATCTGAATGTTTATCTGTCTACAATATCTGGGAACACTAAGCCGAGTAACCGTGCTGGAAACAATGGCAAGATACTCTTGCCGCAGAAGAGGGGCGAATTGGGCTTTTGATGTTGCGATGAGCACACGTTATTTCATGGTATTCCCGCAGGTTAGATGTTGTGCGAATCCCGAACTTCGCGGGATGATATAATTATACCCGGGTATTGTTGGGGTAAGCGGTGCTGTTTGATGTTAAATAGAGCTATGAAAACAATTTCCATTGTCTCGCCATGCTTCAATGAAGAAGACAACGTGGCGAATTGTTATGAAACCGTAAAGTCGATTTTCGACAAGGAACTGCCGGGCTACAGGCGCGAGCATATTTTCATCGACAATGCCTCCACGGACCGGACCGTGGATATCCTGCGCGAGATCGCCGCAAAGGATTCGGACGTGAAAGTGGTGGTCAATGCCCGCAATTTCGGGGTGTTCCGGTCAACCTTCAACGGGTTGCGCTATGCCACTGGTGACGGGGTTGTTGTCATGCTGCCTGTTGACCTGCAGGACCCGCCTGAGCTGATCCCGGAGTTCGTCGAGTTGTGGGAAAGCGGCTATGACGTGGTGGCCGGTGCCCGCAGTACCCGAGAGGAAGGGTTCGTGATGCGCAACGCACGCGGCCTTTTCTATCGGATCGTCAATGGTCTGTCGGACGTCTGGCTGGAACCATCGGTCGGAGAGTTTCAACTGATTGACCGCAAAGTGCTTGAGGCAGTGCTGGCCCACAATGACCACTACCCTTATATCCGTGGCATCATTGCCAGCTGCGGCTTCCGCCGGATCATCAAACCTTATGTCTGGCAGGCGCGGAAAAGCGGCTTGACCAAGCACAGCTTGATGGCGCTGACCGATCAGGCGCTGAATGCTATTTTTTCTTTCACGCGTGCCCCGATGCGGTTCTGCACGATCAGCGGACTGGTGATTGCGGCCGGCTGTATTCTGTTTTCGCTCATTTCCGCGGTTCTGTTTTTCTTTAATCCCGATCAGGCACCACGCGGGACGACAACCATCATCGTATCCCTGTTTTTCCTGTCAGGTATCCAGATGCTGTTTATTGGAATGTTGGGGGAATACATCACCTCGATCCACAATCAGGTACGCGGCGGCCCCATCGTGACCGAGCAGGAGCGCATCAATATTGAAGGTCCTGCGCGGGACCCGGCACTGACTAGAGACGAGCATCTGGCATGATTGCCGGTTTGAGCCGCGGCAAATGGTGCGGCCTTGCGCTTGTGATGGCGCTCTGCGCCAGCCCGGCCTGGGCTGTTGACGCACCGATTACCAATGCAACTCTGCCCGAGCTGCGCATATGGTTTGGGTGCATGGTGGTGGCCTCGGTGTTTTTTCTGGGCTTCTTCTGGCTGCGTGGTC
>NZ_JBQFZK010000015.1:0-102016 GCF_056542185.1 Ruegeria sp. AE4 | reverse complement strand
TGCCTCGGTCCCATCATCACCGCACCTCCACTCTCAAAAACGAGTGAATCAGCGACAGGCAAACCAATCAACGGAATTTTTCAACACTATGTCCGCGATCTGTAAGTTCGACCTGCATGGAAATTTTCGCTCGCGGCAAAGGACCGCAATGCGGGCTGCGACCGCAGAATCCAGATGGGTCGTTGGATGTCGGCTCAGGGCCGGTGTTTTCTCCGTATGTAGTCATCCTAGTCAGATAGGCCGCCACTAATGGGCGTGTGTTCGTCGAACGACAGATGACGTGTCTTTTCCGGATTGCGAACAACGTAAACAGCGGTAATCACGTCGTATTCGATCTCCAACGACATCGTTTGCAAAAGGCCGCTCGCTTCATGGCTGAGGATCGATGGCAGATTGTTCAGGTGGCAGAATTGCCATTGCTGGACAGATTGATCAGAGTATTTACGCGCCAATCCAGACAATAGCCGCATCACCTTATCTCGGCCCAAAATCGGATTGAGTGTCGCCAGCACTTTGCCGCCGCCATCCGAAACAAATCTTACGTCTTGCGCAAGCAATTTGGTAAGAACGTCGGTGTCGCCGCTTTTGGCGGCCATGAAAAATGCCTTGGCGATGGCTTCGCCTTGTTGCGGCTCAACCTGTGTTCGAGGTTTGCTGCGCTGCACATGTTTCCGCGCTCGGCTGACAAGCTGGCGGCAGGATTCAGGTGTGCGTTCCAGTGCCGATGCCAGCTCGTCATATGATTGCTCGAACACATCGTGGAGCAGAAATGCTGCCCGCTCGAGAGGTGTCAGCCGCTCCAGCGCCAGTAGGAGTGCCACTGAGACGTCACGGTCCAGTCGCTCGGTGGCATCATCTGTGATCAGTGGTTCCGGCAACCACTCGCCGGGATATGTTTCGCGTCGAATACGCGCGGCCCGCATGTGATCCAAACATAACCGCGTGACGGTTCGGATCAGAAAACCCGTCGCGTCCCGCACACTGGCATGATCAACCTTCTGCCAACGCAAAAATGCGTCCTGTACTACATCCTCCGCGTCGCCAACGGTGCCCAGCATTCGATAGGCGACCGCAAACAAGCGCGGTCGCAGATCGACAAAAATCTGGTCGTTGACGGGTGAAATCATATGACTCATGCGGCCGAGGCCTCCTTGGCGGCAGGATGTGGCGTTGCAAAGCCAATAGCAATGCGGTTCCAGGCATTGATCGTTGTCACAACCAGCGTTAGGGCGATCTTTTCCTGATCTGAAAACTGAACGGCCATCTCTTTATAGATGTGATCCGGTGCACCATTCTGCTCGATGCGGGTCAGCGTTTCGGCCCAGGCAAGAGCGGCGCGTTCACGCCCGGAATAAAGAGACGACTCTCGCCACGCGTTCAGTAAGTGAAGCCTGTCTTCACTCTCACCCTGCGCACGCGCGTCATGGGTGTGCATGTGAATGCAGAAAGCGCAGCCGTTGATCTGCGACACGCGCAATTTTACCAGTTCGATTAGACTGTGCTCAAGGCCGGATGTTTTGAGGCATTCCTCCATGTCGAGCATTGGCTGCATAAGTTGCGGGGCAACGGCGAAGTGGTTTAGGCGGGATTGCATGAGGTGCTCCTGTATTCGGGTGTATAGAAACAGGACGCGGCAGGCGTGGAGTTTGTGACATGGGTGCGTAACAAATCAGTTTTTATTGCGTAGGGTGGACAGTTATATATCAATCGAGTTGCGCAAAGTTCACCAGTGTTTCGCGAATGCTTTACCCGACTGCAGGTGCCCTGTTTCCAAGGTGCGCCATGTTCTGAAAATGTGATGGTTTCTTGGGAGGCGCTTAATTTATCAGTATTTATTTCGTATCTTCGTCAACCGCCTCGCCCAGTGCTTTAAGCAATCCATTCAAGTTATCGCGCTGCTCGGGCGATAAACCGTTCATAAGCCGATGTTGTGTTTCAACGTGATCTGAGACGGCATTTTCGATTTTTGAGAACCCGTCCCTCGTCAATCGGATCAAGAAGCCGCGTTTGTCTTCCGGATTTGGCGCGCGCTCGACCAAGCCGGCCTTGACGAGCTGGTCAATTCGGTTGGTCATTGTCCCCGATGTCACCATGGTCAGGTCAAGCAGTTCCCCGGGCGACAAGCCTTCAGGCTTTCCGGATCTGCGCAGAGTCGCCAGTACATCAAAGCTGGCGAGGTTTAGCCCGTAAACCTTCCAGGTTTTGTCCATCTCTTTTCTGAGTTGAGCCACCAGGCGGGAGAGACGCCCAATCGTTTCCATCGGTCCGACATCAAGGTCGGGTCGGGCTTTGTTCCATTGCGAAATGATACGATCAATGTGGTCCATGGAAGCATATTGCGAAGATTTATCTTGACGTCAAGAGAATGAGTAATATCTTGACGTCAAGATAAATGGAGATTCCTCATGAAACATCATGTCGACATCGCGCTCACTGCAATCGCGCCGCTGGTCTGGGGCAGCACGTACTACGTTACGACTGAATTCCTTCCTGCTGGGTATCCAATCACAATGGCTGCCCTGCGTGCGCTGCCTGCTGGCCTGCTATTGCTCGTTCTGGCCCGGCAACTGCCGCAGGGTATCTGGTGGATACGCGCTTTCGTTCTTGGTGCGCTCAATTTCACCGTGTTCTGGACATTGCTATTTGTGGCGGCGTACCGGCTGCCTGGTGGTGTAGCCGCAACGGTTGGGGCGGTTCAGCCTTTGATTGTCGTATTCTTGGCTGCGATGCTGATTGGTACGACGGTCAAGTTATCTGCGGTGATCGCGGCACTGATCGGTATCTTTGGGGTTGGACTTCTTGTTCTTGGTTCGGGGGTTTCACTTGATCCGATTGGAGTGATTGCGGGCATCGGGGGCGCAGCCTCCATGGGGGCGGGCACAGTTCTGACCCGGAAGTGGCAAGCCCCTGTGCCCCTTTTGACTTTGGCGGCCTGGCAACTCACGGCAGGGGGGCTGTTGCTGGTACCCTTGGCGCTTTTGTTTGAGCCTGCGTTTCCACCATTGAATACGCAAAACATCACCGGCATCGTCTATCTCACTCTGATCGGGGCTGCGCTGACATACATCTTATGGTTCCGGGGCGTTTCCCGGATCGAACCCGGCGCCGTTTCAGCCCTTGGTTTTCTCAGCCCGCTTTCCGCAGTCATTATTGGATGGATGCTTCTTGGTCAGGCTTTGACACCCACCCAGATCGCCGGAGCCGGGGTTGTGCTCACGGCAATCTGGCTTGGACAGCGTGCTGGGCAGATGGGCAATTCCGTACTTTCAAGAACTTCCAATTCACACCTCGTCTCAAAAGGAGAATGCTCATGAAACTTGTTGTATTTGGTGCCACTGGCGACGTCGGTTCTCGTGTCGTGACTGAGGCCATTTCGCGTGGCCATGAGGTTACTGCGGCAGTTCGAAATGAGGCGGGGCTCAAAAAACTACCCAAAGGTGCCAAGCCGGTTGTTGCAGATGTCGCAGACCCTGCGGCATTGGCCACTGCGATGGCTGGCCAGGATTTGGCCATAAGCGCTGTGCGTACACCGGCCGGGCGTGAAGGCGAAATTGTTGCTTTGACCCGATCCATCCTGCATGTCGCATCTCTTGTCCGTCTTCGTGTAATTATTATTGGGGGTGCCGCTCGTCTGCATATGCCCGATGGCAGCCCGCACACTGTCTTATCAGATCCAGACTTTCTGCCTGAAAGCATAGTCCCAACCGCACGTGCATCCATGGCGCAGTGGGAACTCTGTTCATCGGATGCCTCAGCAAACTGGACCTATGCCAGCCCGTCCGCCTTATTGCAGCCCGGTGAACGCCGGGGCGTCTTCAGAACCGACACAGATAACCTGATTGTTTATGACGTCGGCAACTCAGAAATCTCCATGGAAGATTTTGCAGTGGCAATTGTAGATGAGGCTCAATCGCCCAAATTTCCACGCGCCGCCTTTACCGTAGGCTATTGAAACGCGAATACCTAGTCGTTCAGGGAGAGCACGCCGTCTGCAGTTTGCAAGCGGCGTGTTATTCCAGATGCAGTCTCGTCACGCGACCTTACGAAAACGAACAACCCGAGCGACATTTTGTCGAATACGCTATCCGCTTTACAGCGTGCTTACGCGGGCCGACGGGATCAACCGTTAGGACTGCAGGCACAAAGGCAATGGGCATTGTAAGGTTAAGGATTTCATCGATAGTCAAATTCCTGCGCAGAACTTTTTGGCGAATTTTCTTCTGGCTAGTTTTCGAATGGAACAGTTGAGAGGATTGCAAAGTTCGCGATGACAAAACTCACGGGCGAATGACGGCTTTGATGTGCCGGCTGTGGGTTCAGCTGGCCATCGATTTCGCACTCGCGGCGAATGTCGGGAAAGCGGGCTGCGACCGCAGCGGCCGAGTGTGGTAGTCAACGACTGGTTAGGACCGTAGCAAGCATCTGACCCTTTTGGTACAACCTACCGGTTCCTTAAAAACTCTCTCGGACTGACGCCCAGAGTTTGTCGAAACATGTAGCTGAACGCGCTCATAGATTCGTATCCCATGTCGAAGGCAACCGAGGTTACGCTCTTACCCGCCGCGAGCAGCGATACGGCATGCAAGACCCGTGCATGGCGCAACCATTTCGAAGGCGGCATGCCTGTTTCGGCGATGAACAGTCGTTCGATGGTCTTTCTGCTCGCTGGTACATCCGACAACCAGGCTTCGACCGAGCGAACGCTACCAGGGTCGTCGAGCGCACCACGCGCGACGTCGAGAATCCGCGTATCTTTTGGCAATGCAAGAGTAAGCGGCACGTCCTTTGCGGCGAGAATCTCCTGTCGAAGCAACGCATGCAGCGCTGTGTTGTGCTTGACTGTTCGCGTGCCTGTTGCTTCAGGCATCACCGCAACAAACAATGCGTCCAGAAGCGGTGTTATGGCAACGACCCGGCAATCAGGTCCAAGCCACTCTGCCTCTTCGCGATTGACATCGACATAGTGCATGACGTTGTTCGCCCCATAGCGCATCCAGTGTTCTTTATCTGGAGGAATCCAGATCGCCATGGCCGGACTGAGCAGCAGGACCCGGTCCGGGGTTCCGACATACATCGACCCCGAGGCTGCCGAGATCAGTTGACCAAAATCGTGGGAATGCCAGTCGTAGCTTTCGCCTGACGCTGGCTCAATCGTTTCCCCGAGATAGCGGGGTCGATCAGATGTAGTCGGCGTGCTGTACTTCATTGACGAATCCTCGATAACAGTCGTCTCCCTGTCGACAGACAGACATACCATCCTTCGCTATCAATCGCCAATCAGTCGGGCACCGTGCCCGATGTTTTGCACTCGATGGGTTAGCCACCATGACAGAACGATCCCTAATGGCCTGGTTCGCCGCGGGACACTTCGCCATCGACTGGCCAATTGCAGCGCTATGGTTGATCGTGCCGGCTGCTGGTCTACACATGGGCTTTTCCCCCGCTGAGGTCGGTCTACTGTTTACGCTGTTCAGCATTGGCGGCGCTTTGGCCTACCTGCCAGCAGGCCTCATCGCAGATTGGGTTTCGAACCGCGGTCGTCTTCTTGTCGGCACCTTTCTCTGGGTCGTCGTGGGATATGTTCTCGCAGCAGCGGCGCCAGGATTTTGGAGCCTTGCTATCCTTCTGGCGCTCGCTGGTATGGGCAACGCGGCCTGGCATCCGATCGCAACTGGAATATTGACGAGCACCAACAAGGCGACACGCGCCCGCGCCTTGGGAGTGCATGCCGTTGGAGGATCCTTTGCGGAGGTCTTCGCGCCACTGTCGATCGGGTTGCTTCTGTCGGCCCTCGATTGGCCCGTTGCTTTGGCGCTTTCCGTGCTTCCAACCGCTTTGGTTGGCGTGTGCTTTTTGTGGGTCGCACGGGCGGTTCCTGCCTCCGAAACTTTGCGTATCAATCGCAAGGAGCTCTTACTGCTTCTGAAGACGTGGCGCAGTCGAAAGGGGATCCGCCTCGTTGCCATGGTCTCGCTCTACAATATGGCATTGATCGCTCTGCTAAGCATGATCCCACTCTACTTGGCGACGGTTCACGCACTTGCACCCAGTATGATAGGGGGCATCTTCGCAGCTATGCTTGTGTCCGGGGCGCTCGCCCAACCGTTGGTCGGATCAATTTCTGACAAGCTCAACCGCTTCTCGATCCTCGCAACTGGAAACGGCTTTGCTGCCTTGGCTATCGGTGTACTGGTGTTCGAGCCTCCGTTCTGGATCATGATAGCCCTGATGGCCTTTGGGGTCGCTTCGCTGGACGCAGTTCGAGCGACAATGCTGGCAGCTACAGTTGATCACTCGGATCGCAACGAAAGTACGACGCTGGGTTTCGCGTTCACTTTGCTGGACGGGGTAGGCGCGTATGGAGCGGTTTTGGCCGGGATCGTCGCTGGCATATCCTGGGGTGCCATGTTTGGCCTTTCTGCGGCGTTTGCCGGCGGTGCGGCCGTTCTTGCCATCGGCACTCTGCCCGCTTCAGCACGACCCAATGATTTTCCATCAATTGATCCGCTTGGTAGAAATCGCATGACTATCGAAGAGGCTAAGGCCGAACATGCGCGGCGATACTGGTTTATATGATCAAATGCGCGAACCGCCGCGACTAAACGCGTCAAGCGACGAATGGGAACAAATCACAAGGATGCTTAACTATGATTGCCTACATCACAATAGGTGCCGATGACATGAAGAGCGCTGAACGCTTCTACTCCGCGTTTCTGCCAGATCTCGGATATCAGCTGGAACACTATCACGGTGACCTGAGCTATGCGCTTCCTACAAAGCCGGGGCAGGCGCCAAACCTCCCTGAGTTCTATGTCAAATCTCCTTTTGACGGGAAGCCCGCATCAACAGGAAATGGCACGATGGTCGCGTTCGAGGCGCGCAGCCAACAACAGGTTCGTGATCTTCATGCCGCTGCACTTGAGGCGGGTGGAAGAGACGATGGAGCGCCGGGCTTCAGAGAGGCCTACGGACCGAACTTTTTTGTCGGCTACCTGCGCGATCCTCAAGGCAACAAGATCGCGTTATTCTCCAGCGATCAGAGCGAACCAAGAAGAGACGGATGAAGGAAACTGTCTGGTTGGGCGGGCAATACAACGATGGCCTTGGCCTCGGTCGCATCATTTGCTATCTACTTTGCACGGTCGGCAGAAACCGAGGCGTCGCTGCTCCTCCGGGAGAGCTAAACCTGCCAAACAGATCGAACGGCAAAGCATTCACTAACACAGTTGAGAGCGCCGCTTCGTTAAGCCAGCGACCGACGATCCAGCAATGGCGCTTGATGTGGAAGCCCCATGCCTAAAATCTCTCTGCCGTTACACGCGGACGACTTGACCGTGTTTGTGCGATCCCTCGCCAAGCAACTCGGTGACGCAAGCCCGCCGCACCTCGTGCTCATGAATATGGCTGCGCGTGCCGCAGGTTTTCAAAACGTCCAACACATGCGCTCGGTCCATGCCGCTGGTCAAAGGCTTGCGCGCGCAACCAACGGGCAAACTGTTGATGCGAGAACCGTAGAGCGCGCCTTGTATCAATTCGATGCCAATGGTCGTCTCCTTCGCTGGCCGTCCAGACGCAACGTGCAAACGCTTGCTCTTTGGGCGCTCTGGGCAAGACTTCCGCCGGCACAGTCGATGATGGAGCAGGAAGTCAACGAGCGTCTGATTCTCGAACACGCGTTCGAAGATCCAGCAACCCTGCGGCGCACAATGATTTCTGCCGGGCTTCTGACGCGTCAAAACGATGGTACCGACTACCGACGCGTCGAACAGGAGCCGCCAGTCGAGGCGAAAGCTCTCATTCAAGCACTGAACATGCGGCGCCGAAACCGTATGCCAAAAGCAGAGGAGGTCGGCCATGCATAGAGGATCTTGCCTTTGTGGCGCCGTAAAGATCGTCGTCGAAAGTGACCTGCCACGCCCCACCGCGTGCCACTGCCAGCAATGTCGCAAGCATTCCGGTCATTTTGAGGCCTCCATAGATATTCCCCGTACAGCACTTCGGATCGAAGGCGAGGATGTAGTGCGCTGGTACCAGTCTTCTGAAAAGGCGCGACGGGGCTTTTGCGGCACCTGTGGATCAACACTGTTCTGGGATCCGATCCACCATGACTGGACGGCTGTCGCCATGGGCGTATTCGATGGTCCAACGCATACGTCCCTCGCGATGCATATCTTCGTGTCCGAGAAAGGGGACTATTACGAGATCGCAGACGGACTCCCTCAAAACGAACGTTAGCGCGAAGCAGAATTGGTTTTCGGAAACAGAGATGAGACAAAAGTTGATTTTGCTGACAGGCTGTTCTGGTGGCGGGAAGTCAACGTTACTTCAGGCCCTCGGCGAGCGCGGACACGCCACGGTGACAGAGCCCGGTCGACGGATTGTTGCGGATGAATTGGCCCGATCGGGTCACGCTTTGCCGTGGGTCAACATGCACGCATTCGCATTGCGTGCCATTGAGGTTGCAATGAGCGACTTGCACGCAGCGCGTGAGTTAGAAGGTTCTGTCTTTTTTGATCGCGGGTTGGTCGATGCAGCTGTTGCTTTAGCGAGTTCCGGCGGACAGGACTTATCAGAAACACTCGGAAAAACTCGGCAATATGCGAAGCAAGTTTTTGTGGCTCCGCCATGGAAAGAGCTTTTCACGCAGGATGGTGAGCGCAGACACGACTTCTGCGCAGCAGTTCAGGAGTATCACCGTATTTTGTGCGCACTAGATACCCTTGGCTACTTGAGAAGGGAGCTGCCAAGGGTATCAGTGCAACAACGCGTTGAATTCGTTCTGAGCATATGCGGTGCAGCTTAGACCAGTGGTCCGCTTCTAACCCATCAAGCTCTCGACTTTGCACCCGCAGCGAACGGCGGCAGTACGGGCTGCGACCGCAGCATCGGAGGCGGGCAACGAATGTCTCTTATGGGCCGCCATTGCAGCTCGAGTTATCGGGTCACTTAGCTGCAGTCGGGAGCCGGGGTAGCGCCAAAACAAACCCTTGGTTCTTAAGGCATAGTGCCACGTCGCCAGAGATTAGCAGATGGTCTTATACATATGTCCCCTGTTTGCTACCTTTAGCCATGCTTACCCCTAACCGATATGCGTTTCGCAAGGTGACGTCGGCTGATCTTGCGATGATCTCAGAATGGCAATCGCACCCACATGTTCGCGAATGGTGGGATTCCAATGAGCCAAGCACGAACAACGAACTGGAAGACGCGCGAGTCCGACGATGGATCGTTTCGCTTGCGGAACGCCCGTTTGCATATATCCAGGATTACACTGTTCACGGTTGGGAGGATCACCATTTCTATTCCCTTCCGCCGGGATCTCGGGGCATCGACCAGTTCATTGGTGAGCCAGATATGATCGGGCGCGGGCACGGCCCGGGCTTTATCTCTGAGCATCTTAAACGGGTGTTTTCCGCAGGAGCCCCGGTTGTCGCAACAGATCCGCACCCGGACAATGCGCGTGCGATCGCGGCCTATCACAAGGCGGGATTCTCTGCCTTTGGTGAAGCGCGGCAAACGCCCTGGGGGCCGATCCTGCCGATGAAGGTCAGCCGTTAAAAAATCTGGCTACGGCAGCCTATACGTCTGGCGCAAGCACTTCGAACCTTAGACGACTCCGTGTTCCGAGACTTGCAGGGGATGCGCTTCCGCCCAGTCAGCAAGAAAGGCGGACATCTCGGGAACGGTTGCAAATTGCGAGGCCTTTCGCGGAAGCGCCACACCGGTCTCCAGCGCCAGACGCGCGCATTCGATGTGATGGCGATGCGCCCTTTGTGGGCAGTTTTCTGACCCGTGAACAATCGTTGACAGCAGTGTCCCTCCGTAGGCATTTGTGTGGTTCAGGTCCGGGTTTTGGTTCAGGAAATACGACATGACGTCGGGCATTCCTTCCCAACCGGCAAGGTGCAGGGGCGGCATTCCCATTTCGTCCGGCAGATTTGGGTCAAAGCCAATTTCGACCAGTCGATGCATGTGAGGCAGGGTTCCTTCACGCCAGACGAGGCGGCAAAGAAGAAACCTCATCTCTTGCGACAGGGCACTCATGTCGATCTGGTCGTCGTCCTTTGACGCTGCGTCCGCTGCCCGTGCGAGTTGCTCTTCGGTCAACGTCAACTGCGTGGATGCACCTGCGCGCTCCAGAACTGACGCGACATCCGTGTTTCCGAAGATGCGGGCAAAGGCATAGGGAGAATGGCCGCGGCTAACAGCACTTGGGTTCGCGCCGTGCTCCAACAAAAGCCGAGCGATTTCGCCCGAAGCCAAACGCCGGGCTGCCTGATGCAAGGCGGGGATCACCAAGGAAGGTTCACCCGACGGACGAGGATTGATGCCTTCATTGGGATCAGCGCCGTGTTCCAGCAACAGCCGGACTGCATCGGTGCTGTTGAAGTCAATCGCCCTCGGCAACGCATTTGTTCCTTTCGGATTTGCCCCATGTTCCAACAACAAACGAAGACTTTTGGTATGGCCCAGTTCAGTGGAATGGTGGAGGGATTCATTGTCGTCGGGATTTGCCCCATGCTCCAACAGCCACCTGGCCAAAGGTATGTTGTCTGCATGACTGATGGCGCCATAGAGAGCGGACAAGCGTTGGTCTGTCTCGGAGTCGAATGCAAAACTGTCATTTACGTCAGCGCCGTGTTCGACAAGCAATTCCGCCATGGCGAGCATCTCGGGTTCTTTCTCAGGCGCTGTCTTGATGTATTGCGAAAACGCCAGGTGGCACATTGGTCGCCGCGGAGGGTATTCGCGCGACGCGGCATTCGCATCTTGCGCCAGGATCTTGTGCATCGCTGCTACGTCATACAGCGCGACGAGAAGAGGTACCTGACCGTCTGCGAGGTCTGGTTCATCCGCGAGCAGATGTACGACTGTCTCGTGTGAACCATTGTAAAGCGCCCAACGCAGCCGCCCCTGTTTCTGCGCGCGATCCATACCTTGCGTTTCAACGGCAAGTTTCAATGCTGGCCACGAAGCGTATCCAGTCTCGCGCGCTATGACATGCAGACAATCCGCGTGTTTGTAGGCCCCGATTGCGGGGGTTGCGACAATGCCGTGGACACGCAACATGGCGCCTTTGTCGCCTTCTGTCAGAGCCTTGCCTAAAGCCTTGGCATCACGGCGCAGTTGATCGAGTGATTTGGTCATCGGTCTTCCCTCCACTGCCCGTCGGTCCGCTAATCCGGGCTGAGAAACCGATGTGGTTTTCACACATTCTGTGCGAGGTGCCGATGACAGCTTTCCGCGGACCAGGGGGCCGCCTCGGAACGGCCTCAGGTCAACGTAGCGTTTGCCAATATGTCCCGCAAGCCGGTTGCGGATCAAAGGCCAACTTGAGCGATTTCTGTTCGCATCAAGTGGCCGTCGGATGGTCTGCGATCGCGGCTTTTCGGTTGGCTACATGCTACCTGCTTTGTGTCAGGCAATTCATCGATTTTGAGCAACAAACAATGTAAACTGTAAGCTCTAGCTGCCAACCCAACTGCACGTGGGAGGATCGAATGAACGATAGGAGCAGCCCAACTGAGGGAATGATTGACTATGCAGGGAATTCCCTCCCGCAGAAGCACTCAATTCAATCTCGCGCAGACGATGTTCGGGAAATGGCCGACAAGGTTCTGGCCTCATCAGACGAAATACACATCGCTGACTATGGCTGTGGCACAGGATCTAACGCGATCTTGTCGGTCAAGCCTGCTGTAAAGTCTTTTGCTGACCGCTACCCAAGTCGCTCCATCTTTGTTCACCATGTCGATCAGGCGGAAAACGATTGGAATACCCTATTCGATTTTGCTGCTGGCCAAGACGGTTACACCAATCTCTCTTCCAGTATTCGCCCTGTTGCAAGCGTAGGTAGCTTTTTCTCAATGGCTGCACCGACCGCTACCATTGACGTCGGGACTTCGTTTGGGGCGAGCCATTGGCTCAGCACACAGCCCCTGGTCTCTTCAAAGGGCACGCTGTGGTTCGCAGATTTGCAGGGAGAAGCTCGCCTGGAGCTCAAAAGACAAGCGCAACGAGACTGGGAAAGTTTCCTAACTTTCCGACATAGTGAATTGCGAAGTGGCGGCAGGCTTATGGTCTCAACACTGGGCTCCATCCCGGATGCGAGCGAGGTTAATGGCGTTTGTAGTTCTGGCCGGCACACCTATCGCGCGATGTACGACGTTGCCGAAACGATGGTGAAAGACGGGTTAATATCTGAGCACGCGCTGCGGGACTTCGTAATGCCAATCTGGTTTATGTCCAGGGAAGAGGCACTAGAGCCATTTCAACGTAACAAGGAATTGGCAGATGGATATTTGATCGAAAGAGCTGAGGTAGCTCCGGCTCAGCAAAAACCGGATGATATCTTTGCAGATCAGATCAATGCGCCCCAAGAGTACGCAGCAAGCTATAAAGGCTTTGTTCGCTCCTTCACCGAGTCCACGTTCAGGCAATCCTTGTTACGCAGTGACACTGAGCAGAAGACCGAACCTCTTCTGGATCAGTTTTATGATCGCTTTGAAGCGACCATCAAGGAAGGAGGGGGAAAATACGCCTTTGAAATCTGGTTGTTGACGATCGAGCTTAGAAAACAATGAGCGAACATCTATGCTGGCTTGTTTCAATCCTACGCTTTCGCAAGGCTTGTCGAAATAGTTCGCCAGCCCTTTTTTGTTCTACATAGGAGTGTCAAAATGCGTTTTCTTGCCGCCATGCTTATTCTCACCTATGCCCTTCCTGTTTCAGCTGACAGCGCTCTAGAATGCGGTCAATTTACTGTCTACTTAGAAGACCTGAAGATCACGTCTGGTGGCGACAAAATCGGGGATGTTGCAGTTGGGCACGTCACGGTTTTCGGTGAAGATGGTCAGGTTGTTGGTATGCAGAATGTCACGACGCTGATAGCGCCTGGCGCAAGTGAGGGCAAAACCCAGCTTATCGTTAACGCCTACCTAACAATCGACGGCAACCAGCTAATCTATTCTGGCTCGTACCCAGCCCCGAGCAGTCCCGACACCGTGCCCCACTTCGAAACCCAATTGGCAGTTGTCGGTGGCACTGGCGTGTTCAAAGGCGCAAGTGGTCAGGTGAAGTTCTTCAAAAAAGACAACAAGCGCGCTGCTGAGTTTGATGTCAAGTGCACCGGTTAGCCAAAGTCTTCAAGTACCGAGGGTGGATAGAAGTAAAGCAAGTTAATGGCTACTATTGGCCTAGATGAAAACAGGCAGCGACTCTGTCTGCGTTCTTTGCGTTCCGCGCTAGTTAGCATCTAGCACCTGCAGCGAAACTCTCCTCTAATTGACCGCATCGCATTGATGGAAAGCCTCGATCAATGTCCGGTTTGACCGCAATGGCGGGTTTTGATCCCGTATCTCTCCTATCACGCCTGACGCCCAAGATGTCGCAGCCCTAAGATCTGGCAAGTCATATCACTCCGTCGCGAAGTGGCTCGCGGCTAAGTTTTCCCAATCGAATACCCCCAAAAATTCAGGGCCGTGTCAGCGCCCAGAACCGCAAGGGCAGGGCGATAGCTGCTGCCACCAGACCCAGAGTATAGCCGATCCAGACGCCGACGGCTCCGAGATCAAAGAGGAAACCCAGTGCATAGCTGGCCGGCAAGGCAAGCGGCCAATAGGCTGTCAGGGTAATTATCGTCGGCAGGTTCATGTCCGACATTCCCCTCAGCGCACCCAAAGCAGTGCCCTGAACGCCGTCCGCAACCTGCAGCAGTGCCACGATAAAAAACAACGTGACCGCGAGGTCAACGACGGCCGGGTCATCCGACATGCTTTCCGCCATCATCCGACCAGCGGTAATGAAGACGATGGCGGCAACTGCCTGCCATAGCGTGACCATCACAAAGGACGCCTTCAGGATCGGTCTGAGCCTTTCTCGACTCCCTGCGCCGACTGCAAGACCCACACGGATCGAGGCAGCACCCGCCATGCCAAGCGGGATCATATAGGCCAGCCCCGCAAGCGCGTTGACGATTTGATGGGCGGCCAGCGCCTCGGCCCCCAACCAACCCATCATCAGGCCCACCACGGCGTAGGCTCCGCCCTCACCTGCATAGCCAAGACAGAGCGGCAGGGCGTCTTTGGCCTGTGACCAGACATCCGCCCATGCAACAGTCACCCGTTGGCGAAAGGCGGCCAGCCCTGGCGCGCGTATCAAAACGTAAATCCCGGCTAACAGCGACGTACATTGCGACAGTATGCTGGCCAGGCCAGCGCCCAGAATTCCAAGATCAAGGATGTGAATGAAGGCATAGTTTGCGGGTACGTTGAACAGGACACCCAGATAAGACAGCGCCACGGCCGTCCAGGGCCGCCCAACGGCGTCGAACAGAGCCTTCAGGCCGAAAAACAGCGTGAAAGGCACGATCCAGATCGCCATCGACATCCAGTACGGCAGAAGGATCGCCAGAACCTCCCTCGGTTGACCCAAAGGCCCCAGCAACGGATAGAGCGCCATCATCACCAACGCCGCGCCGCCGCCGCCCAGAAGGCACAGCAACAGCCCGCTGCGCAACGAAAGCGCAACCCGCGCGGCATCGCGTGCGCCTTCGGCCTGGCTGATCTGCACGGAAATAGCCGTGATCACGCCCCAAAGGGCGGAGATCAGGATGATCAGAACGGCTGTGGTCACACCGGCCGCCGCCAGCGGGATTGTTCCAAGCGGAGAAATCATGGCCGTATCTACGACGCCGATCAATAGCGCTGCGGCCAGCCCGACCATCAGCGGCACGGCCAGCCGGATCAACGGCGTGAATTCGGCGCGGGTGGGCGCCTGCGAAATCAGGATTTGGTCTGTCATGGGTCACCTGCCGGAAAAGATCCGGCGAAAAAGTCGCGGTCAGGAGCTTTAAGCTCAGAATGAAGAGGGGCTGCTCAGCCCTGCGACGGGAACACCATGAAACTGGTCCTTTTGGGGGACAAGATAACAGGTAAGGTTCTAGGGGAAGAATTGTTCGGCGTCCAGATCGCTTTTGCAGGCTGTTTGTCGAACTCTGCCAAGGTCAGGAATGAGCAAGGTTCACCGGGACGTGATAAGGCTCTTGCAAAACCATGATTTAATTGGCAGCCAATTGGGCAAGGTCATGCAGAATTTTGGCACTTTGGTCGTCGGCCGGAAAAAACAGCTCAATCTTCAAATCGTCCAGCGTGACGTCCGTGACTGTGCTGAATTGCGCAATCGTTCCAAATAGGGAAAGCCGCTGACCCCCAAAGCGGTAGATCGTAGAAATTGTCGGCCCGATCGCCGCGTCACTGCGGGCGTGCCCCTGTTGCGACAACGCGCGCGCCGCGGCATCCAGTGCGGGTACGCCGCCCGCGTTGGCGCTTTCAGCGCGCAGGCGCAACATCGTGTGATGCGCAACCTCGGGCCAGTTTTCAACAAGCTCAGGCATCAGCGGACTGGTCAGCAGGTCCAGCAGGCTTTGCCCTTCGCCGATCCCCAGTGGCTTGAAAAGCCTTTGTGCTCCGCTGTTGAGCATCACAACATTCCAGAGCCGGTCCAGTACCATTCCTGGGTAAGGGGCATGCTGCTGAAGTGTCCATTCGACCGCATCCCGGATTGGCGACATCGCCGCGTCATCAATCGGTGTTGCCTCAAAACGCGGCGCGAACCCTTCGGCGCGCATCATCTGATTTCGGGTTTCGACCGGAAGGTTCATGACCTCAGATAAATGAAGGATCATGTCCGGGCTGGGCCGGGACCGCCCGGTTTCTAGAAAGGAGATATGGCGCGCGCTGACTTCAGCTTCGACCGCGAGGTCTAGCTGGCTCATCCTCCGTCGCTTTCGCCACTCTTTCAGCATGCCGGGATAGGGTGTCATGACCTGAGTTTAGCAAGGGTCCGGACAGAATTCACTTACCTTTGAGGTAATTGATTTGCGTCCCCTGCAAGCTGCATGAAGGGCGCATATCGAAAGGAGAAACTCATGACCCAACAACAGTCAGCAATGCGAATATCAGGCGGTGTGCTTGTTGCAACCGGGGCGCTTTTTGCGCTGGCCGCGTTTCAGTTTCTTCATCCCGTTGCGCATATCTTTCTGCAAATCGCGTATTGGCCAATGCACGCCGTTCCCGCGGAGCTGATGGTTCCGTCGCCTTTATTGCTGGTGATCACCGGTGGCCTGACGGTTGGCTTGGGGGGAATGCAGTGGGCGCTGGGAACCTATGTTGCTCCGGTATCGGCGACAGCCGCGACCAAGACCGCTCAGATTGCGGCATGGTCCTGGTTTTGCGCCGACAGTTTAGGCTCTATTCTAGTAGGTGCGCCCTTCAACGTCGTACTAAACCTGTCCTTTCTGGTCCTGATCCTGTTGTCTTGCCGCCCCGGCACGGCAAACAAACCCGCAACATCCTGACGTGAAGTGGAATTTACTGGGTTAAAAGATGGACTGGCTACTCTAGAAAACCTTCAATGGTCGAGACGACTTCAACGTCAGTTTTTGCATCGGACATGCTGGTGTTCTCAAGGGCGCTGCTGTTTTCGCACTTGGCTTGAGCTGGTCGAATATGGGCAGGATTTCCTCTTCCAGTTTGCCCGGCTTTTCTTCGGACCAGCCGACCTTGGTCTTTGCAGGTTGCAGGATGCGTGCGAAACGATTTCTCCGGCGGCCTTGAAAAATTGTCTATAGGAACTGCAAACCGCAGGGTCCGTTTATCGCGCGGAAGGAGGATAGGCATCCCTCCGGGCACGGATCGATTGATAAAAGCAAGGGCAGCTTAATGCCCTTGCTTGGACGGCTCCTTAAAAAGGGAACCGATAATGCGAAGGAGGTGGGTGTTCAGCCTCCGGTGGAAGACCAACGTCCTTCCTTAGATGAGCCGGCAACTCGGCTCTCTTTCGTCGAATAGGCCGTTCCACACTGGGTCGCCGGTCGAAGATAGCCGCTAGCCGCAGTAAGAGGCCGCGCGACCAGCCAATTGGTATGTGAAGTGATAAGCTTGGCATTGTTCTCTCCATGAAATGATGGAAAGCCGCCACATGAGGAAAACACAAAAAAGGCCGCTCACGAGGCGGCCTTCAGATCGGAAATCTGTCAGACCGCTTTAACGGGCTACTGCGCCTACCGCGCGAAGTATTGAGGTCTGACAATTCAGCATATCTGATATCTCCTGTATCAGGGTTTCCGGTTCGTCTTGTTACCAGACGAATGGTCTCAGTTCAACAAACCACACATGTATTGGTCGAATTCCGCCGGATAGCCAGCTCACACCCGTTGGGAAGAAACCAATGTATTGTTCTATTCGCAACCAGTGGCGACGGCGGCGGCACTTGTAATTTCTCAAACTCTGCGTTCGCATCGAACGGCAGCTTTGTGGACTTGCAATCGCAGAATCTCGATTGTCGATCGAATGTCGGCTCTGGGCCGGGAATTTGTCCGTTTCGTCAATTTGCGGAATTGGCGACATAAGAAGAGGGTTCGGTACCAACTCTTCGTTCAGTAAGAAACTCTGCAACAGATCCGTGCAGCAAGCATGTCCTTCCATGCGAAGTAAGACGCTTTCGGAGTTCGCTTCATTGAACTGAAATCTACATCAACCAGGCCAAAGCGTTTTTCATACCCCAAGGCCCATTCGTAATTGTCCAATAGGGACCAGACAAAGTACCCCTTAACCGGAACCCCTTCGCCCAAGGCGACCTGGACTGCCGACAAGTGTTGATCCAGATAGTCGATACGGTCATCGTCTTGTTGACGCTCGGGGCTGGCCATACCGTTTTCGGTCACGAAGATCGGCAGGTCGCCGGTGTATTCACGTGCTGCTCGGATCAGGAACCTGCTCAGCGCGGTGGGGTCGATTTCCCAACCCATTTGGGTCTTCGGCAGAGGGCCGGGAACCTCAGCGAGACTTGGCCACGCTGTTTCTGCGGGCGCGATAAGTTTACGGGTGTAGTAGTTCAGTCCGCACCAGTCTACGGGTGCTCCGATGCTATCGAAATCATCTTGCCAGCCCGACGGAAGGTGGGGCTCCAGCCCCTCCAGAACATTCTCGGGATAGGCCTTGTTGAACACGCCGCCCAGAAAGAACCGGTTGTATATTCCGTCATACAGAGCGGCGGCCTGTTGTGCCTCGGCGCTGTCATCGGCGGGTTCGGCCCATTCCAGATTGAATACGCCGCCCAGGTTAGACATGCCCAACCCACGCATCGTCTGAATGGCCTGACCATGGGCCAGCAGAACGTGATGCATAGCGCGCGCCGTGGCTCGAATATCGCGCAGCCCGGGAGCGTGGTGCCCTTCGAAATGGCTCAACCAACTGACACACCACGGTTCATTGATGGGGGCGACGCTGTACATGCGGTCGCCAATCCGTCCCATGATGACCTCAGTGAAATCGGAAAACCAACCGGCAATATCCCGGTTGCGCCAACCGCCCAAGTCGGCCAGGGGCGACGGCAGTTCCCAGTGATACAGTGTCGCGCACGGACGGATGCCACGCTCCAAAAGCGCGTCGGTCAGGCGATCATAAAAATCCAATCCCGCCTGATTAACAGGTCCGCGCCCCTCGGGCATCACACGCGCCCAGCTGGTTGAGAAGCGATAGCAATCGAATCCCGCGTCGCGCACAAGATCAAGATCCTGTTCAAACCGGTTCAGGTGATCACAGGCCAGATCGCCGTTTTCTCCCCGCACTACATTTCCGGGTGTCGCTGCAAACGTATCCCAATGTGTCGAACCGGCGCCGCCTTGGGCATGGCCTTCGATCTGGTAAGCAGAGGTGGCGACTCCGAAATGGAAGTCATTGGGGAAATCGCTGCGCGTATGTTTCATTGTCAGATCCTGTTGGGTGCTGGGCCGGTTGATTTGCCAACAACCAGTTCCGCCTCAAGCAATCTGGTCTTGACCGGATCGTCAGGCGATTTGATCCTCTCAATCAACATCTCGGCGGCCAGCTCTCCTGCATGCCGTACTGAGGACCGCGTTGCTGTAAAGATGGGCACATCCTGTCCGTTTTTGAGATAAGAAAGGTCATCATCATGCGCGATGACCGAGACATCCCGGCCAATTCGCAGCCCTGCCTCGTCCAGCGCCCGCCTCACACCAATCGCTGAAATCATCGAGGATGCCAGAATGGCGGTTGGTGGATCGTCCAGTTGCAGCATATCGCGGGTTTCATGATGGCCGTAGACCTCGGTCATTTCGGCGCTGCGCATTAATTGTGGGTCCGGGATCAAGTCCGCCTGTTCCAGCGCTTGTAGGTATCCGGCACGACGGCGCTGTGCGAAATCCATATCCTCAAGCCCGTTAATCAGGGCAATCCGGCGGTGACCCAAGTCGATCAGGAACTGTGTTGCGCGCCGAAAGGAGCTTTTGTTGTTCACATCGATCCAGTCATACTCTGCATCTATCCCGGTCGAACGACCGTGTACGATAAATGGTACCGCCATCCGGTTTAGCAGATCGATGCGACGCTCGTTGACCTTGGGGCCTTGCAAAACGACGCCATCCACGGCTCCGCGCTGAAACAAGCTGCGATAGGCCCCTTCGATCGAAGTGTCATCCGCGGTGGTGAACATCATGTCGTAGCCGTTCGCAGAGTATGTCCGCGCAGCGCCGGCGACAAAGTCGCCGAAGATCGGGTTCACCATCTCGTGCTGGGACGAACTGGGGATGACGTGCCCGATCACCATGGACTTGCCAGTCGCCAGACCTTTGGCGCGGCTGTTTGGCCGATAGCCATGCTTGTCTGCAGCGGCCTGCACGCGCACACGAGTCGCCTCGTTCACCTCTGGATAGCCGTTCAGCGCGCGACTGACCGTTGTCTGCGAAAGACCGAGAATCTCAGAGAGCTGCTTCAGGTTCATTGTGTTCAAAGCGCCTTCAAATGGATGCTCACTTGTTTTGTTGTGGTTTTTTGCTTCCGTCAACCCGTTTTGGCAATGAGGTCAAAATCGGCAATAATTGAGGGGTAGAAAACGATATGTTGACAGAATCTGATTGCCAGCAGATAAAGTGCAACATCCAAAGCGCTTTGAAAATCTTGCAATGCGCAGATATTACTGGGAGGAGATTTCATGAAACACGCGCTTTATGCAGGTGTGGCCACATTCGCCCTGATGGCGGGAACGGCTCAGGCTGATAAGGTTACCGTGTTCGGGCCATGGCTGGGCCCGGACCAGGAAAACGTCGAAGCGGTTCTGGATGGCTTTGCAGCCGCGACAGGCCACGACTACGCGTATGTTGGTTCAGATAGTTTCGAGCAGCAGATCAGGATTGATGCAGAGGCAGGCTCGGCGCCGAGTATAGCCGTTTTCCCGCAGCCTGGTCTGGCGGCGGATATGGCCAAGTCGGGTTTTCTGACACCGTTGGGCGATGGCACCGCTGATTGGGTTCGTGACAATTACGCAGCCGGACAATCTTGGGTAGATCTGGGCACTTTTCCGGGGCCCGAAGGGCAGGATCACCTTTATGGGCTTTTTTACAAGGTAGATGTGAAATCCCTTGTTTGGTACGTGCCTGAGAATTTCGAGGATGCCGGTTACGAAGTTCCGACCACGATGGAGGAACTGAAGGCTTTGACCGATCAGATCGTCGCAGACGGAGAGACGCCGTGGTGCATCGGTTTGGGTTCAGGTGGTGCGACCGGTTGGCCAGCGACCGATTGGGTCGAAGACATGATGCTGCGCACTCAATCGCCCGAGGACTATGACGCCTGGGTGTCCAATGAAATGAAGTTCAATGACCCGAAAGTGGTCGCTGCCATCGAAGAGTTCGGCGCGTTTGCACGCAATGATGACTATGTTGCGGGCGGGGCAGGTACGGTCGCAACGACCGATTTCCGTGACAGTCCAAAGGGCATGTTCAGTTCGCCACCACAATGTTACATGCACCGTCAGGCGTCGTTCATCCCGGCATTCTTTCCTGAAGGCACGGTTGTCGGTGAAGATGCTGATTTCTTCTACTTCCCCGCATATGAAAGCAAGGATCTGGGTAGCCCGGTTCTTGGCGCCGGCACGCTATGGGCAATCACCAATGACAGCCCGGCTGCACATGATCTGATCGCCTATCTGCAGACCCCCGAAGCACATGAGACATGGATGGCCCTGACCGGCTTCCTGACGCCGCACAAAGGCGTTGATACCTCCGTGTTCTCAGATACGACGCTCAAGAAGATGAACGACATTCTTCTGGGCGCGACCACCTTCCGGTTTGATGGTTCGGACCTGATGCCGGGCGGCGTAGGGGCCGGCACATTTTGGACCGGTATGGTTGACTATGCTGGTGGAAAGCCCGCTCAGGAAGTTGCTGACGAGATCCAATCTTCCTGGGATTCGCTGGACTAAGCGCGTTAAAACCCGGGCGGTCTGCGCGTCAGGCCACCCCTTTTCCCCTTCGCAACGGAGAGCATGATGCATCCGGCAATTCAGGGCCTGCTGACCATCGCCATAGGCGTATCGGGCTGTGTGGGCTATTTCTTTCTGTCCAACCAGTTTCTGGACAAGGTTCTGTTCCCTGCGCGCGGGCCGAATGCCGGCCGCAACATCAACCGCGCGAATATGATCCGGCCTTGGCTGTTTTTGCTTCCGGCGCTTGTAGCGATTGGCCTATATCTGGCCTATCCGGTAGTTGAGACGTTGCGCCTGTCGCTCACGGATCGCATCGCCGGTGGTGGGTATAAGTGGGTTGGTCTCGATAACTACGTCCAGATGGTGGCAGAACCGAAATTCTGGGAAGCCATGCGCAACAATTTGTTCTGGCTGATCGTGGTCCCTGCAATGTCGACTGCATTTGGTCTGTTGGCAGCTCAGCTAACTGATCGGATCCGCTGGGGTAACATCGCAAAAGCCCTGATTTTCATGCCGATGGCGATCTCTTTCGTCGGGGCTTCGGTCATTTGGAAACTGATCTACGATGCGCGTCCGGCCGAGCAAGACCAGATCGGGATTCTGAATGCGCTTTATCTGTTCTTTGGTGGGGCCGAGCCGCAAACCTGGCTAACCATTCCGTTCTGGAACAATTTCTTCCTCATGGGGATCCTGATCTGGATTCAGACAGGCTTTGCCATGGTGATACTGTCCGCCGCTTTGCGCGGCATCCCCGAAGAAACCGTCGAGGCGGCGGTTTTGGATGGGGCCAATCCCTTCCAGATATTCTTTAAAATCAAGGTGCCTCAAATCTGGAACACAATTCTGGTTGTTTGGACAACCATCACCATTCTGGTCCTGAAGGTCTTCGACATCGTTTTCGCGATGACCAATGGCCAGTGGGAGACACAGGTTCTGGCCAACTACATGTACGACAAGATGTTCCGCGCCAATGATTGGGGCGTGGGTTCGGCATCGGCCATGGTGATCATGTTGCTGGTGACGCCGATCTTGGTCTGGAACATCCGCAACGCACGCCGGGAAATGGAGTAGGGGATGAGCGATATTGCAGGAACCAAACCCGCCCTTAGATGGATCGTCCAGGCCTCGGTCCTCTTTCTCGTGGTGCTTTGGGTAATACCGACACTGGGATTGTTGATCTCATCCTTTCGCACGGCTGACCAGATCGCGACCAGTGGCTGGTGGAAATCCCTGTTCCCGTCCGAACAAAACCTGACGCTACGCACGGCCGTGCCCAATACGCAAATTCTGAAAAACGGGACGTATGTGATTGAAGGGAACCTGTTCGACGAAGGGCAGAAAGCTACGATCTCAAAGTGGGGTGTCAGCTCCCGCGCGGTGGATGCGTATGAACCCGGTCAGACAGCGGAATTGCGTCGTGGCGGGACTATCACGGTCGATGCAAACGGGAACTACAAAGCGGAAAATGAAGAGGAGTTTACTGGCAGCCGCGGCCCGCGTGTTTTCGTAAGTGCAGAACTTCCACCCGAGTTCACGTTGGACAATTACCACAAGGTTCTCTTGGCCGAGAACAGCACCGACAGTATGGGTCGGGCGTTCTTTAATACTCTCACAGTGACCATTCCTGCCACGATCATCCCTATCCTGGTTGCGGCGTTCGCCGCTTATGCGTTGGCGTGGATGGAGTTCCCGGGCCGCGCGTTGCTGATCGCAGCTATTGTCGGGCTTTTGGTTGTTCCGCTTCAGCTCGCACTGATCCCTTTGCTGAAATTCCATCTTAATATTGGGATCGGCAAAGGGTATCTGGGTGTCTGGATGGCCCACACTGGCTTTGGAATGCCGCTGGCGATTTACCTTCTTCGCAGCTACATGGCCGGTCTGCCACATGATTTGATCGAGAACGCGCGGGTCGACGGGGCGTCTGAGTTCCAGATCTTTACGAAACTGATCCTTCCACTCAGCTTCCCGGCGCTGGCGTCTTTCGCGATCCTGCAGTTCCTGTGGACCTGGAACGACCTTCTGGTGGCCAAAGTCTTCCTGATTGATGCATCAGGTCAAACCACCGTCATGACCAATCGAATTGTCGAACTGCTGGGTACAAGAGGGGGCAACTGGGAAATCCTCGCCACCGCTGCGTTTGTTTCGATCATTGTTCCACTGATTGTTTTCTTCGCAATGCAAAAATACCTGGTCCGTGGCCTGCTGGCCGGATCCGTCAAATAGAGGCGTCTGATGAACGTGCAGAACACTGTAGAACTTTCCAAATCAACCAAAGCAAAGTCAGAGTGGTGGCGCGGTGGCGTGATCTATCAGATCTATCCGCGCAGCTTTCAGGACAGCAATGGTGATGGGATCGGTGACTTGAAAGGGATCACCCAACGTCTGGATTACATTGCGGATCTGGGGGTCGATGCGATCTGGATCTCGCCCTTCTTCAAATCTCCGATGAAGGATTTCGGCTACGACGTCAGCGATTATCGCGATGTGGATCCTATGTTCGGCTCGTTGGAAGATTTCCGCGAGTTACTCGATCAGGCCCATGACAAGGGTCTGAAAGTGATGATCGATTTGGTGCTGTCACACACATCTGATCAGCACCCTTGGTTCGGTGAGAGCCGCGCCGATTGGGACAACCCGAAATCCGACTGGTATGTTTGGGCCGACCCTAAACCGGACGGCACACCGCCCAATAACTGGTTGTCTATCTTTGGCGGTTCAGCGTGGCAGTGGGAGCCTCGTCGCCTGCAATATTTTCTGCATAACTTTCTGAGTTCGCAGCCAGACCTGAACTTTCACTGTAACGAAGTTCAAAACGCACTGCTGGATGTGGCTCGGTTCTGGCTGGACATGGGCGTGGATGGTTTTCGCCTGGACACGATCAACTTTTATTTCCACGACAAACATTTGCGGGACAATCCGGCCCTTCCGGTCGAAGAACGTAATGCATCAATTGCGCCTGCGGTGAACCCCTATAACCACCAGGATCACCTTTATTCCAAAAGTCAGCCCGAGAATATCGCCTTCCTCGAAAGGTTGCGCGCGCTGACCGACGAATATGAAGGCCGTGCCTGTTTGGGTGAAGTCGGTGATGCACAGCGCGGGCTGGAAATCATTGGTCAGTACACCTCGGGCGATCAACGAATGCATATGTGCTATGCCTTCGAGTTTCTGGAAAAGCGTGCGTTGACCGCGCCTTATGCAAAGCAGGTCTTTGATCAGCTCGAGGAAAAGGCAGGCGACGCATGGCCATGCTGGGCGTTCTCGAACCATGATGTTGAACGTCATGCCTCGCGCTGGGACCTAAACGATGCGGCCATTCGCCAGCACGCGGTTCTGATGATGTGTCTGCGCGGCTCTGCCTGTTTGTATCAGGGAGAGGAACTGGGCTTGCTCGAGGCAGATGTTCCGTTCGAGAAACTGCAAGACCCCTATGGCATCGAGTTCTGGCCCGAGTTCAAGGGTCGCGACGGATGTCGCACGCCAATGGTTTGGGCGACGCAGGACGAACATTCAGGCTTTAGCACCGGTGAGCCGTGGTTGCCTGTTAGTATGGCCCAAACGGAAAGAGCCGTTGACCGGCTCGAGGCGAACGACCAATCGATGCTGCACCATTATCGCCGCGCAATCGCCTTGCGCCGCGTCCACCCAGCACTAACTACGGGTGCGCAGTCCAACATGAAACAGGTTGGACCTGTGCTGACTTTCCAGCGTGAGGATGCGTCTGAAGCGGTGTTTTGTGCTTTCAACCTTGGAACGGAAGCTCAGCGGGTCGACTTGCCCTTGGGTGATTGGCGGGTCATCGGGCGGGAACTCGGCGGTAGCGACGGTGCAGGAAGCGTTACGCTGCACCCCGCACAGTTTTGTCTGATGGCTAAGGTTAAGGGGTAAACCATGTCAGAACTCAAACTTACGGATGTCGCGAAATCCTATGGTCCGGTCGATGTTCTGAAACATATCGATCTGGATATCGCAAAGGGCGAGTTGATCGTCTTTGTCGGTCCATCGGGTTGCGGAAAATCAACCTTGTTGCGAATGATTGCCGGGCTGGAAAAGATCACCGGCGGCACCTTGGAGATCGAAGGGCAGGTCATGAATGATGTGCCGCCCGCCCAAAGGGGCATTGCCATGGTGTTTCAGTCCTATGCGCTCTACCCACATTTGACCGTGCGCGAGAACATGGCATTTGCACTGAAGATCGCCAAGATGCCTGCTGCCGAGATCGATGCCGCCGTTGAACGCGCGGCCCAGACCCTTCAACTGGATCCGCTCTTGGATCGTCTGCCCAAGGCTCTGTCCGGAGGGCAACGCCAGCGCGTCGCTATCGGGCGCGCCATCGTGCGAGACCCCAAGGTCTATTTGTTCGACGAACCGCTTTCGAACCTCGATGCTGCGCTGCGCGTTGCAACCCGGATCGAGATTGCGCGCCTGAAAGAGGCGATGCCCGAAAGCACAATGATCTACGTGACCCACGATCAGGTTGAGGCGATGACGCTGGCCAGCCGGATCGTCGTTCTTGCCAACAAAGGCATCGCGCAGGTTGGTACGCCACTGGAACTGTACGAAACGCCGGATAACGAGTTTGTGGCGCAGTTCATCGGATCGCCCTCTATGAATCTGCTGTCTGGCAATATTTCCAAAACCGGGGATTTGACAGAGGTCACACTTGATGCGGGCGGAAAAGCCGTTTCATCCATTTCGACCACGCCCGAACAAATGGGTTTGCAGGTCAATATCGGCGTACGACCTGAGGATTTCGTTGCCGACGCCGCCGCTGGGTTTCTGGACGGCACTGTCGATTTTGTCGAAGCCCTGGGTGAAGTGACCTTGCTGTATTTTGCCAGCAGGCCGGGGGCTGAGAATATCGTCGCCAAGTTTCCTGGCGTTGAACGAAACCGACGTGGGAAAGCTGTCAAATTGAATGCGGACCCGAGCAAAGTGCATCTGTTTCACAATGGTTTGTCAATGCGGAAATGATGAGGGCTTTGTCGCGAACTTTTGGCCAGGAAGTCTTGGTGTTAATGGCGTTTCGGACTTTGATCGAGGCAGACAGTAACAATTTCATTCAAAGGCGCTCATTTCCCAAGGGACGTGATACTACACGCAGTGTTCTTCGATCTTCGTTACCCAGTGTCCTAGGATCTATTGCAAAGTTTCTTACTGAACGAAGAGTTGGTACCGAACCCTCTGCTTGTGCCGCCAATGCCGCAACTTGGCGAAACGGACAGATTCCGGGCGTAAGCTGACCTTTGCGGATCATGTGCGTCACTTCGCTGCTCACTTTGCCCGCAAGGCAGACGTCGGACAACTCGTCGATCTCGCAGATTAAGCGAATGGCCGGTTCGTTGAAGCTGCACCGCAGCGTGGCCAGAGGCGATGAATGACCAGTTTGGGCCGCCCGCGTAGGCGACCCAACTGCACTAGATTTCAATGGCTTCAGCGATGGCCAAGGCATCCTCGAGTTCGACACCGAGGTATCGGACCGTACTGTCCATCTTCGTGTGGCCCAGAAGGAGCTGAACCGCGCGAAGGTTTCCGGTCTTCTTGTAGATCTGAGTGACCTTGGTTCTACGCATCGAATGCGTGCCATAGGCGCTTGCCTCCAGACCAATCGACGTGACCCAGTCGCGGACGATTCGAGCATACTGACGGGTCGAGATGTGCAGCCGCTCATGGAAGCGGCCCGGCCAAAGGTACTCGGAGCCGATCATCACCTCGTCTTCCATCCACTTCTCGACCGAGGCGCGAGTCCCTTCGGATATCTCAAATCGCACAGGTTTCTGTGTTTTGCTCTGTAAGACCGACGCCCGTTCCTTGATCTGACCTGTCGCCATAACATCAACGACTTTCATCTTCACCAGGTCGCAACCGCGGAGCTTGCTGTCGATCGCCATATTGAACAGTGCCAGATCGCGATGGTTCTCAGCGAGTTCGAGCCTAACCCGGATCGCCCAGACGTGTTTTGGCTTCAGGGGGCGCTTTTGACCAACAATACGTCCTTTGTTCCAGGCGGGACGAAGCGCACGAATGGCAGGTAAGTTTGGTGTTTCCATGACTGATCCTCCGATCCGCCATGCCCTCCCACAACGACAACCCGACGTTGACCGAGGCAACATATCACAGGATGCTGCGCCGCATTCGAGGTCTGGAACGAGCCCATTTTGTCGGATGCTGCGTCGTGCATGAATGTCTGGCTCCAATGCAAGCAGGATGCGTTGCTCTCCGCAAAAAAGTTGCGAACGGTAGTCTTGGGCTTTGTTTACCAATTGTGAATAGAACATTTCCGGCACGTTTTCGGAGATTCCATGCAACACAGTTTCAGCCACTTCTTAAGGCACGGCGGTGACGGCAAGTACGAGATCGCGCAGCGACACGGTCATCTGATTGGCCGCCGCGTAGGATTATCGCTCAAGTCGACATTTCCTAACTACACAGCTCTACGGGCCGATTTCAGCGAACGCCTCGACCAGGTGATCTCCGAAAACACTCGGATGCTTCTGAACGCGCTGACCCCGCCTGACACAGTGCCAATTGTCTCCGAAGCTGAATTGCGGGATGTGTCAGATGCAAAGTCAGAAGCGCTCGACGCCTGGGACGCGCGTCTTGAGAGAATATTCGGCGAATACCAAAACCATCCGCAACGGTTGCGGCCACTGCGCACAGACATGGAAGAACGTCTCGTTCGGGCTTTTGCGGGAGTAATAAATCGGCTTCGGCAGGAAAGCTTGGGGATTCAGCAATACATCTGGCGCTCGCGAGATGATGCCAAGGTGCGCGACAGCCATGCGGCCTATGACGACCGCGTTTTCCGCTGGAACAATCCACCGGAGGGCGGGCATCCCGGCGAGGCACACAATTGCAGGTGCTATGCCGAGCCAGTGCTGCCGGGCGTTCAGAGCAATGTGGTACTCGCTGACTTTGCACCCACGGCAAATGGTGTCCCCGCTCTCGATCTGACGGAGGCGATGCGTGGCTTGCGCGCTCTGACGGGCGTCGGCGCGGCGCTTCTTGCGTCTGATGCGCTGCAAAACTGGACGCAAGCCATGCGTGATAGGCGCGTGGACGATGCTGGCGCGCGACTGGGGGTCGATGTAACAACTGTCGAAGGTCGCCTGGCGGCGACAGCCTATGCCCTCGTGCAGGAAGGGATTAGCACCGGCGAGTATCCGGTCCTGCCCAAGACCCCCGAATTCGCACGAATAGGGGCCGAAGCGGCAGCGCTTTATGAGTTGCTAAATCCCGGCACCATTCTTGATACAGGCGTTGGCGGTGATCCCGCGAAACAGCGCGCTTTGCAGGATTTCATCGCAGCCGCCGGGGCAGCGTTCGCGCGCGGTGAACTGCGGCTTCAGGATGGGGAACTGGCGCAAGGCTGGGTCGAAGTCTTTCCTGAGCTTGCGGAGGATGAACGCCGCTTGGGGCAACTGCCGGGTTTCACTCCGGAACGGGTCGAGCAATGGCTTGAAACCTATCCGATTGAAGAGCTTGGCCTGCCGAACCACACCGGATCGCCAATTCCTGATGATCCGACCGACAACATTGTCTCAACGCCGATCCCGGAAGAGGCGGGGCCGAATATTGTCGAAGCCCGACCTGGGGCCACAACGACACCTAGCGGCAACAGAATTCTGCCCCACGGTGGCAAAGGGGGCGGGCGAGAATATATTGGCCTCAAAGGCCACGATGTTGAGCAAATTGACGAGATCATCGCCAATCCTCGTCCAGATCTGAGCGGTATCGTTGAAGGGCGCGGCAGATACAAAGGGCAGGATATGACCCTGTTGACAGGCCAGGATGGCCATTGGGTGCTTCTTGACCCCGATGGTAACGTCTTCGCTGTAAGCAATCGTAATCTGCCGCTTGGGCACAAAGAGAACCAACCGGACGACATCATCCGTCCTCTGGAGGAGCAATGAATACACGGTTTGAAGACCTGATAGAGCAGGCACAAACAGGGGCAGGCACTGAATGGATTTCCGAAGCCGAGCTTCTGGACTTCAACGAATATCTTGCCACACGCGGCTTTGGCATTTCAAGAATGGAGGTCGCACAGGCAGCCGGTGGGACCGTCAAGCGAAATTTCGGCTACGGCATCTTGCCTGCCCCAATCGGCGACGACCCCGAACACTGGCTCAATCATTTCGATCCCCAACGTTCCGCCGCATATGTTCGCGAAACTGTTCAGTTTGCCAAAGAAGACGGCGCCCTGTTCGACTACAAGGTTTGGGCCGAGCAGCCTTAAATCACCGAGAAGCTTGGTCAAAAAAACATACGTTTCTGCCCTGCCAACCCTGAGCCGCCATTGGTGCGATCGCAGAGAAACGAGGCTTTGTCCGCAATCTGTGAGTTCGACGAGGCCCGGAGTTCGCGCTTGCGGCGAATGTCCGGAAAGCGGGCTGCAACCGCAGAATTCAGGACTAAGGTCGAACGGCATCTGTGGGTGGCTCCTGCATTGCAAGAGTTTTTTGGCGATTTCTGCGGTCGATTTCGTCAGTACTGTCGTCTGTCCGGCCTGTTCGTGCGGTGGTGTTCCGCTGGCCCTGATGAATTCCGCGAGCGAGGTTCCAATCGGCTTATCGGCCTCGGAAGAGGGCCGCTGCCATTCCCGGAGTGTCCTTGCTCTTGGTTGACTTACTTCCGCATCATCACTTCAACGTCTTGCATCTCGTGGGCAGTCGGTGTGGTTAGAACGCCGGCTGCCGGTATTCCTGTTTCTTCGTGAGCATCGCCCAGATGGCCCGCGCTGCCTTGTTTGCCATGGCGACTGTTGCCAGCCGGAACGGCTTGTCAGCGATGATTTTGGCAGTCCAGAGATCGACCTTCTCGGGTGAGCGTTTCGCCATGACCGCGCGCGATGTCATGCTCACGACCAAAAGTTTGCGAATGTAACGATCGCCTTGCTTTGTGATCTTGCCCAGCTTCTCCTTGCCGCCGCTCGACTTGTTGAGCGGGGTGAGGCCCAGCCATGCGGCCAGATCTCTTCCTGTCCGAAACTGATGCGCGTCACCGATTGTGGCGACAATTGCTGACGCTGTGATCGGCCCGATGCCAGGCATGCGCATCAATCGGCGTGCATCTGCACTCAGCAATGCATGTTGCTCGATCATCTTCGAATAGCCGTCAATGCGTTCATTCAGGCCGATGAACTGATAGCACTGTATGCCAAGCATGCCGTTCGCGATTTCAGGCATGTCGGGATGATCGCCGCTCAGATGGCGCTTCGCAAAAGCCGTCACCGCTTCGATCCCGATGGGCAATATTTGCCCAAACTCGCGCAATAGGCTGCGGATCATGTTGGCCAACTGTGTGCGCTGTCGGACGGCCAGGTCGCGCGTTCTGTGAATGGATAATATGGCCTGCTGGTCTTCCGTCTTGATATCTACGAAACGCATTGTCGGACGGCGGACCGCCTCGCAAATCGCTTCTGCGTCGACAGCATCGTTTTTTCCGCGCTTAACATATGGTTTGACATATCCGGCAGGCATGAGCTTCACATCATGCCCGAGCTTGCGCAGCTGACGACCCCAATGATGGGATGAACCGCAGGCTTCCATGCCAACCGTGCACGGTGGCAGTGTCTCAAAAAACGCCAGCAGCTTCGCGCGTTTGATCGCCTTGTTGAAGATGACGCAGCCGCTCTCCGAAATGCCGTGTACTTGAAAAACATCCTTGGCCAGATCGAGGCCGACGGTCTTTACTGTCATTGGGTGGCTCCTTTCCTAGCAGTCTTTGACAACTGCACTTTGGCACATTCGATGCCGGTGGAGCAGGAACCACCCACCTCATCCGGATTGGGCCGTTCTCCAAGTTTCCTTTCGACGTTGAGTTACTTGAGGCCGGTACCGCTTTGGAGGTTGGAGGGCATCCTTTGTGCGTATTTCGGAAGCCGCTTCCCGGTCAGGGCCCAAAATCGATACAATCCGCTATTACGAGGCGGCGGTGGTAGTTCCAAACGTGGCCCATGGTACGGACGGGCAACGTAGTTTTTACGACCCGGTCGGGCTTTGCGGTGCTGGCGCTTTGCCGGTTTCGGGGTGCAGTGAACCATGCGGGGCAGGCCCTAGCCGGAATCTCGGCCCTTGCCTCCACCCTGGTTTGCCGACGCCCCGAGGGGGCAACCTGATACCGGAGGCATGAATTCTCTTCACATTCCTGTGCCAGCCCTTTGCAGACAGGTGTCCAGCCGTCAGGATTGCGCATCCCCCGACCGGAGATTCCAATGCGCCGTCCTGTCCTGTTCGCCTTTCTCTTCGTCGCCGGTACAGCGCTCGCCAGCCCCGACCGCTGGGAACTTGAGTGGCCGCAGACCAATTTCAGCCGCAGTGCGGTCACGGATTGGTCCGAGATTCAGTCCGGCGGTCCGCCCAAGGACGGAATCCCTGCGATCAGCGATCCCAATTTCCTGCGCGTTTCTGACGAAACGAGACTGGGTAAACGCGAGCCAGTAATCACGCTTGAGATCGACGGGGCCGAGCCTCGAGCCTATCCGATACGCTATCTGGTATGGCACGAGATCGTGAATGACAGCGTCGGCGGTATCCCGGTGGCCGTCACCTTTTGCCCATTGTGCAATTCCGGCATGAGCTTCGATCGGCGCACCGCTGCGGGCACGCTCACATTCGGCGTCTCAGGTAAGCTGCGCCATTCCGACATGGTGATGTATGACCGCGAAACTGAAAGCTGGTGGCAGCAGGCCATCGGCCGGGCCATCGTCGGCGATCTGACAGGCACCGAATTGAAGACCCTGCCCACTTGGATGGAAAGCTGGGAGGAGTTCAGCAGCCGTAACCCGGATGGGCTGGTGATGAACGAACCGGCCTATATTCGCGACTATGGGCGCAACCCTTATCGCGGCTATGACACCCTGTCGCGGCCCTTTCTCTATTCCGGTGAAAACCCGCCCCATGGCATCAACCCACTGGCGCGCGTGATCCGCGTCGGCGACAAAGCCTGGACTCTGGAGAGGCTGAGAGCAGAGGGCGAGATCTCTGAGGCCGGGATAACGCTCTCCTGGCGCGCGGGGCAGGCCTCGGCCCTCGACACCGGGCGCATCGCCAAGGGGCGCGATGTAGGCTCAGTCCGGGTGCGTAACGCATCGGGACAGGATATCGCCCATGATGTCATGTTCGCCTTTGCATTCCACGCCTTCTGGCCGGAAGGCAGATGGATGCTGGCCGACGGGGGTGAACGTACGCTCTCGAAATGACCGCTTGACGGACGCGGGCCAGACAGCCATCAGCCGCGTGCAATCAAGTTAGCAATGCCCCTGCCGTTCCGACGAAGAGAACGCACCATGCAACGTTTCAAGCGTATGCGAAGTTTGCTGAAATTCGCCTCCGTCCACTCCTCCGTCTAAAACCATTTCAACCAGGAAAGATCGCTCACCAGCCGAGACACCCTCAAGCTGACACGGTCCGCCGCTCTTGCCGAGTTGCGCAAACTTGGTGCTGTATATTGGTGCTGTATAAAGGACAGTTCTTTTGGCCTAACGGAGACAGGTTCGAATTTGTCTGACAGCACCTTTGTCTGACAGCACCGGTCAAGCACCCGCGGCCAGTGATACTAGCGATTCGGGTTCCATGCCGTTGACACCGGCATCGGAGACTAAGTTGCTTGCAAGCAAGTTTTTGAAAACGCTTCCGTTCCACTGCTTTCCCTAGCGTAAACTTATCTCCTTGCATTGCTGTGTCGCAGAAAGGATAAAATCTCAATTGGAGATAATGCGGGGTGGGCCCGCAAAACACTAGGACTTAAGACAATGGAAAAAATCCAGAACTTCACAGCGATTTGGAAAGATGCGATGGGCGAATTTCCCCTCAAAGCCGCACTCTTCGAAAATGCGTTCAGAACTTCCACATCGCTGAGCGAAAAACTGTCGCGCATTTCATTAGAAGCGGCTGAAAAATCAACGGATATTTCCAGCGTGTGGACCAAAGATACCATTGTCAAGCTGACCGAAGTGTCAAAAGCCAAGGCGGAGCCAACTGAGTACGCAAAAGCTGCCACAGATTTTTTGTCGGGCGCTACCGAAGACGCCACTGAAATGATGTTTGCTTTTGCCGAGATCGCCAAGAAAGCCCTGATAGACACTGTCGAGTTGCTGATGACCGCCGGCAGAGACATCACCAAAGAATCCGCCGCTGCAAAGAAAGCCTTAGCAGCCTAATTCGGAACAAGAGAACAGAATTGCGCCGTTTCTTATTAATTGGTGCAATAGAGAAGGGCAGATTGAAGAATCTGCCCTTTATGCGCGTGTGTAAGAGGATCGAAACGTTATGTATGATATGCTCCGGTGCGCACCTATGTAACGTAGCCCTATGTAAAGGCGGCGTGAATATCGCTTATTTACAAGCCTCCGATGGGGGAAACCATTGATCGCCGTCGAAAAAGATATCCGTATCCTGTCATCCTTTTGGGAATTTTTTGGTCAAGAAGCGGTTGCTCGTTCCACAGGCATAAATGATTGGTTAACCCGTAGACTATTAGTTTATGACAACCCAAACTTTGGCGGTGCAGCGAATGTCGGCAATGCGGGCTGCGCTGCAGCGTTCCGAAGGTACAACGCAGGTCTGGTTTGGGCCGTCCACGAGGGCCGAAATATAGTAGGCATTCGATCTGATGTTTAACCACCTCCAACTGCGGTTGTGAGCGGTCTTTGTAGCAGCGCCGTGATATCCCGCCATCGAACCATCTTCCATACGTGAGCGATCATTCAAGACAAAGGGCGACAGTGAAAGCTCGGTCAGGCCTCAGCTATGATGGTTTCATCTGCGAATGCTGCAACTCTCTCAGCAGCTTCCAGGGCACCTTCGAGAAATCCGCCGTACCCGCGTGCGGTTTCGGTTGAGCAGAAATGGACACCTCTTTCCGCAAGGCTGCCAAGGACAGAAGGCAAACCGTAGCTTGGGTGAAAGCGAACCGGGACGTGATCCTGCGCGCGGGAGATTTCCGCGATTGTGGCCCAATCCTGCAGTTCCAGATCAAGGGGCTGCGCCATTTTGGGGCCAAACATGGCCGTGAGTTGCGCCAGGGCCTGATCCATCATGGTGTCCTTGTGTGCCTCGCGCGTGTCGGCGGGATAGCCGACGAAACCGAACAGAGCGTAGGGGCCGCCCTCCATGGGAGACGCGTCGTGGATTTCGACCATGGGGCCGCGATGGCTCATGGCGTCACCTGATAGCCCGGCGTTGCGCCAATGGGGCTCATCGTAAACCGCGAGGATCTTGGCCTCCCCGGCCATCCAGGTCGGGATGCTCTTCAGGGCCTGAAGCTGAGCCGCATCTAGCGCCGGCTCGAATGTGACGGTATCCGCAATCACCCGCGGCGGGATGGCCAGCATTATCTGCCGGGCTTCAACGGTATAGGCCGTGCCGTCATGATCGAGAAGTGCGGTGATCTTACCGGGAGAATGCCGGACCGATCTGAGGCTGGTTTGCGTCAGGACGTGACCGGCATCCAGAGATCCGGCAAGCGCCTTGATCATGGCGCCCATGCCCCCGGCAAGTCGGTAGGACCCCTGCATCGACGCATAGCCGCGGGCGCGGTGAACCGCCCCGGATTGGTCCTGATACATCTGATCGCCGGTTGAAGACTGTTCGAACACCGGGATTCGGAAACGCCGCGCGAGCGCAGCCATGCGCGGCTGGCCAGGCCAGAACCAGGCCGGCCCAAAGTCGAACTTTCCGCCCGAGAGCTCTTTGGTCAGGATGCGCCCGCCAAGGCGATCCTGCGCCTCGATCAGTAGGAAATCTGTGCCCTGGCGTGTCAGGTGATCAGCAAGGGCGAGGCCGGACAGGCCGCCGCCAACAATAAGAGTGTCGGTTTGCATCAGAATGCCTCCCCCATGGGTCTGAGATCCAGCTCGTGGGTCCAGGTGGATTGCGGCTGGCTGGCCAGATCAAGATAAACCTTTGCGATATCGGCGGGTTTCATCATCCGCGCCGGATCCATCTTGTGCAGATCCCGACTGGCCCTGGTGTCGACGATCCCGTCCAGGATCACATGCACCACATGCACGCCTTGCGGCCCGTATTCGCGAGCCAGGGATTGGGTCAATGCCCGCAAACCTGCCTTGGCCGAAGCGAAAGCCGAGAAGTTCTTGCCACCGCGCAGGCTGGCCGTGGCGCCAGACACGATGAAGGTGCCGCCCCCGGTGTCGGCCATCGCGGGCAAAACACCTTGCGCCAGAATGACCGCTGACAGGACCACGGAACGCCAGGTCGCCTCGAAGTCATCCGTGCTTGTCTCCTCGAAGGGCGAGATGACAAGGTTCGCCGTGTTGTGGACCACAAGCTTGGGCGGGCCATGGGTGCAGATCATGTCCCGGAGCTTCGCCCTGTTCCAGCGCTGTTCGGTCAGATCGACAGCCAGCGTGGTACAGGCGCCTTGCGGCACGGTCCGGTTCAGCCCAAAGGCCGTATATCCGTTCTGAGCAAATGACGTGACCAGCGTCTGTCCAAGGCCGGGGCCGGCACCGGCGACGATCGCGAGAGGTTTGTCCATTGTCCTATCCTTGGGTCGGGATGATTGGCGGTTGCGCCAAGTGGTCGGATTTGATCCAAAGACGGGCACCTTCCAACCCGGCCGTGGCGTTGAGCGCCATACCCGGTGGCAGACGCAGCCATGAGTTCTTCTGGAAGACTTCTCCGCCTTCGGTGAAGCTGCCGTCGATCACCAGTGCCTCGAACCCTTTGTGCCCGGTCACGTTTACATGTGCCGATGCGTCCCAGATCTCGATCCGGACCCGTTCACGGGAATCCTCAAAGAGCGGGATTTCGGATATGCCATCTGCAACCGGGCGCGGGTCCTGCGCGTTTGTGTCGATTGTCAGCTGTGTGCGGTCCTCCGGGTCGAACTGCCAAAGCTTGACCAGGATCGTTGCTCCGTCCGCCGCGCTTGGCGTATGCGACGTGGTCGGCGGGTTGCGCACATAGGTGCCGACGGGAAAATCCCCGTGCTCGTCCTGAAAGACGCCGTCAAGCACCAGAAACTCTTCGCCACCGGTATGGGTATGGGCCGAAAAGGCGCTGCCTGGTGCATAGCGGACAATCGTTGTTGCCCGTGCAACCTCGTCGCCGATCCGGTCGAGCATGCGACGGTCGACACCCTTCATTGGCGAGGGGACCCAGGGCTCGTTCTCCGAGTGGACGACAGCGCGTTCATCAAAGTTTGCATTGATTTCCATGGCTCATTCCCTTTCTCAAAGGTTGATCTTCATGCCGACGGCAATCGGCACAACCCGTTCGCCGTATTGGCGTTCCAGCGCGTTTGTCGCACGCCAACCTGTGCAGTGGCCGGGCATGATCAGGTCGATGTCGAACTGCGCAAAGTCGGCGACGGTCCGGTCGATGATCTTTTCGTTGCCACCGGCAAGGTGAAAGCCGCCGGTTAGGCCATGGATCGGCACTCCGGGGATATCCCTTTGAGCGGCATGAAGGACATTGACGATACCCGCATGGCTACAGGCCGAAAACACCACCAGCCCTTTGCCCGCGATGTTCACCGCCACATAGCGTTCGTCCATGAGCAACGGGTCGTCTTCCCAACCCGCGCCGTCTTCGGTGCGGCGGACATGACCCGGAAATCCGACCTCGTAATCCGTGACACGGGGAATTTCGCCCGAAATATAGAACATATCGTCCAGCACGCTGACCGGTTGATCCGTAACAACGGGTGTAGCCCCCTGCGCAGCCAGGGCTTCGGGCGTGGCGATTTCGCGAATTTCGATCAGTTCCCCCGATGAAAGCGGAAAGGCGCGTTTGCGGAACATCCCGGGATGCAGATAAACCGGTAACTCGCCGGTCTGGCCATCCTTGCGGATCAGGTCGATTGCCGCTGGAATGCCGCCTGCATGGTCCCAATGCCCATGCGACAGGGCGATCGCCTCGATGGCTGCAAAGGATTTGCCAAGGCGTGATGCGTTGAACTCGACGGCAAAATCCACCGGCCCGGCGTCAAAGAGCAATGTATGTTCCGTCACACCGCGCCGGGCTGTGATGATCAACGCCAAGCCGTGATTGGCACAACACTGACCGGCGCCCGAGATTTGCTTCATCCCGACGTTGTGGAGGTTGATCCACTCATGGGTGAACCCCTCGGGCACGCTGGACAGGCTGTCCGTCCGGTTGTCGATGAGAACGAGAATCTCGACACTGTCGATGGGTTGCAGATCGGCGGACATGGGACTTCTCCATTTCGAATTGCCGGGGCGGACAGGTGCCCGCCCCGACGTAAGGCGTCAGGCAGCCAGGCGCTGCTTGAGCGCTTCCGCGAGTGGTGGTGCCGACGCCGGGCTTTGGCCGGTCATCAGGGCGCCATCTTCGACCACGTTGGCCTCCCAGTTGGCCTTGCTGACGTAGGTGGCGCCACGGCGTTTCAGTTCATCTTCGAGAGAGAACAGAAGGTGATGCAGAAGCTCGATCTCACTGTCTTCGTCGTTCTTGAAACCGGTCAGGCTGAGGCCCTCAACCAGGTAGCTGCCGTCTGACTTCTTGATATCCCGCAGTATGGCCGGCGCGTGGCAGACCATCGCGACAGGCCGTTCGGATTCGTAGAACTCCCGGATCATCTTGATAGCATGGCTGTCCGACGCCAGATCCCAGATCAATCCATAACCGCCGGGTACGAAAAGCGCATCGAAGGTCGAATAGTCGATCTCGCGCAGTTTGCGGGTATTCTGTACCGCGAACATGGCCACCGGATCGTTGAAGAAGCGGTCAGTGTTTTCGGTAGTGAACGGAGCCTTCATCGACAGCAGGTCAATCGGCGCGTTGCCGCCTTTGGGCGAGGCAAAGACAACCTCATAGCCCGCTTCCGTCAGGACGTAATACGGGGTTGCGACCTCTTCGAACCAGGTGCCGGTTTGCTTGCCCGAGATGCCCATTTCGTCAACGGACGACATGACCAGCAAGACGCGTTTTTGTTTGTTTCCAGTAGCCATCAGCGTGATCCTTTCATCAATATCTATCTATCACTAGGTAGATAACAGTTAGAAGTTGATTCCTGGGCTGTCAACGTTTATCTATCAATCGGTAGATTGGAGGTAGTCATGCCACTGACAATGAAAGAAAAAATTCTCATCGCCGCCGAGAAACGCGTGCGCAGTGCGGGCTTTTCGGAGATGAGTTTCCGTGACCTGGCGAACGATGTGGGAATCAAAAGTGCCAGCGTACACTACCATTTCCCCACCAAACCGGATCTCGGGGAGGCTCTCGTCACCCGCTACGCCGAGCAATTCAAGGCAGAACTGGACAAGATTGACCTGAACGATCTGCAAACCGCTCTGGACTGCTTCGTTTCGCTCTACTCCAAAGCGCTTGTGCTGAACGAATCGATATGCCTTTGCGCCGTCATGGGCGCCGAGGCCATCGGACTGCCGGAAAACATCAACCAACGCACAAAAGCCTTCTTCGAGATGAACAAGGCATGGCTCCAAAATCTGCTCGTCAAGCATGGGGTCAAGGATGCCGCTGACAAGGCAAACCTCATCGTCGCCGCCCTTGAAGGGGGCATGATCGTCGCATCAGCGTCAAACGATCGATCGATGTTTGAACAGGTTGCCAAAGCTGCAATTCGCGGCGTTGGTACGATTTAGGAACAGAAGCTAGCAGTGCGTCCCATGCGCAGGGGCGGGGATCTGTTGCAAACCTTTGACTGTTGACGCTCATAAGTGCTTCGAGTGAATGGATATCGGAATATTGAAGTCGAAGATTTGCAACAGATCCCAGCGGGGTCTACACCTTCAGAACCGGGGAATACAGATCGCAAGTTTAAGTCCGAGAGGCTTCAAACGCCGCCCATGCTTTTTCGAAGGCATCGAAATCGAACCCGGTTGCGCGGGCGGGATCCAGAATCAGTTTTTCGGTTTCAAGCAATTTGATGATCGCCCGTTCAAGCTTGCCCACGACTTCGGGCGGGATAACCAGCGCACCATGACGGTCCGCGTGCACAAGATCGCCGTTTTGGATCTTCAGACCAAAGATAGAAACCGAGGTGCCGATTTTGCGCACATGTACGAACCCGTGACTGGGCCCGATTGACCCGGCAACAACCGGGAAGTTACCGGGTAGATCGCCCAGGTCGCGCATTACCCCGTTGGTCAGCGCACCACTGATGCCGAAGCCCTTGTGGATCGTCGTATTGATCTCACCCCAAAAGGCGCCGATGCAATCTGGATAATCCAAATCCTCAACCACGGTGACAGCCGGGCCGCTCCCAGTTGCCATATGCCTGTAATAATCCATCCGACGTTGGCGGATCTCCTCAGGCGGTTCTGACGGCGGGTTCACGGCGGCAATCTTCGCGGTACGGGCATATCCAACCATCGCGCCCGCATCGGGATCAGAACATAACATCGTGCCCCGGGTGAATTCATTGAATCCGCGCTTGCCCTGCGCCACTTCGATTGCGTTACAAACAGTCGGCGTGTCGATCTTTTTCAGCAGGTCCAGCAAGGATTGGTTCATATCAACTCCAGCCAGCGGATCAAAGCCGCCGTTGTTTGTCGCGGTTGTTCCAGTGTCGGCAGGTGGCCGGCGTTTTCTATGATTTCCAACCGGCTCTGTGGCATCAGATCGTGCATCAATTCATGCCTTGAAACAGGGCACAGGGCATCGTCGCGCCCGCAGAGAATGAGTGCTGCGTCGGTGAAGTTGCGCAGAGTGTTGCTCTGGTCAGGGCGATCACGCAGAGCTTTAGATTGATTGACAAAAACGTCCGGGCCAAGATCCATGGCCATATCCATGCACAGGTCCAGAATGGCGGCGCGGCGCGGACCTTCAGTCAGGTAGTTCGGTTTCATCTCTTCGGCCATGACCTTGCGTAGGTTGCCACGTCCGACCGCATCGATCTGAGGGCCGCGCCTGGCTTTGACCTCGTCCAAATCAGCAAGCGGGTTCGTGTCCATCAACGCCAAACCAGCCACACGGTCCGGTGCCTGACGCAGGATTTCCATCCCCACAATGCCACCCATCGAGAGTCCCGCCAGAGCAAAGCGTTCGGGCGCATAGGCTAACACATCGGCGGCCAGCGCCTGCATTGTGTCCTGTCCTCCGATTGGTGCGCACAGGATCGGGTATTTGCCTGACAAAGCGTCAATCTGCGGTGCGAACAACCGCGCATCGCACATCATTCCGGGCAGGAGGATAAGCGGCGTCATTTGACCAGGGCAGCCCCTTCGGCAAGCGCGCCCAGCTTGGCGTAGGCGATATCCGGATCTACCGCACCAAAGCCCGCAAAGGTGCCAAAGCCGCAATCTGATCCGGCGATTACACGCTCATTTCCAACTATGTTCGTAAACCGCTCGGTACGCTGAGCAATCAGTTCCGGGTGTTCGACAAAATTCGTCGTGGTGTCCACCACACCGGGCACAAGAACCTTGTCACCCGGAATTTCACCCTTGCGGTCACGGAACACCGTCCATTCATGCGCGTGTCGCGGGTTAGAGGTTTCGAACAGCACATAGCGCGATTTGGTCGACATCAGCGTCGAAAACACCTTGTCCATGCCGATGTCGCAGCAATGCGGCCCCTCGTAGTTGCCCCAGCAGATATGGACACGCACTTTGTCAGATGGGACATTCTGCAATGCGTGGTTCAATGCCTCAACATGCATGTTGGCGATTTTCACGAACTCGTCGTCGGACAGATCGGTGAACAGCATATGGCGCGACAGGGCCAGATCGGGGCAGTCCAATTGCAGATCCAGACCCGCACCAACGATGGTCTCATATTCTTCCTTCATCGCATCGGCCAGCGCGGCCAGATAGGCCTCGCGCGTCGGATAGAAATCATTTTGCAGAAACAGGGAAATAACTCCGGGGCTGGCGGCGTTCATAAAACCGCGCTCGACCCCGTGCTCGGCCATCGCGGCTTTGAGATTGTCGATGTCCTTCTGCAGCTCACCTTGCCCTTTTGAGCGCACCTCGCCCACACACATGGGTCGAGCATACTGGGGCGTTCCACCGTCATCGGCCAATCGTTGCAGAAAGCCCGGAAACATCTTGAGGTCAGCTGGCGCATTGCGCGCGCTGTCACCTGCAAAGCCGGTATAGCGGTCCTTGACGTAAGTGGCGTAAGAGATCTTTGAGGTCTCACCGTCCGAGGCGATATCTACCCCAGCCTTGACTTGTTTCCGCACGGTTTCGGACACGGCCGCGGTCATGCAGGCGTCAAATGCAGCCTGATCGAACGGTTCCTCTCGCTCGCGAGCAAAGATGAAGTCAACGACCTCCTGATTTCGTGGCAGACTTCCCACATGGGTGGTTGAAACGCGGGTCATGTTAGGATCTCCATTCAAATCTAGGTCCATCGCCGGGCCGGAAAGCCGGCGATGGATGTGCTGCGCGCGCCCCGATTGAAACCGGGACGTGTAATTTCGGCGTTATTCTCCTGTCCAAGTCGCCCCAGCAGGGTCGTCGGTTGCGGTGATCCGGTACAGACCCGCTTGCCCGGTCATAGACGGTTCAGCGCTGTAGCTTTCACCGGGCAGAACCAGAGCGGTATCACCGTTGGACAGGGTAACCTCGACCTCATTGATCTTGATGCGCCAATGGCCACTCGCCGGCATCAGAACCACGGGTTTGTCCGCCTTGACCAGTTCAGCCACAGCCGAACCGCGCGTCAAAAAATCAACCTCGAAACCGGGCTTGTCTTTGATCAGGCCATTTTCACCGATCACAACCGCAGGTTTGTCCGCCGCCAGCGCCATCAGGTCCCAGTAGCGAGCGACGTATTTGCCGATCACCGCATCAACGGGAACCTCAGGGTAGGCTTTCAGCTCTTCCTCGGTCAGTAGCGGCATCGGCTGCACATAGTGTGGCAGTTCCTCACCCTTTTTGCTATCGTAAAGGACGCCGTTATTGCCCAACATCAGGCCATGGGCCTGCGCATCCTGAATGACTTGCGGAGCCCAGGTCACGCCGCCACCGGCATCGTCGCCACCAAGCATCGACATGATCATCCCATAGTCCTGGCCGACATTCTCGAAGCCGCGGAAGATCCCGGTCGGGATGTTGAAGATGTCGCCTTCTTCGGCGATGAACTCGCCAGCCGTGCCATAACGACCCCAGAAGAACCGCCATCGACCTTTAGCAACAAAGAACACCTCGGCGGTGGTGTGGCTGTGCAGCGAGTTGCGGCATTTCGGCGGTTGACCCGCTGCACCGATGTTGAACCCGATCTTGTCGGTGATGTGGACGTGCTGATCCGGGCTTTCGCTGACCCCACCGCCAATGATGGTAAAATTTTCTTTCTGGTTCGAGCCCGGAGTGTGCGCGTCGATGAACGCGGTTTTACATGGCTTCAGTTCGCCATAACGGACGATGCGGCTTTCGATGGTACTCATATCTTTTCTCCTTTTGATTTGGGTTTGATCGGATCAAACCAAACCACCCGGCGGACGATTGTTCAGTCGCCGGGCGCGCAGGCTGGCGCGATGGGCGTGGTACCGCCGCAACGCCTGCCCGGCATCCAGATTTGAGATACGGTGCGACATTCTAGAGATCGCCGGTTTTCAGAAGAATCTGTTTCCAGATCGAGGTTTCGTCAAACAAGGTGTATTCCTTGCGCAGACCCCATGGACCGAACTCGGCCTGGCTGATGCCCAGCACAAAGACCTCGGCCCCTGTGGGCACACCGAACACGCCCCAGCCGTCATGTGTGCCATGCAAAGACCAGCGGATCGCGGCGCGCGGCGGCATCATCGGGTCATCACGGCCGATCTGGTGGTGGATCTTGAATTCGGCACGTGGGAACGCCGCGCGCAGGCCCATCCAGAACCGATCAACCGGCCCCCAACTGTGGCCGGTCTTGCCCCCGGGATATTCTGACAGAACAGCGCGGTCGTATTCAGCCTCGATCACCCTCATATCGGCATTCATGATCCGGGTCAGGATATCCGCGTATTTCTGGCCCCATTCATTGTCATTGCCACGGCCTTTATAAGGGCCGGGCTGATCGTTCGCAGGCGTGAAAGGTTGCACGCAGGCGTCAGCCCCACCCTCGCCCGCGATCAGATCGCGGGCATATTCCTTGGGGTCCCAACCCATCTGCTGCACGATCGCGCTCTGGTCGCGGATGAGCCACTCATCGTTGATCTGGTTGTTGATGGCGTGGCAGTCGGCTAAAATGCGGTAGACAAGCTTCTTGCCGGTCGCCTTGCCATACACACCGTCACCCAGATGGGTCGCTGTGGACAAAAGGCGATGCGACGACAGCATGCCCTCTTCCGGCGTTCCCGACCAGATTACATCCTCACCCAACAGCGTTCGATCAGGGAATTCTGCCAGAGTTGCCATAGTGGCAGCAATGACATTCTGGTTTCCGACAACCACCGACCCAGGTGAACGCACGACGATGTCCGGGGCGTAATAGTCGTGCAGCGTGGCAATGCCACGATCTTCCCAGATTTCCTTGGTAATCCCGATTATGTAGTCGGGAAAATCTTTGAACTTGGGATCAAATCCCTTCATGTCTTCCATCCTTCAGGTATGCGGGCGGAGCCGCGTACAATTAGCGGTCCGTCAATCTCGACCCGACGCGGGCCGGCATCGGGGTCCTCGATCTTGCCGAGCAGAATATCGACAGTTTCGGTGACCATGCGATTGGCGGGCTGTCGAATGGTGGTCAGGTTGTAGGCTGGCCATGAGGCGACAGTGACATCGTCATACCCGATGACCGAAACGTCCCCCGGAACATTCAGCCCCAATTCGAACCGCAGCGTGTCCATCACGGAAACGGCCATGTGATCGTTGGCGACAAACACCGCATCAGGCGGATCGGCTTCGAACATCCGCAGCGTGGCTTGCCGGGCTTCTTCCGTCGAAAAGTTTCCTACTTCGCGGGCGTGCAGCGTAACCCCGGCTTTCTGCAAGGTCGCAACAAACCCTGTTTCGCGGTCACGCTGGGTCGAAGCTCCTTCCCACCCGGCGATATATCCGATCTTTTGGTGCCCAGCTGCCAACAAGAACTCGGCAGCCTTTCGACCACCGGCAACGTTGTCAGATGTAACTGACGACATCGCCGTGTCGTCTTGTGCCCGATTGAACAACACCATCGGTATACCGGCCGTTCGGCAGCGGTCTGACAAATCTGAGGACAAAGCCACCGAAGCGGCGATAATCCCTTCGACCTGAAAGTCGAGTATTTCTTCGACCACATTGTCGATGTTTCCAGACTCATGCGAGGCCATGAATATCAGCACGTGGTATCCACGTTCCTGTAACGTGTTTGTCAGCTTCTCCAGCGCCTCGGGATAGAACTGGTTGTTCAGATAGGCCACGACAAGCCCGATGATCCGGCTTTTCCCGGACACTACAGCGCGGGCCAGAACGTTCGGGCGATAGCCCAGTTCCTTGGCCGCCTTGCGCACCTTTTCAACGGTTTTTTTCGACGCAGACGCGCCGGGGGTGAACACACGGCTGACCGCAGATTGGCTGACCCCGGCGAGACGGGCAACTTCCAGTGATGTAACTTTTTGTGTCGCCATCAGTCTGCCGTCCAACCTCCGTCAACCATCAATGCCGTGCCCGTCACCAGCGCCGACGCATCCGATGCCAGATAAACCACCGCCCCCATGATGTCTTCAACCTCTCCGGGGCGACCCAGTTTTATCTTGTCCAGAATCCAGGCCCGCTTGTCCGGATCGTCAAAAGTCGACTTTGTCAGATCCGTCAGAATGAAGGTGGGGCAAATCGTGTTAACCCGGATCTTTGCCGGTCCGAACTCAAGCGCCATCGCCTTGGTGAAGCCTTCGACCGCGAATTTCGACGCACAATAAACCGCGCGTTCGCGACCACCAACATGGCCCATCTGGCTAGAGATATTGATCAGCGAACCGGGGCGGCCAGCGTCGAGCAGGCCTTTGGCAACAGCCTGGGTCAGGAAATAAGCACCTTTGACATTGACGCCTATCACCGCATCGAAATCTTCCGGCTGTGTTTCCACGGCCTTGCTGTGTCGGGCAAGCCCGGCTGAGTTCAGCAGAATATCGAACGGCCCAATTTGCGCCACGGCTTCAGCGGTTGCCGCCACATCCGAAACATCCAGTTCCAGAACTCTGGCAGACCATCCCTGCGCCGACATTTCTTTTGCAATATCCTGAAGCGCACCAGCACGGCGCGCCGCCAAAGTGACCTCAGCACCATGTTCCGCCAGCGCCACAGCGCAGGCCATGCCTATGCCCGACGAGGCTCCGGCGACCAAAGCTCGCTTGCCGCTCAGGTCGAAACTGGGGGTGCTGGGAAAATGTGGCATATCAGACCTCGCCGACCGGGAATGGGATGGTGCCGGGTACACGTGCCTTATTGAACTCACGCAGTCGGGCAAAAACATCTACGCCCAATTGCCGATACACATCCAGCAGATCGACCAACACCCAATTCTCGCGGATCAGCCCACTTTCCAGACGCCAGAAATCAAGTGACTTCAAAGTGATCCGTTTGCCCGAAGGCGCAATCCCCATCCAGCCGTCATGGGTGACGGTCTGGATCATGTTCGGCCAGCCGGTCACAGCGGCGTAGTCGCCATCACCAAAAAAGTGAAAGGTGATCTCGTCGGCATACTGACCACGATCGGGCGTTCCGTTGAGGAAGGGAATCTGGTGCCAGTTGCGGAATCCCGCGATACCGCGCGCTGTCCCGATCCCTGCGGGACCGTACCAGTTCATGCGCGGATGCCAGAACCGCTCCATCTCCATCACTTCGGGCCCACCCTGGCTGGGGTGTTTCTCAAGATGTTTCAGCATGTCGACGATATGATTGCACGAGGCCAGAGATTTCACCTCATCCCACGGTCCGGACACAACGCCATCCAGAGTCGCCGGGCCGGGAATGCAGAACTCCAGCCCCAGAGACGGGGCCATTGGCCAGGCATTCGCCTGCATCATGACTTCGGGAACGTCCCAGAGTGCCTGAATCTCGACAACCTTGCCATTTTCAAAGCGGTAGAATTCGTGGAACCGCATGTGGGTCAGATGCCCGGTCGGCGGGATGTCCAGCCAGGGGGCGACGAAGGTGCCGAAGTAGTGGCCGCCGCAGCCAACCCAGTCGTTGCCCTGTTCTGTCCGACCACCCATGACGATCCAATCGCGACGCTCAAGATCGGGCATGGATTTCAGAAGTGGCGCGTAACAGGTGTCATAGAGTTCCTGCGGGCCGGTCAGATCTCCGAATGGATACAACATGTGGATGGCAGCATCGGGCGCGATCACCGCCTCCAGCGCCGCTCGTACTCCGGCTTCGTCGAATTTATACATTGCCTCGCGCAGGGGCGCGATCAGGACCTTGTGGGTAGAGTGAGTATCCATTGCGAAATCTCGCATTATTTTAACTTCTTATCCAAAAAATTCTGTAGGGCCCCGGTCGAATCCCTGCGCAAGATTCGTCACGCTTACGAAGTCGCATCGGCCGTCTCGCGGTATGGTGCGCCTTCACCATAGGGCACGTTGATGCCCCCATAACGCCGGACACGGATGTTGCATTGTTCGGCATGGCCGACAAAGCCTTCCAGCATACACAGACGTGAGCCGTATTCGCCGATCATCGCTGCGGCCTCATCAGTGACGACCTTCTGATAGCTGTGGGTTTTCATGAATTTGCCGACCCAGAGCCCGCCGGTATAGCGCCCGGCCTTTTTGGTCGGCAGTGTATGGTTGGTACCGATCACCTTGTCGCCGTTGGCCACGTTGGTGCGCGGACCAAGGAACAGCGCGCCATAGCAGGTCATGTTTTCCAGGAACCAGTCGTCGCGGTCAGTCATGACCTGCACATGCTCTGACGCGATGTCATCGGCCACTTGAAGCATCTCGTCATAGGTGTCGCAGACGATGACCTCGCCGTATTCCTCCCAACTGACCTTGGCAGTGCCGGCGGTGGGTAGGATCTCGAGGATACGGTCGATCTCGCTCAGTGTCTCTTCGGCCAGTTTGCGCGAGTTGGTGACCAGAACGCAGGGGCTGTTATAGCCATGCTCGGCCTGTCCCAGCAAATCGGTCGCACAGAGCTCCGCATCCGCTGCGGTTTCGTCGGCGATGACCATCGTCTCGGTCGGACCCGCGAACAGGTCGATGCCCACCCGGCCAAACAGCTGGCGCTTGGCTTCGGCCACAAAGGCGTTGCCGGGGCCAACCAGCATGTGAACCGGATCAATGGTCTCAGTCCCTATCGCCATGGCACCGATGGCCTGGATACCGCCCATAACATAGATCTCATGCGCGCCTCCTAGATGCATCGCTGCGATCACGGCCGCATTGGGTTTGCCTTGGAAGGGTGGGGTACAAGCTATGATGCGCGGAACACCGGCGACCTTGGCAGTTGCCACTGACATATGCGCCGAAGCCACCATCGGGAATTTGCCACCGGGGACATAGCATCCCACTGACTGAACAGGGATGTTCTTGTGACCAAGGATCACTCCTGGCAGAGTTTCAACCTCGATATCCAGCATCGAGTCGCGTTGTGCCTGCGCAAAGTTCGTCACTTGCTTCTGCGCGAATTTGATATCGGCCAGTTCGCGTTCAGTCAGCGAGTTGATCAACTCGTCGATCTGATCCTGGCTCAGGCGGAAGCTTTCCGGCGAGTAGTTGTCGAACTTCTCTGACAGCTCGCGCACAGCGGTATCGCCGCGGGTTTCGATATCCGCCAGCGTTGCTTCGACAACAGCTCGGGTTTTGGCATCGTCTTCCGCCCGATCAGCTTCAGGTTTGCCGCGTTTCAGGTATTCAATAGCCATTGTCTCTATCCTCAGTTTTCGGGCCGGGGTGGAGTTTTTTCTCCCCGGTCAAATGCTTCCCAGCCTTCGCCATTGAACAGATCAACGCCAAGCTGCGCGGCGACATGGGCGAAATCGACGTTCACCCAGTTGTCAACGATCTTGCCATCGACGACTTTCCAGAAATCCATGTACCGGATCTCGACCCGCTTTCCCGTCGGAGCGATGCCCAGGAACTCGCCCGAATGAGTTGCCTCCTGTCGGCCAAAGGCCGCAGCCCATTCGCCCATGTAAAGCCGGGCCTCATCGATGCAAATCTTATCAGAAAACGCTGCCTGGAACGGGCGTTGCCAGTTGTTCTGAAACTCCTTGAGCCCAGTTTTGGTGCCGCAGCCCCGGTTGCCGATCCAGCGGAACCCTTCTGCGAAGAATTCGCCGATATCGTCGATGCGGTGATCGTTCAAACCATCGACCATCCCCTCGATCACGGCGCGGGTCTCGTCGGTTTTTCTCATGTCCGTGTTACGTGTCAGCACGGCCTGTTCGGGGCGGGAGCCCTTCATGTGTCTTTTCCTTTTATGGTTACCAAGGGGCTTTCTGTCTGGACGGGGAGGGTTGGTCGGCCGTCAGAAAATCCCTTGGCATCCGGTTGAGCGCCGGGTGGCGCGCAATGGCGTTATGTCTGGCGGAACAGCTCATCGGGTCTGTTCAGAAATTTGGGCAAAAAGGTCGTAACCCAGTTGCAACAGCAGATGTGGAATATCGAGCATGCACCAGTTCTCGATGATCTTGCCGTCTGCGCAGCGCCACCAGTCGCAGTCACGCATAAAAACGCGCTTTCCCGTTGGCTCCAGGCCCAGGAAGGATTTGACGTGGACGCCGGTGATCTGCGGCCAGCCGCACAGGAATGCATAGTCGCCATCCCCGGCCTTGCAATTCGAGCCGACCCCGGTGACGCCTGCGTCCCTGCCGTCACCCCAGCCTTCGAACGTGTCCTCGAAGGGGGATTGGAAATCGGCGAAGGCATCGACCGTGGCATAGGATCCCAGCCCGCCGGGACCGTACCACACCATTCGGTCATCCCAATAAGGCCGCCAGCTTTGGTCCTCGGTCGTTAGCTGTTTTAACATGTCCTCGACCAGATCTGCTGTGGCGCGTGACTGCGCTGAGTCTGAAGGCCCAATGACGATGCCGTCATGCGTTGCCGGACCCGGCACGACACCTTCATAGCCCTGCAGTTCCAGCGGCCAGAGGCCAAGCGCGATGATCAACTCGGCAAAGCCGAGAAAGACATAGGATTCGACGATCTTGCCATCTTCCATTCGGTGGAATTCACCAAAGCGCAGAAATGCCAGTTTGCCGCTGGGTGGAATACCACAAAGCGGTCGCTTGAAATGACCGTGGAAATACCCGGTCGAGGTGACCCACTCGCTTCCCAGGTATTCGCCACCTGTGACCACATAGTTCTGACGGGTGAGCCCCTCGAACGCCTCTGAAATCGGCAAGATGACAGAGCTGACGTAGCCGTTGCCATCAGGGGCTGCATTGATCGGATGGCTCGCTTCGGTAGTGGCCGTTGCGGCGAAGATCTCGCTAGCGGCCGTCTCCATGGTTTCGCCGAGGCCCTTATCAAAGCTTTCGAGAAACTGACGATAAAGCTGTTTGTTTTCAAACGTGGTTTCGGTAGCGATGCCCATGGCGGGGCGGTTTGAGCGTGCGTTCATGCCGCTGTCCTTTTTCAAACGGATTCCAATTTGCGTTGATGCTGTGCTGGCACGAGGACCTGCGCGCATCAAGGCAAATGGAATTCGTCCCGGCCGTCGGGCCCGGCGCGCAGCCAAGTTCAGGCTGGCTGCGTGCGCATGGGCAGATACGGACTGAGGATGAGTGCGCCCCATTTATGTCAGCCTTTCACAGCCCCGGCGGTCAGGCCGCCGACGATCTGACGCTGGAAGAACATCACCAGTATGAACAGCGGAACAGTGGCTGAAACCACGGCTGCAACAGCGAACATCACGTTGCCCTCGGTTTGCGTTGTACCGAGAAACGCGGCAATGGCAGGCACCATAGTACGGTTGCTTTCAGACAGCAGCATCGCCCCCACGGCAAAGTCGTTATAGGCCAGAAGGAACGAGAACAGCCCGGTCGTGATGACGCCTGGCCACATCACCGGAATGATCACACGTCGGAAAGCCTGAAACTGGTTGCATCCGTCGACCTTGGCACTTTCATCCAACTCGCTCGGGATGTTCTTGAAGAAGGAATGCAACATCCAAAGAGTGAACGGTTGGTTGATCGCCACAAGCACGATAATGGTGGTTGGAAGAATTCCCCAAACATTCCATTCAAAGAAGGGTAACAGATAACCTGAGACCAGAGTGATTGGCGGCATTGCACGGAAAATCAACGCTGTGATCAAAAGCCAGAATGTGTAGTTGTAAGTAGACCGCGAAAGGGCATAGCCCCCTAAAGTCCCGATAGTCAGTGAGATGGTAACAACAAAGAAACAGACGATCCCGGTGTTCAGAACATTTCGCCAGAACTCTTCCTGAATCCAAGCACCCTCATATCCGGTGGTGGTGAACGGCGAGCCATAAACCGCTTCGGTTCGGGCACCAGTCAGGGCGTTGGTCCAGTCAGCGATCGAGAAGAAATCCAGTTCGACCTTGAACGAGCCCCAAACCGTCCAGAGGAACGGAAAGGCAGCCAGGATAAACCATAGGAGCACAAACAGGGATGAGGCGATCCGAAGGCTTGTAGGCATTCTTTGTGCGCGGCTGGCCATATTATCTTGCTCCTTTGAAATCGCGCCAGGTGCGGACAAGCACGGGCGACAGAAGAATGGCGACCCCAATTATCGTCATCACAGAGGTAGCGGCAGCGGAAGACAGTTGCCGAGTCTCGCCACCGAGATCGTAAAAGATGAAGGTGCTGAGTGATTGCGCATGCGCTTGTGCGCTGAAGCCGATGATCGGTTCAAACACCTTGAAGTTGTCCATCAACTGGATCAGCGCAACAAATGTGACCAGAGGCATGAGGTGAGGAACAACCACAAATTTGACCTGTTGCCAGCGCGTCGCCCCGTCTATCTGAGAGGCCTCAATCTGGTCTTGGGGCAAGGTTTGCAGTCCAGCATAGAACACGACAAAGGCAAAAGGCGCAGCGTGCCAAACACCATAGACCATCAGAGCTACCCACATCAGCCCTGTTGATGCTTTCAGGCTGAAATCCGGATCTCCAGCCAGATATACGAGGGCGTTGCCGATCACCCCGCGACTGTCAATCATCCAAAACAGGATGAGCGAGCCGATCAGCGGGGTCACGATCATGGGCAGAAGAGAGAAAAAGATCATCAGACCTTTGAGTTGCCTGTGCAGGGAGTTTACTGCCAACGCAATCACCAGCCCCAATACAATTGTGAGCGGTGTCACGACAGCAACGAAGGTCAGCGTGAATGCCATCGCCCGGTAGAAGGGTAGATTACCAAGCTCGGTGAAGAAGCCGCCCCATGTTTCATTCGCGGCCCAGATTTGACCAATTTCCTGTATCGCCAGATGGCCTCGGTTAAAGTAAATGTCCAATCCCACAAATCGGCCCAGAGGTTTCTCGGCGCGAAGTGCTGCAGTGGCCTCTTGATCAACAGTGGTCTCAGTTGTGCATCCGATAAGCGGGGTGCAGTTTTCGACCTCTAACAGAACGGCCGGGTGGGGCGCGAAGATCGATTGAGTCACCACCGAGACAATTGGCATTGCAATGAACAGCAGCATCGCGAGTCCTGTGGGCAGGAAGAACCAAAGGAATGTCTTATGGCGCATGTTGCAATCCTCGCGTGAGTAGGATTGCGCGGGTGGGTATCAAAGGCACCCGCGCAATGGGCTTCTTATTGCAGATAGCCTTGCTCGATGGCGGCGGCACGATAGGCGGCTTCTACATCAGCCAACGCTTGTTCCGCGCTTTCCTTGCCCTGCATGAAATCAGCAAGTTCGTTGCCAAGTGCGCTGTGCATGAGCCCCATGTAGGGTAGCATCGGATAGGGTGGTGTGCCCATTTTGGCCGCAGCAAACACGCCCTCGGCATCTTTTCCCGGCTGGTAGCCTTCAATCAGCCAGACCGCCAACGGAGTGGTTTCATCGTTCAGCATGTCAGGACGGATGCCATGTTTCATTGCGATGAAGGTGGCCTCGGCCTCTTCATCTGAGATGTTCTTTCCGACAGTCCAACCGTCCCACCACAGGGTCGTTGCAGGGATATCTCCGCCACCAACTGTCAGCGGCGCGCCAATCGCATGGCCGTCGATTACCTCCTGCAACACACCTTCGGTGGTGGTTTGCTGCGATGCGCGCGAACCCCACATATTCATGATTGCAACGTTGCCAGCACGGTATTCGGCATTGGTAGCGTTGGAGTCATGAGTCAGGAAGTCGGGATTCATGTATTCCGACAAAGCCTTCATCATATTCAAGGCGTTGACACCGGCCTCAGAATTCACGTTGGGTTCGGCCGTACCGGGTTTAAAATGGCTGCCGCCATAACCAAGGAACATATTGTTAAATTCCTGCGCCAGGTTCCAACCCGATGCATAGGCTCCACCAACCGGGTTTTGCATAATACCCTGCGCACGAATGGCCTCGGCCACCTCGAGCATCTCCTCATAGGTAGTCGGGACTTCCACACTGGCTTGCTCAAGGATGTCCTTGCGGTACATCAGATGCTGCGCGTTCGCCATGAAGGCGATAGCCATGATGTTGTCGCCAATCTTGATCAGCTGCCCAGGCTGCAGGTCCTGACCATACTTTTCCACCAGATCATTGAGCGGACGAATAACGTCTTCGTTCATCAGTGCCACAACCGAACTATTGGCGATGATTGCGGTCGTGTATTCCGACGGATTGCCCGACAGGCCAGCCACGTTGATGGTCTGGTGCTCGGATGTCAGGTTGGATTCTACCGACGCCCCGGTGCATTCCTTCGCTCCGGCTGCGACGGCCTGGATGGCCGCAAATTCATTGCCGACTATGTTGACACGTGCGCCGATTTCGCAGGCATATCCCGCGCTTGCGGCAAAGGCGGCTACCGAGCCGGCCAATGCAATTTTCTTCAGAAACATCAATATTCCTCCCTAGATGGATGGTGCATCTTCGAAGTCTGCACCCAGATTACCCCGTCCCAACGGGTGTTGTTTGCGGTTCTCAGCCTTCCAGGCGAGCCCCGGTTTTCGCATCAAACAGATGGCAGTGATCAGTATGGATATGAATCGAGACCTGATCGTCGATTTCGGCCCGATAGGTTTTGTCGGCCTTGACCGAGACCAGCGCACCACCGATCCGAACCGAAACCATGGTGCTGTCGCCCAACAGCTCTTGCGTATAGATCGGCGCGTTGATCTCGCCGCCACTTTCCACGACATTTGCGTCCTCGGCGCGAAACCCCAGCGTGATAGGACCGTCCGGCGCGTTCAACCCGTGCACCTCTGTGCTTTGGGCGCGGAACACGCCACCCTGAACCTCGCCATCGACAAGGTTCATTGCCGGGTTGCCGATGAAGCTGGCCACAAATGTATTTGCAGGTTCATCGTAAATATCGGTTGGGGAGCCAACCTGCTGAACCACACCTTGCTTCATGATCACCACCCGATCAGCCAAGGTCATTGCCTCGATCTGGTCGTGGGTCACATAGATCGTGGTGACCGCCAATTCGTGGCTCAGGTTCTTGATCTGCGCGCGGGTAGAAACGCGCAGTTTTGCGTCAAGGTTAGATAGTGGCTCGTCCATCAGGAACACGTTCGGCTCGCGCACAATGGCACGAGCCAGGGCAACCCTCTGACGCTGACCGCCAGACAGTTCCGCCGGTTTGCGGTGCAGGAAGTCATCCAGCTCGACCATAGCCGAAGCGCGCCGCACTTTTTCGTCATGGGTAGCAGGGTCAATACCGCGAACTTTCAGCGGGAAGCGAATGTTCTCATATACATTCATATTCGGATAGAGCGCGTATGACTGGAACACCATCGCGACATCGCGGTCTTTGGGCTCCATGTCATTTACTCGGGCGCCATCGATCAGGATATCGCCCTCAGACGCGTCCTCGAGACCAGCAATCATGCGCATTGTCGTGGTCTTTCCGCAACCTGACGGCCCAAGAAGTACCAGGAATTCCTTGTCGGCTATCGTCAGGTCAAAATTGTCAACTCCAACAAACGATCCCCAACGCTTTCCAACATTGCGAAGTTGAATTTCGGCCATTCTGTCCTCCCTGCTGCACTCATCGTGCATACGCTTGCAAAACCATAGACAACAAAAGAAACATCTGGCAAGCTTTTTTTGCATGCGTGTGCAAACATCGACTTCATCTTCTTCGCAACTCGCCCCATGACAGCGACTAAAGAACTGAAAGAAAGTAATAATGTCCCATGAAATCCAAAAAGCGATCATCTTGGATTACTACTCGGCGCTCAGCAGCGTAAAAGAATCGGATATCGCCAACACGTTGTCTGAGTTCTGCACAGAAGACTACCTGTGGCGCGGTTTCCACCCGTTTGATGAGCTTCGGGGCACCCATGACGTAGCACAGGCATTCTGGCGTCCCCTGAAGCAAAGTCTAAGGAAAATGCAGCGCCGGATGGACGTGTTCATGGCCGGGAAAAACGAGATGGACGGATTCACCTCGGTCTGGGTTGTTTCAATGGGGCATCTGATGGGCCTGTTCGACAATGCGTGGCTGGGCATCGCCCCCACGGGCAAGATGGCGTTATTGCGCTATTGTGAGTTCAACAAGATCGAGAATGGCAAGATCGCCGAAACGGCGATGTATTTCGACATCCCGCATTTCATGATGCAGGTCGGGTTGCAGCCCTTCCCGCCTCAAACTGCAGCCCATCTGGTTCAACCCGGACCGATGACGCATGACGGGTTGATGTTCAGCCCGCAGCCTGCCGAAGAAGGCGAGAAAACTCTCGACACGATCAATGCCATGATTTCCAATCTCGGCCAATGGAACAGCGGCTTGAGCCTTGAGGAAGAATTGCGCCAGACATGGAGCGATGACATGATTTGGTGGGGGCCCGCCGGGATCGGTGCGACCTATACGATTGAGCGTTATGCAAAGCAGCACTCAGGCCCGTTCCGCGCATCTTTAACGGACCGCTCGAAGACCAAGCACATTTGCCGCTTGGCTGAGGGTCACTATGGCGGCTTTTTCGGCTGGCCGAATTTCACGGCGCGGCCCACCGGCGGGTTCATGGGTATGCCCGCCACAGACAAGGCCGGTGAATTCCGTGTGATCGACATCTATCGTCGCGCGGGTGACAAGCTGGCCGAGAACTGGGTTTTCATTGACCTGCTGCACTTCTGGAAACAACAGGGTGTCGATATTTTGGGGCGCATGTCGAAAGTACCGCGAACATGACCGGCTGGATCGATGCCCATCACCACCTTTGGGACCTTGAAGCTGTAAACTACCCCTGGCTGATGGCGCGCGGGGTGGAAAGGTTCTTTGGCGACCCGACGCCGATTCAACGGGATTATCTGCTGCGCGAGTTCCGGTCCGAAGCCGCGCCCTGCGGAGTCGGTGCCTCGATCCATATCCAGGTGGGGGCCAAAAACGGTCTGGACGAAGCCCGGTGGGTTCAAGCTGTCGCCGAAACCAATCCAGACTGGCCAATGGCGCAGGTTGTGTTCTGTGACCTGACCTCGGCTGACCTACACGCCCAGCTTGATACGTTTCAGGCCCTTCCAACTGTACGCGGTGTGCGCCAGATCGTCGGGCGCGCACCCGGAGAGGACGCGCAGACGGGAACCAATTTCCTGTTGGACGATCCGCGGTTTCTGGACGGACTGAAGGAGGCTGGACGGCGTGACCTCAGCTTTGATCTGCAGCTCATTCCTGATTTGATCGTAAAAACCGCGCGAATTCTCGCTCAAGCCTCGAATACACGAGTCGCTCTATGCCATGCCGGATCACCATATGACCGCACTCCGGCGGGCCTGAAAAGCTGGGCTCAAAGATTGCGCGCGCTGTCCGATCTGCCGCACGTCTCATGCAAGCTCTCAGGTCTGGGCATGTTCGATCACAACTGGACGCCTGACAGTATTCGCCCGATCGTGGAGATTTGCCTTGAACAATTCGGACCTAAAAGGGTCATGTTTGGCTCGAATTTCCCGGTCGACAAACTCTATGGCAATTACACATCGCTGGTAAAGGCTTACCGTGATCTGGTTCCGGCTGAAGCACAATCGGCGGTTTTCAGAGAAACCGCCGCACACTTCTATGATCTCGAGGTGCCCTGAGAGTGATATTCAATGACTCGGCCCCTTGATCCGGGCCGATCGGATGTAGAATCCGTTCCCGTTTCTTTCTCGTGATTAGGTTGCGGTCAAGGCCTGCTGAGCGGAACCGTTGCGCAACTCAAGCGAAGCAGGCCGGGCGGTACGGTTAAGATTAGCGTAAACGGCTGGTGCCAGTCCGCCGAGAGAAATGTGCGGTCGCTGTGTATCGTAGTCAATCCTCCAGTTTTTGATGATCTTTCGGGCTTCAGCCAGGTTGCCGAAGATATGTTCGTTTGAGCGCTAGCAGAAATGCGCTCGAACTGACAGTTGGGAGCAAAATTTGCGACATGTATGGACATCCCCCTTTGGGCAAGAAGAATCTTTGGTTGGCAATTCGCGTAGTCGGGTGCTGACATGTATGCGGCCTCATAGTGCGGCCTACACATGCCGCGGGCCCGTATGGAGTTCTCGGATCAAGTCCAATTCAGAACCACGTGCTGCAGGCACTGTGTCGCAAGCTGGTTTTCCTGATCTCGTCTCTTCGACTGTTGCGCCTTACCTTCCGTTTGACCTTCCCACGCCTCCGAGATCAGATCGTTTGCACGGCTCTAACGTGTAACGATTGATCCCGGTATTCTTCGCCATGTGCCATCAGCGCCCAGACGATACGCGCCATTTTATTGGCCAGTGCTACCCTGATTAACATGGGTGGCTTGCGCTCCAGCATCCTTGCGAGCCAGGATCCCGGGACGGCTCCTTTTTGTTCAGCCCACCTAACCACGGCACTGGCGCCAATAATGAGGAGGCGTCGCAACGTCCGGTTTCCCATTTTTGACGTGCGCCCCAGGCGCTGCTTGCCACCAGTCGAATGCTGGAGTGGGGTTAAGCCTACCCATGCTGCAAAATCGCGCCCCCGTCTGAATGTCGAAGGGGGTGGCGCAAGTGCAGCAAGCGCGGTCGCAATTATCGGGCCAACGCCTGGTATCGCGGTCAACCTCTGACATGTTTCATCTTCCCTGGCACGCTGTGCGATTTGCGCCTCCAGCTGTCTGATGCGGCCATTCAAAGCGTCAAGCGTATCGACAAAAATGCTCAGGAGAGGGCGGGACATCTCCGGCAATTCAATGGTGCCGTCTTCGACTGCAGAAACAAGTTTACGGACGTGTGTTGGGCCTTTGGCAACCACAAAACCGAACTCGGACAGGTGGCCGCGCAAGGCATTGATGATCTGCGTGCGTTGCCGGACCAACAAATCCCGCGCTTTGAATGCCAGGGCCGCAGCCTGATTGTCTTCGCTGCGGACCAGCACAAACCGCATCGTTGGTCGCAGGGCTGCCTCACAAACGGCTTCAGCGTCGATCAAATCACTCTTGCTGCGTTTCACAAACGGTTTGACATATTTGGGCGCGATCAAACGAACCGTGTGTCCGAGTGCTTCAAATTCCCGGCCCCAATAATGGCTCCCAGAACAAGCTTCCATCGCAATGGTGCACGCTGGCAGTTCAGCAATGAACGTCAGAAGTTTGTGGCGTCTCAGCTGTTTACGAAACACCACCTCGCCCGTGGAGCTGCACCCATGAAGTTGAAACACATTCTTCGCCAGATCTATGCCGACAAGGTCCAAGTTCGCCATTTTGCTACCCTCCTGATGGTTTCCATCTCCAAAACCTACCAGATGAGAGATCAGGGGATGTCCATTCCATCAGAACCTGGAACGGTTGTGTTGCAAATTTTTGGAACGATCAAAGTAAGCGTCTTACCAGGCACACTTATCCTACGATCTCAGCAAACACCCGAAAGCCAGAGGTGGCTGCGCTGAAGAATTGCTGTTTCCGGATCATGTTGACGACTTTGATGCCATCCAACGTAGCGGACGCGGATGCGAATGATTTGAACCCACACATATGTCGAACACGCCGTTTTATGAACCGATGATCCTGCTCGATCATATTGTTCAAAAATTTGGACCTGATTGTCTGCACCTTGGCTTGGCAACCAAACCGCTTCAGAATCCTGTTCACTTCTCGAATGCCGGCTGCGTTGGCTCCGCTCTTATCGATGACGACTTTGTCTGGGATTCCGTTTGATGACAGCGCTTTGGTAAAGAACCTGGTTGCTGCGGGACCGTTTCTTCGCTCAGACAGCATAAAATCAAGGGTGTTCCCTGCTTTGTCGACGGCCCGATAGAGATACACCCACTTACCGCGCACACGGAGGTAGGTTTCGTCCATTCTCCAAGATTTCTGTGTTGGACGCTTTTTCGATTGCGCCCGCGCAGCGATCATCGGAAAATATTTTACAACCCATCTATTCAACGTGGCGTGATCGACGGAAACGCCCCGTTCAGCCATAATTTCTTCAAGGTCGCGATAGGAAACAGTGTGGCGCAAATAGAAAAACACAGCGTACAAAACCACATCCTTCGGGAAGTGGCAGCCTTTCAAAGAAACCATTCTGAAACCTGCTCGCGATTGATTTGAAAGCAACAAGCACCAGGGCACGCGATTTCGTCAACCTCGGTCAAAATTCGCGACACAACCAAATTTCCTATCGACAACTGCGTTCCGGAAAGACATCCCAAATTTGAGCTCTGCAAGGTCTCTACCCGGCTCTCCAGTTTCAAAAAACCAATCCAAGGGGATTGCTAGGCGCTTTCCAACCTGAGCTAAAAGCTCGGCCCTGGGCACCGAAGTTCCGGCCAAGTATCGGCTCATTTGCGTACGGTTCACACCTGCAACATCAGTCAAGAATTTCACTGACCCAACCTGTTTGGCGAGGTGGTTTAGTCGTGCTGCCAGCGCGTCCCGCATATCTGATTGGCTGGCCGTACCCCTTGTCATTTTCAACCTCTTTTCCAGCGAGAGCAGGGGAAAAGTTTACTCATCAACACGCTGTGTGTCTCCTATAATCTGAAACCAGTTTCAAACGCTTGCCCGGCATCGCAGGCCTAGTGGTTCAGAATCTTGCTCAGAAAATCCTGCGCTCGATCACTTTCCGGGTTGCCAAAAAACTGCTCGGTGGGACGGTCTTCAATTACCAGACCGGCATCCATGAACACCACCCGATCCGCCACCTTGCGTGCAAAGCCCATCTCGTGCGTGACAACCATCATTGTCATACCGTCCTTTGCCAGTTCGACCATCACATCCAGAACCTCATTGATCATTTCCGGATCAAGGGCCGAAGTCGGTTCATCAAACAGCATCGCAATCGGGTCCATAGCCAGCGCCCGGCTGATGGCGACCCTCTGCTGCTGTCCACCTGAAAGCTGCCCGGGAAATTTTTCGATATGTGGCAGGAGCCCAACCCGATTGATCAGAGCTTCAGCTTTGGCGTTGGCCTCGTCACGTGACCGGCCCAGGACTTTCTGCTGACCCAGACAAAGGTTCTCGCGCACGCTCATATGTGGGTAAAGCTCAAAGTGCTGGAACACCATACCAATGCGCGAGCGCAGCTTGGTAAGATTGGTGCCTTTTGCGGTGACATCCACGTCTTCAACCTGAATGCGGCCCTGCTGCACCGGCTCCAACCCGTTAACGCATTTGATAAGGGTGGACTTTCCTGATCCGGACGGACCGCAGACCACTACAACCTCGCCTTTTTTGACGTTGGTGGTGCAATCGGTCAGCACCTGAAAGTTGCCGTACCATTTAGAGATGTTTTCAATGCTGATCATGCTGTTTTGGCCTTCTGAAGGTGCCGGACAACAAGTGAACCGGCGAAGCAAATGCTGAAGTAGACAAGGGCGGCGAAGATATACATCTCAGCAAGCCGGCCCTCGGTTCGGGCGACAATAGATGAGGCGGTCATGAAGTCGCGCAAGCTGACAACAAAGACAAGGCTGGTATCCTGGAACAGAATGATGCCCTGCGTCACAAGGATCGGGATCATGTTCCGGAACGCCTGTGGCAGGACCACATAGCGCTGGATCTGCCAGTAGCTGAGGCCAGTGGCCTGTCCGGCATGCACCTGTCCTTTGCGGACTGACTGAATGCCTGCCCGGATAATTTCTGAATAGTAGGCCGCCTCGAACATGACAAAGGCGATCAGCGCTGAATAGAAGCCGCCAATCGGCCGACCCAAAGCAAGAGGCACCAGGAAGTAGAACCAGAAGATCACCAAGATCAGCGGCACCGAGCGGATCAGGTTCACATAACCTGCGGCGAGGAGAGCCAATGGCGCGATACCAGATAGCCGCATCAAGGCAAGGCCGGTCCCCAAAATGATACCGCCGATCACAGCAAGAAAGGTAAGCCATAGCGAGAGCTGCAAGCCCTGCCACAGAAATGGAAGATTGTTCCAGATGACGGAAAGATCAAAATCACCCATAATTCAGCCTTTTCCGACGAAACCCGGGATGCGGGTGTATTTTTCAAGAGTCTGCGCGATGACTGTCGCACCAAGAGCGATGACGACGTAGATGACCGTCGCTGCGGTAAAGGCCTCAAATCCCTGAAAAGTGTATTCCGCGATCTGCTGGCTTTGCGCCGTCAGTTCAAGAAGGCCGATGGTCAGCGCCAGTGAGGAATTCTTGAAGATAGTCAGGAATTCAGAGGTCATCGGCGGCACGATCAACCGGAAGGAAATCGGCAACAACACGTAGCGATATGTCTGCGCAGTCGAGAAGCCATTGGCATAGGCTGCGCTGGTCAACCCGTGACCGACGGCATTGATCCCGGCACGAACCTGTTCGGCAACGCGGCTTGCGGTGTAAAGTCCTAGACCGATAACAGCCGTAACATACTCGGGATTTGGCATGTCCCGCTTCATCCAACGACCCAGATCGTCCGGAACGATCTCAGGCATGACGAAGTACCACAGGAACAGTTGTACAAGAAGCGGCACATTACGAAAAAGTTCAACGTAGGTGGTGCAAAGTAAGGCAACAGGCCGCGATGGCAGTGTGCGCCCGACGCCAATTAGAACACCGACGGCCAGCGCAAGAACCCAGGCCACAAGCGCGACCGCAAAGGTCCACCCCAGCCCCGATATCAGCCAGCCAAGGTATTCCTCTTCAAAGAGGACACCCCAGTTCCAGTTGTAGTTCATGCTTTCTACCCTGATAAGAATGGTGCCGGGCCTCCCGCGCACGGTGCAGGCCCGACAGTGTTGCTACAGGAGGAGGTTATTCCGGCAGCGCATTAAGCTGGAACGCAGCCTTCAGCAGGTCTGTCTGACCGACACCCAGCGGATCGAACCACTTGGCATAGATGTCGTTGATCTCACCCGAGCGGAACACATCTGCCATAGCCTTCTTGCCGATCAGTTCAAAGGCGCTGTCGTCGCGGCGCACCATCAACGCATAGGGATCGAAAGACAGGAAATCACCGACCACCGCGAAATCTTCGGGGGTCTTGGATTTTGCAATGAGCCCGAACAGAAGGATGTGATCCGTGGCATAGACATCCACACGATCAGTTTCCAAAGACAACATGCCCTCGGCATGATCCCGCACCGGAAGAACCTTCACGTCCAGCCCCAGCTCTTCAATTGCCGCCTTGACGGCACGCTCGTTGGTGGTGCCCTGCGCCAACGCAACGGCCTTGCCGCCCAGATCTGCAACCGAATTGATGCCGGAGTCTTTACGGACCATCAGTTTGGTACCGGTGATGAAGGTCGTGGGCAGATATTCGACCTGCTCCTGACGGGTCAGGTTGTTCGTGGTCGAGCCGCATTCAAGGTCAATCGTGCCATTGGCCATCAGTGCAATCCGGGTCTTGGGGTTCACCGGCACATATTTGATCGTCAGTTCCTTACCCAGCTCGGCGGAAACCGCTTCGACCACCTTCATGCAAAGGTCGATCGAATACCCAACCGGATTTTGGTTCTCGTCCAGATAGGCAAACGGAACAGAGCTTTCCCGGTGTCCAATGACAATTTCGCCCGAGGCGTCAATCTTGGCCAAAGTTCCCGTGCGATCCTCAGCCACAGCCGGAGCAGAAAAGGCCAAGGCAAAAGCCAATACGGCCGCTGGTTTCATATATTTCATGGTTTTCTCCCTTAGTTTCTGTTGCTTTTGTTAGTCCTGATAGCCCGGCAGATCGAAAATGCCGGAATATCCAAATAACGCTGCACTTCCACCGGTGTGCAGAAACACAACATTATCCATTCCTTCGAAGTAGCCTTTGCGAACTTGATCAATCAGGCCATCGAGCCCTTTGCCCGAATAGACCGGGTCAAACAAAAGCCCTTCGAGTTGAGCCAGTTTCAGAAGCGCCGCACGCATGCCGTCGGTCGGCAGGCCGTAGCCTGGGCCAACATAATCACAGTTCGCGCGCACCGAGGTACGTTCAATCACGGCCCCCATTCCAAGGTAATCCATGGTCTTGCAGGCCAGGTCATAGACCATGCCTTCCTGTTTCCCCTGAGGTGCCCGAACACCGATCCCAAGCAAGTGAATGTTGCTGCCAAGGGCAGCAAGTCCCGCCACCAGCCCTGCTTGGGTTCCCGCACTGCCGGTGGCATGGACCAGGGCGTCAATCTTGAGACCGATGTTTCCGGCTTGCTCTTCCAACTCGGCGGCACAATTCACATAACCCAACGCCCCAACGCGATTGGAGCCGCCGCCCGGGATGATGTAGATCTTGCGGCCCTGATCTTGCAGCGTGCTGGCCAAGGCTTCCATTTCAGCGTTCATGTCGGCACCACCTGCTCGTTTGGAAACGGTTGCGCCATGTAGCTGATCCAGCAGAACATTACCGTTGAAGTTATAAGTCTCGTCATTCGACCCGGTGCGATCCTCAAGCAGGATATGGCAGTTCAGCCCCAACCGGGCTGCTGCGGCTGCTGTCTGTCGTGCATGATTGGACTGGGTGGCGCCTTGCGTGATCACTGTGTCAGCACCCAGCTTCATGGCGTCGGCCATCAGAAATTCCAGTTTGCGAGTCTTGTTGCCGCCCGACGAAAGGCCCGTGCAGTCATCGCGCTTGACCCAGATGCGCGGCCCGCCCAGCTCGTCACTCAACCTTTCCAGCGGCTCCAACGGGGTCGGAAAATGACCAAAACGCACACGTGGAAAGTTCTCAAGCGCGCGCCTTACAAGCGCGAGGTTGCCGCCCACTGCCATAGCACTTTCTGCCGCTGCGGTTTGCATTGTGTACATTCCCTTTACGTATTCTAAGTAAGGCTAAACGCAAAAAATCGTGTTGGATAATGCCAATATTGCAGTGTACCCGTACATAAGGTATGGGTAAGCATGGATACACGCCTTCTAGAAGACGCTCTGATCCTGTTGGAAGAGCGCAGCTTGACCGCCGCTGCCGCGCGCAGGAATGTAACACAACCCGCCTTTTCACGGCGCATTAGATCACTGGAACATTGGATCGGAAAAAGCTTGCTGGTCCGTGAGGCCAACCGGGTAGAGCTGTCTCCGACGCTACTACAAAGCGAACCTCAAATCCGGTCGCTGCTCGCGCATTTGCGGCAATTGCATGGGCATCTTAATAACCCGGAAGGCATCGGAGAACCGCTGGTGATGGCGACGCAGCACTCGCTTTCGGTGTCCGTCGTTCCAGAGATTCTTCGCAAACTCCGCGCACGCAGCGGATTGCCGCAAATCCGATTGCGCACGCAGAACCAGGTGACAGCAATGTCCACATTCCTGCGCCATGAATGCGACATTCTGGTGAGCTATGAATTCCGTGAGCTGCCCCAGGTGCCTTTCGATGACACCGTTGATCGTTACATTTGGCGGCGGGACACTTTGCTTCCGGTCGTCGGAGGCGCACTAAAATATGAGCTGCTGGAAGGTCAGATCCTACCACCGGAAGCCCCCTGCATTGATTTCCCCGCAGACAGCTTTTTTGGGCAGATTGTGTTACTGCATCAAGCTAAAGCGGACCGTGCCTGGACGGGAAGATCGGCTGTGGAAAGCGCGTTTTCGGTGGGGATCTCCCAGATGGTTTTGGAAGGAAGCGGCGCTGCCTGGGTTCCTCACTCGCTCATCCAGAATCACATAATTACTGGCGATGCTGTCATCCTCTCTCCGGAATACGGCCGCCTGCCGCTGGATATTGTTCTATACACCCACGTTTCCAACCCGCGCGGTACGAACTTCAGAAAGATGGTCGCCGAAACAGAGTAAGGGCCAGGAAACCCGCCGTAAGCATCACCCTTCTCCATTACAGACTTGCGATGTGCCTTACAGGTTTTGAGCCATCATCCAAAAGCGTTCCAACTCTGCTCGGGACCTCTCGATCGAACGGTAGAGTTTGATGTCGATTGAAAGCTCGAATTCTGGTTGGCTGATCTTCTGCAAACTCCCGTCTTTCAACTCTCGATCCGCCGCGCTTTCGGGAAGGAATGCAACGCCAATTCCCGCAAGACAAGCGGACTTAAGCGCCTCGGCAACGGAGTTTTCATAGATGGGGCTCACAATGTGACTCAGACCTCCGCGATCCAGACAAACCTGGGACACGCGGCCCAGAAAACTGTCAGGAGTGTATGACAGGAACGGAACCGGGTTTTTCCCTTCGAGGCTGTATTTGGCACGCCCATCAGCATTGACAACGCTGACGGCTATGATCCGGTCTTTTGCAATGGTCGAAGACGGGTATCGGTTTTCATCTGAAATAGTGGGCACTGTCGGATGGGAATAGCACAACATAAAGTCTGCGCTTCCGGATAAAATTGCCTCGGCGCAGCCGGAGAAGTTTTCCGCGACCAGCCTGGTTTTGGTGGGACCAAGATGGCTGGACATTCGTGTCAGCCAGTTCGGGAAGAAGGAAATTGCCAAAGAATGAAGCGCGACGAAATCAAGCACCGATGCTTCCTGGCGAGATAAGCCACGGATATCGCTTTTGGATTGTTTTAATGCGGCAACCGTGTCGATTGCGGTTTGCTTGAATGCATGACCTGCTGACGTAAGCTCAACCGGGTGTACGCTCCTGTCAAACAATGGGGTACCGGTCCAGTTTTCCAAGTTTTTGATCCGCCGCGTGAAAGCCGACTGGCTTATGTTTCGCGCATCCGCCGCGCGGGCAAATACCCCAGCAGTTGAAAGTGCCAAGAAGTCTTCCAGCCAATCGATCTCCATCAAAATTCTCCAATTGCAGAAACTTCACACGGTAGAAGCATGTTGCAAAATTCGCAACACCTTTGCGAAAGTTGTCATGGGTGGACGGACTTGATGGCGGTACGGTCAGACCAACACACTCACAGAGTCTCGGCCCCTCGCATTTGATGCAGGCCGCAAGACCACAAAAAGGTCTCAGATCATGAAACAACACAGAACAGAATCCGACAGCCTTGGCCCGGTAAAGATCCCGCTGGCAGCGACCTGGGGCAGCCAGACCCAGCGGGCACTGGAAAATTTCCCGATTACGGGGGTGGCGATCAGCCACTATCCGGAATTGATTGTCGGACTGGCGTCGGTCAAAAAGGCCTGTGCTATGGCCAACAAGGACCTGGGCGTCCTGCCCCACCGGAAAGCGTCGGCCATTACGGATGTCTGTGACAAGATCATTGCCGGGGGCCATCACGATCAGTTTGTTGTTGATGTCATGCAGGGTGGTGCTGGCACATCGACCAACATGAATGCCAATGAAGTCATTGCAAATCTTGGGCTGGAAAAGCTTGGGGCAGATCATGGCGATTACAGCCAGCTTCATCCGAATGATGATGTGAACCGGTCACAATCCACAAATGACGTTTACCCCACAGCAATCCGTCTGGCTGTTCTGTCCAGGATCGCGCCTATGATTGAAGCAATGCATCTTCTAACCAAATCCTTCGACCAAAAGGCATGTGAGTTTCAGCATATTATGAAGGTCGGGCGTACCCAACTTCAGGACGCTGTACCCATGCCACTTGGTGCGGAGTTCCGGGGGTTTGCCACAACAATCAACGAGGATGCCGACCGGTTGAGGGACCTGTCGCGCCTTCTGACAGAAGTGAACCTTGGAGGCACGGCCATTGGCACCGGCATCAATGCCCCCGAAAGGTTTGGCGAAGTCGCTTTGGCGCATTTGCGCGACATTACCGGCGAGCCACTTAAACTGGCCCCGGACCTGATTGAGGCTTCATCTGATCTGGGTGCCTTTGTGATGTTCTCAAGCACGCTCAAGCGGGTTGGCATCAAACTGTCTAAGATCTGTAATGATTTACGCCTAATGTCCTCTGGGCCGCGGGCTGGGCTTGGAGAAATCATTCTGCCCGCGGTTCAGGCAGGATCGTCCATTATGCCCGGCAAGATAAACCCGGTTATTCCCGAAGTTGTAAATCAGGTTTGCTATCAGGCAATCGGAAATGACCTAACCGTCACAATGGCCGCCGAGGCCGGCCAGTTCCAGCTCAACGCGATGGAGCCGGTCATCATCCATAAAGTGTTGGAAACCATGGGGTCTCTGACCAATGCAATGAATGTGCTGCGCACCCGCTGCGTGGACGGTATCGTTGCGGATGAGAAAAGATGCGAGATGTTGCTGAGCAACAGCCTTGTACATGTCACCGCACTGGCCCCGGTGATCGGATATGAGGCTGCCACCAAACTTGCAAAATATGCACAGGCGCATGGCTTGAACCTGCAAGAGGCCGCAAAACCCGCTTTGCCAGGAGAACTTGCCGAGACTGCATTGCAGCACATGCACGGCAGGGCTCCGGAGATTGCCCAATGAACAAAAACCAATCTTTACGCATAGGAATCGTTGGCGGCCTGGGCGCCCTTGCCGGAGCCGACCTGCTGAACAGAATTGTTCAAAGGACACCGGTCAGGTCGGAAGAAGACCACAGGGAATTGATATTTCACCAGAAACCGCTGCGCGAACCAGCCTCCCCCAAAGAGCTGAGCTACAGCCCAACACACCGAAAACTCTATGTTTTTGACACACTGTCCCGCATGGAACGGGATGGATGTGACGTGGCGCTGCTTCCATGTTTTGTCACCCATAGCTTTCTGCATGAACTGCAGGACGAGCTTGAACTGAAGCTGATCAGCATGACAGAGGCGATCGCCGCCGCCGTTACCAGACTGCGTCCCGAGCCGACAAAGATTGGTGTCATCACGACGCCTTTTGTCAGGAAAACTGGTTTGTTCGAGAACCTGTTTGGCAGGGAAATACAGATCCTCCATCCCCGGGAAGATCTGGAAAGTGCCGTCATGGAGGCCGTATATGGACGCATCGGTTTCAAAGCAGGACACTGCAATGAAGACGTTCTGAAACCCATAAATGCCGCCCTGACCAACCTATTCGAACAAGGCGCGACCGTGTTTGTGCCCGGTCTTTCTGAACTGCCCTTGTTGCTCAACCAGCTTGACCTGCCAGACAACATGACGGCCATAGACACGGCAGCGGTTTACGCGGATTACGCCCTGCAAGAGACCCAGCCAGACCGCCGTCACCGGTTCAAAGTTGGAGTGGTCGGCGGTGTCGGACCTGCCGCAACCGTAGATTTCCTTGCCAAACTGGTCAAAGGGACCGAGGCTACCCGCGATCAGGATCACATAAAAGTCTTGGTTGAACAGAACCCGCAGATTCCTGACCGCACTGAAAATCTGGTCCGCGCAGGCACCGATCCAACTGTCGCCCTCTATTCTACCTGCAAAAAACTGGAACGCGGTGGTGCTGATATGCTGGTCATCCCTTGCAACACCGCCCACGCGTATGTCGATCGGATTCAGCGCCACCTTGATATTCCGATCATCAGTATCCTTGCCGCGACCACTGAACACATTAAAGAAACCGCCCCAGAGACGCGTGTGGTCGGGGTCCTCGGCACGGATGGAACAATACAAAGTGGCTTGTATCAGACAGCACTTGATGAGGCAGGCCTTGCCCACATCATTCCCGATGACGATCATCAAAACCTAGTCATGGATTCAATTTATGGCCCGTTTGGCGTCAAAGCTGGATATACCGACGGCCTCTGCAAAGAACAGATTAGCCGGGCCTTTTCCCATCTGGTTGCGCGCGGAGCCGAGGCAATCATTCTCGGCTGTACGGAATTGCCGCTCATCGTGACTGAAAGCGCAGACGCATTGGGGGCGCTTCCTGTCGACCCGACCGATGTGCTCGCCCGCAAATGTGTACAGCTCGCAAAATTCTAGGCGCCACCGAAACTTTATCCGACAGAAGAAACGGTATTGCAAATATTGCAATGCCGTTTCTCTATTTGCGCAACCATGACCGGCACGACGGTGTTACCTTGCGGCGACTGCAGGCAGCTCATTCCAGTTGACTGCCATGGAAAGGGAGAACCTATTGATGAATACCAGTCGCAAAACAGGGTTTATGGCACCTTGGAGGAATATGCTTCTTTGGAAGCAAATCGTGATCGCGCTTGTTCTTGGGGTGGTTACGGGCGTGTTGCTGAACGCAACCGGAAACGCAGCAATTGCGGGCATGATCAAGAACATTGGAACCCTGTTCCTGTCGCTTATCAAAATGCTGATTGTCCCGTTGATCTTCGTATCGCTCGTTTGCGGTATGACATCGGTCAGCGACATGGCCCGCATGGGGCGAATTGGCCTGAAGTCGATTGTATTCTATCTGGGCACAACTGCATTCGCGATCACGATTGGACTCGCTTTGGGCCTGCTGTTGCAACCCGGCGCAGGAATTGATCTGAGCACCGCAGCCGCAATGGAACCCAAAGCATCTCCGCCTTTCATCCAGCAACTTATCGGGATCGTTCCCAAAAACCCAATCGCCGCTGCCGCGGATGGCAACGTGCTTCAGATCATTTTCTTTGCGATTATGTTCGGTCTGGCCATCAACCTGGTGGGTGACGCTGGAAAGCCGGTCAGGGATTTCTTTGAAGCCCTAAATTCCGTCATCTTGAAACTGACTGAGATTGTGATCAGTTTTGCACCATATGGTGTGTTTGCACTAATGGCCTGGGTCGCCGGAACCTATGGTCTGGATCTTCTGTTGCCTTTGGGAACCGTGATTGCTGCGCTCTATATTGGTTGCGTTCTGCATGCCGTCATTGTTTATGGCGGGCTCGTTTCGATCTTTGCGCGTTTGAACCCAATCCGCTTCTTCCAAGGCATCATCGAGCCGCAGATCGTGGCCTTCACCAGCACGTCCTCTTCGGGGACACTGCCGGTCACGATGACGGCGGTTCAGCAGAACCTTGGCGTGAACCGGTCGGTTGCAAGCTTTACGCTGCCGCTTGGCGCGACAATCAACATGGACGGAACCGCCATGTACCAAGGCGTTGCGGCTCTTTTCGTGGCACAGGCCTTTGGGATAGAGCTGGGCATGTCGGAATATGTCACAATCATTCTGACGTCGACACTTGCCTCCATCGGCACCGCTGGTGTGCCGGGTGCCGGGCTGGTGATGCTGTCGCTTGTTCTGAGCTCGGTTGGCCTGCCTTTGGAAGGTGTTGCCATCATCGCAGGCATCGACCGCATTCTCGACATGGCACGTACATCGCTCAACGTTACGGGCGACGCAGCCTGCACCGTTATTATTGCGAAATCCGAAGATCAACTGGATCTGGATGCCTACGATACGCCCCATGTGCTAAAATCACCCGACGTTTCGCGGGCGTAAGTGACAAAGCACATCACAGCGGCCGCCCCGAAAAGGGCGGTCGTTTTTCTGCTCAGGACGTCGCCTGGTTAATGCCGTCACCCTCCGCCCTTATCCCAACGCGTAAATTCAATTAAGTTGATCCCCGGTAATGACACAGGTTGGCGGGGAAAATTGGCCGGCCACGCTGACCCTGTCCTTGTTCTGCTCGCTTGAGCGTCTGGACAAAACCGGCGAGCAGGTCTGGAACGCGCTATAGTCCCACGGACGGTTCGGGAATATTTGTCAGATCAGACCAGATTTGCGCGGTCCCCTCGCCCTGTTGATCAGAGAGGCGGATCAGCATGATGCCCAGATCCTGATGCGGCAGGTCATGTAACCGCCGCAGCCGCCCTTCGGTTAAATGCCGCTTGACCAGGGTCAGCGGCAACCACGCCACCCCAATGCCATCCAGCGCGTATTCACAGGCGGCAAGCGTCAGTGCAGTTTCCGCCTTTGGGGACAGCATCACGCCTTCGGGCAACAGGGGCAGAATGCTTTGGCTGAACAGGCGCCCCAGGAAAACATCTGGGGGATATGAGATGAACGGGATCTCGGGGTCATCAACGTGGAGCGCAAGATCGGGTGACGCCACCGGCACCAATGTATCGCCGCCCAGCCGCCGCATTTCAAACGCCTGTGGCACCGCAGGGCCGGGGGCCTCCGGGCGTTCATATGTCATTGCGAAATCGGCCTCGCCGGACAAAAGCAGCATCAGGCAATTGTCCCGATTTCCGGATCGCACCCGCACGGAAATGTCCTGCGATTGGGTCAGTTGCCGCACCACCCACGGCGAGATTGTGGTGGTGATGGCGTGCTGGCACACAAAAGTCACATCCCGCTTTGCGCCCTCTGCGGCCGCTTTCAAGTCGTGTTGCAGGCGACGCAGCCGCGCGCCAAGCTCTCGCAGTTCTGGTTCCGTCGCCTGCACGCCGGGCAGGATGGTGACCGGCTTGCAGGACCGGTCAAACAGGGGTGCACCGATGCGCTCTTCGATCAATCGCACGCGCCGCGTGAACGCCGATTGGGTCAGAAACCGCCGCTCTGCCGCCCGTGTCAGGGACCCCGTGTCGATCACCGCCAGGATGTCATCAATCCAATCCAACTGCATGATGTCACCATAGCGGCACACTGATATTATGCAAGATGTGCATTTTATAGCGCATATTTCGAATTAGAATAGTGGGAATGACCTCCATAAAATGCGAGAAAACCAATTTAGGAGTTTTCCGATGCATCTCTCCCGTTACCCCCGCCGCTTCATCGCCCACCTGCCCACCCCGCTTGAGCGCCTGGACCGTCTGACCGCAGAGCTCGGCGGCCCGGAAATCTGGATCAAACGTGACGATTGCACCGGCCTGTCCACCGGCGGCAACAAGACCCGCAAGCTGGAATTCCTGATGGCCGAGGCCGAGTTGCAGGGCGCAGAGATGGTGATGACCCAGGGGGCAACCCAATCAAACCACGCGCGCCAAACGGCTGCTTTTGCGGCGAAACTGGGCATGGAGTGCCACATCCTTTTGGAGGATCGCACCGGCTCCACCAACCACAACTACAATTACAACGGCAATGTTCTGCTGGACCATCTGCATGGCGCCACCACCGAAAAGCGCCCCGGTGGTCTGGACATGAATGCCGAGATGGAAGCGGCTGCCGACAAGCTGCGCGCAGATGGCAAAAAAGTGTACACCATCCCCGGGGGCGGGTCGAACCCGACCGGTGCGCTGGGCTATGTGAACTGCGCGTTTGAGATGCTGGCGCAAGCCAATGATCGCGGGTTGAAGCTCGACCACATCGTTCACGCCACCGGCAGCGCAGGCACGCAGGCCGGTCTGATTGTGGGTTTGAAAGCAATGAACGCACAGATTCCTCTTCTGGGCATCGGCGTACGTGCGCCCAAACCGAAACAGGAAGAAAACGTCTATAACCTCGCCTGTGCCACCGCCGAAAAGCTGGGCTGTGCCGGTGTCGTGCAGCGCGAAGATGTGGTCGCCAACACCGATTACGTCGGCGAAGGTTATGGCATCCCGACCGACAGCGGCATCGAGGCGATCCAGATGTTTGCCGAGCTGGAATCGATCCTTCTCGACCCGGTCTATTCCGCCAAGGGGGCCGCGGGTTTCATTGATCTGATCCGCAAAGGTCACTTCAAGAAAGGCGAACGTGTCGTCTTCCTGCACACTGGCGGGTCGGTCGCGCTCTTTGGTTACGACGCGGCCTTTGATCACAGCAATCGCTGGGTCGGCTGACGCCAGACAGTACCAGGTGTGTGCGGCCTGACACAGGCTGCGCGCGCCAATTTCACATTCCCGCAGTCAGGAGCGAACCATGGTGTCGCTGATCAGGTCCCGCTGGGACACCCACTTTGGTGGCATTCTTCTGGTGTGCGTGATTGCCGCCGCCGCGACCTTTCTGTCCGAATATTACGGCGCGCCTGCGATGCTGTTTGCACTGCTGATCGGCATGGCGTTCCACTTTCTTTATGACGATCAGAAATTCACCCCGGGGCTGGAGTTTTCCGCCAAAACGCTGTTGCGATTCGGGGTCGGCCTGTTGGGCCTGCATCTAAGCATTGGGGATGTGGAAAGTGTCGGGCTGGGCGCGGTGGGCGCGGTTGTCGGCTTTGTCATGGCAACACTGGCCTGCGGGGCAATCCTGTCCTTTCTCTTCGGTCGCAAACTGGCCTTTGGCCTGTTGGCGGGCGGGTCTGTGGCGATCTGCGGGGCCTCGGCCGCCCTTGCCATCACCTCGGTTCTGCCCGCGAAAGATGACCGCGAACAGGATACGCTGTTTGTTGTGATCGGCGTCACCGCCCTGTCGACCATCGCAATGATTGCCTATCCGGTCTTGTTTGCGGCCCTGGGGATGAGCGATCTGGAAAGCGGATTTCTGATCGGGGCGACCATTCACGATGTGGCCCAGGTTGTTGGTGCCGGATATTCGATCAGTGACGAGGCGGGGGTGATTGCGACCTTCGTCAAGATGGTGCGCGTGGCCTTGTTGCCGGTGGTGATGATTGTGGTCATGGCGAGCTTTCGCGGCGCACAATCCCAGAAGATCATCCTGCCGTGGTTCCTTGTCATGTTTGTCGCGCTGGCGATTTTGACAAATACCGGGCTGGTGCCGCAGGTGATCACCGATGCAATCGCCACCCTGTCCGGCTGGTGTCTGGTCATCGCGATTTCTGCCCTTGGGGTGAAAACCAGCCTTGCCACCATTCTGCGCGTCAAGCCCAGCTATGGCCTTATTCTTGTCGTCGAAACCCTCTTCCTTCTTGCGATTGCCGTGGCATTTGTCATGGGCTTTGGCTTTTAAGACTGTGTTGCACGAATAGCGGCTGGGCCGCATTTGCCCCTTTCCCCGGTTCGTTATGCGACACGTTCATAGGTCGCACGACCGAGATGGGTCATGCGGTTGAGAGCTTTGACAGCGATCTTGGTTTCGGTTGTCTGACTCTCCATTTTGCGGCTGCGCAGCTCCGGTCCGATGACCTGTTTGTAGCGCCCGATCTGGGCCTCGCCGCGTGATCTTTGGCCATAGCCAGTGGCCTTCTTCCAGGCCATACGACCTCCCTTGGCGATCATGTCGATATGGGCGTTGCGTGTTTTGCAATCCCCTGGGACGGCATTCTTCGGCGGCGGTACGATCAGTTCGACATCCGATCCCAACGCCTGCCGGATCGTCGCTGTGGTCGGCGCACCATCATAGGCGCCGTCGCCGATGATACGATGAACAGGACCTGCCACATCAGCCAGCAATTCGGGCAGTGCGCCGGCGTCTCCGATGTGCTCGGTTGTCAGGCAGGAGGCCATAAGCTCCGCGCTCTCGGGAACGAAGCCGATGTGCAGTTTGCACCATGTTTTACGGGCCTTCGGTAACCCGTGTTTCTTCTGCATCCAGTCTCGACCGCTGTGAACGCGAAGCCCTGTGCTGTCTACGATCAGCGTCACTGGGCCGTTCGTGGGCCGGGTGTTCGGTGTGATCCGAAGCAATTGTGCGCGCCGGCAGAGCGTGGAAAAATCCGAAACGGGAACGTCGATCTGCATGAGCCGTAGTAGGCTTCGTACAAACCCTTGCGTTTGCCGAAGCGGCAGGCCGAAGACGGCGCGCAGGGTCAGGCAGGTCTCAATCGCCAGGTCAGAATACTGCCGCTGACCACCACGTTTCCCCGACCTTGGGGCGCACCACCCGGATACCGCATCCTCGCTGAACCAGATCGTAACATCACCACGCTGGCGAAGCGCCTCGTTGTACTCAGGCCAGTTCGTGACCCGGTACTTGGCCTTCTCAAACTTGTCCCGCCGCGTCGCGTTGTGCTTGAAAGGCATCCCGCCATCCCGTCATTAAATCAAGCAACTCGCTACGCCGATGAAACGATCCGTGTAACACGGTCGGATGAACCGCAGGCATCCATGCCTACGACGCAGGGCGGAAGCGTCTCAAAAAAGGCCAGTAGCTTCGCGCGCTTGATCGGCTTGTTGAAAATAACCCGGCCGCTCTCAGAAATGCCGTGCACTTGAAAAACGTCCTTGGCCAAATCGAGGCCGACGGTCTTTACTGTCATTGGGTGGCTCCTTTCCTAGCAGTCGTTGATAACTGCACTTTGGCACATTCGATGCCGGTGGAGCAGGAGCCACCCACCTCATCCGCTTTGGTGGGCGCACTGCAGCATCTGTTAGGAATGGTGAAGGTCAGCAATGGGTCGTCCCCGATGTATCATCTCGCCGTGCGACAGCTAATACTGCGTTGCCTCTGATGTCGGCACGGATGAATGAAAAGCCCAAAGGGTGGAGCATTCAGGTCAACGGAACTGACTTCTCACTCTCGCCGCGGCGAACGATTTGCATATCATCCGCCCTGCGGGACGACGACGAAAAGGGCCTTCGCAGCAGTCGCTCCAAAGTCCGCTGCCTGGAAGCACGTCAAAACCACATGTCCTTTACAGTTCGGCTATCACGAGGAAGTTCTCGAAAGCTGTCGTGCCCCTCGAAGTGACGGATTGGAATCTCACTGATTGGTGAAGGATCAGACATTCGAACATTAACCGCGGACAGTTTGCGGCCGTTTTCGTCCGAGAAATACGCAACGTAGTGCGTCACACACCCGCAATTGGCGCAGAAGTGGAAATGGATATCCCCGCTATCGCGACGCAGATATGTACTTGTTTTCCCGGTAGTTTGAATGTCATAGCCAATGTGCCCGTAGGCCCAAAGGGCACCGTAACGCCGACAGATTGTGCAATTGCAGGCCGTGACCGACTTTGGCACAGCATCGAGAGTCCAGCCAACTTCGCCGCAGTGGCAAGTTCCTTTCAGCATGTATCAATCTCCGCTCTCGGCACTGACGGCATCATGACGACCGACTCAAGTGCTTTGGCCCAGGCGCGGATCGCCGCTTGGGTCAAGCTGCACTTGTGGCCTTCCCTTGAACAGCAGTTAGCCGATTTACATTCACGGCGATACACAGCTGGGTCACAGGACCACTGGGCGGAAATGCGTGACTGGCTGGTTCGGAATGACGTTCCTGCTCCAAAAAATCTGTCGGGGTGGCCAGAAAAGGAATAAGGGCTGGCTGAGGGGGTCGAGGCCAGCCCCTATCTTCGTCACGAGGGGGTAAGTGGTTATTCTGATCCCAATCTATCCAACTCAAGCAAAGCCCGAAATTGGGGGATTCCCGTAACATTGCAAACTTCACCGAAAAAGTTTGTTTCCTAAAGGCGAACAGTGAGTTTCAAAACGAGATGTGGACACAATTTCGCCACAATGCGATCCTCTATCCGTGGATGGCGCGTGTTGATTTTAGAGCGTTCCAGTTTTTCCATCTGGATTTGAGGGGGTTGTTGAGTTCGGCGCGCCGCCCCAAGAGTACTTCATCGAACCGCCAGAGTATTGAACTGCACTTTCCGAGTGCCGGAGCGCCAACGCACTTTTCATCTCATGGACGCAATTTGAACACTCTCCGCAAATATCAGTGCGGAGCGGCGCGTCTTGATGGGGATTATGATTTCAATGAGGGGGTACGAGTTCGGCGCGTCGTACCACCACTGCCGGATATACTCGTTGTCCTTTGATTTGTTTAAATACTATCTTTTGATCCAGTTTGCGATTTTGAGAATGGGTGATTAGTGGAAGAGAATGAAGGCGTCTGGTTTAGCCAGGTCATGTATGACCCAACCTTGATGAAGCCCATTACCTCCGAGCAGGCTTTAAATGACTTGCCGACCGCAGGTGCAGTTACAGAAAGAAACAAAGCCGGGATAGTCCAATCCCGTTGCGCCTTTCCGGATATGATATTTGGGTTGTACCCGTATAAAAAGCTCAAGGCACTTCCCGACATATTCAACGGGCCTGCTGGTCCCGTCATATCTCGCGCGGTAGCGGATGTACTTCGCGAAGCAGAGTTGGGAAAAACGAAAATCTATCCTTTGAACGTTTGCCAACACGACCGTGTGACACCAGTTGAAGGTGAGTATTTTACACTCGCCCTTGGCAAACAGAAAACGGCGTTTGTTCCGGATCGGTCGAAAATGGTCAAACCTTTGGGTAACAAACCAGATACTTGGATCAAACGGGGTATGAAGCCCAAAGACTTCGACTTTGTTGTTGCAGACATAGCCTTAGTGGGGCCCGATTTGTGGGTTGATCCATGCCTAGCGTGGAGCCTGTTTTTCAGCGCCCGTTTGGTAAAGGCGTTGAAGGCAACGAAGCTCACACGCCGCTTCGGGCTGAGTAAATGTAAGGTTGTTTCCATTCACTAAAGGGGTACGAATTTGGGGGTGACGCATTATCGATACCGGCCAAATCATGGGAAAATCTGGCTGGTTGTTAGTGTCCTATTGGAGGCGGTTTGAAATCTATTTCAGTGCAGAGTAGCGGCCCGGATTTTTGGCTCATCGCCGGAATACTTCTGGGCGTCATCCTACTGTATTTGACCTTGCGATTGATGCTCCGCGTATTCGGGGCAAACAAAGAGAAAGTCTCGTGCCGCTGGAAGAGAGAAACCGCGCAGGACAAGGAAACTCTGTGCGCTTGGAATTGTCGGGCATGCGGTGTTACAGCATATTCTGGAAACGGACGGAAACCCACAGGCTGTCGCAAGTCCGCCAAACCACAGAGTTTATAGTCAGGATGGCACGGACATGAATGTAGATGAACCGAAGCTGGTGATGTCAGACAGGTGCAAGGCTGTGCTTTTAGACGGGTATCGGTTTGAAATCGAAATCTACCGCTTGGACAACCAGGACAAATGGACGTTGGAAGTGGTGGACCATGAAGACGCCAGTTATGTCTGGGACGACAAGTTCAATTCGGACCAAGCGGCCCTTGATACAGCAATTGAGGTTTTGAACAACGAAGGCGCGTTGGGCTTCATGGGGAAAGAGTAGAAACCTTAGGGTAATCTTAGTGTGGCTAGTGCCGAAACCAAACCAGATATCCATTGGATCTTTACACTTCCTGAGTGCTTTTCCTGACTTTCCTGCGCGCCCTCGCTGACCGTTTTCTACACCCCTCAGAGCAATACCGCGCTTCAGTCCTGCGATAGTCGGGCAGGTCATCCCCACACCACCGACAAACCCAAGTGCCTTGCTTCACACAGCGTAGCATCGCCTTTGCCCGCTTTAAAACCGGAAAGCGGTCCATCTCTGCTACCGCGAACCTGTCAGCGCGAAAAGCTGGAAGCCGACATTCAATCCGACCCAGTTACTGTCTCCGCTTTGCATTACCGCGAGGCGCCTAGTACCCGACGACTTCCCCCAACACTTCTCCTGCGGCGCCGTCGGGTGGGCGCGTATCTGCGACCGCGGCAAGCGTCAGCGCCAGATCGACTGTATGCACTCGACGCGAGACCCGCTGTGGCGCGAGGCTGAAACCGGCAAAAGCTATGGGCACGTGGGTGTCATAACGCCAGGGCGAGCCGTGGGTGACTGTGACCGAGAGACCGTCGAAATCGTTGATGAACCAGCCGGGGCTGGCCACCAGATAGATGTCGCCCGAGCGGTCGGGGTTGTAGTTGTTGGCCACGGCGCGCATCAGCGCATTGTCGGGCAGGGCGCCCGTACGAATGCGGGACGAAGGCACAGCGAAGGCGATACCTTCGAAGGTCGACAGTTCTTCGGCGATGGCGGTTTCCAGCGCGACAAGGTCGATGTCGTCGCGACTGTGCACCTCTTCCGAGAGGGTGAGGTAGGGGTGGTCATAGCCGGCTATCAGCGGATCGCTAAGGCCAAAGCGCGCGCGGATGCGATCGGCGGCGGGCTGGGTCGCCCAGTGCTCGGGGTTGACGTAGCCGCCCATCTCTCCCAGCTCGGCCAGGTATCCCGGCGCCTCGGGCGTGCCGTGATCGGCGGACAGCGCGATCAGGGTGTTCTCGAGCCCGATCTCGGCGTCGATAAAGGCGAAGAGATCGGTCAGGGTGCGGTCGAGCCGGAGCAGGTTTTCCTCGGCCTCGAGGCTGGAGGGGCCGAAGCCGTGGCCAATGTAATCGGTCGCCGAGAAGCTGACGGAGAGGTAATCGGTGACATCATCCTGCCCCAGGCCCTCGGCTGTGATCAGGGTCTTGGCGAAATCGGCGGTGATCTCGTCCCCGGCAGGGCTGAAGGTGAGCAGCGTGGGGAAATAGGGATCGTTCTTCCACGAAAGCGGATCGACGATCGAATAGGGGTGCGGGAAGGTGCGCCCGAACCCGGCAAGATCGGTTTCCCAATCCTGATCGTCGCGATCGCCAAAAAGATAGCTATCGATGGGATGGGTCAGCTGCCACGAGGTGCCGAGATAGTTTTGCAGGAAATCCTTAGCGTTCCAATCGGTCACCCAATCCGGGTAGCCGTCGTAATAATAGCTGGAGGTGACGAATTCCCCGGCGGATTTGGAGAACCAGAACGCCTTGCCGGTGTGGCCCGCCATCGAGACGGCACCACGATCCTTGACCGAGACGCCAAAGACCTTGGCGCGGCCCTGGGTGGCGATGGACAGCTCGTCGGAAAAGGTGGTGGTCAGGATGGCGCGGGGCGAACGGCCATCGGAACTGGCGGCAAGCTGGGTGGGGTCGACCTCGGTGTTGGGGTTCACGTCCGCGCCCCGAGTGAGGAGTGGATAGTCGGCGTCCTCGACATTGTAGATAGTGCGCCCCGTGGCGCGGTCGTACCAGAGGTTGCCTACCATGCCATGGGCCGACGGATGCGCGCCGGTGGCCAGCGTGGTATGGCCGACGACGGTTTCGGTATTGGCGTGGGCGTGGTGGGCGTTGTCGTAGTAGACGCCCTGATCCATCAGATAGCGGAATCCGCCCGAGCCAAATTGGTCGTAGTGGCGGAAAGGCAGGTCGCCCCGCAGCTGATCCACAGTGATCTGGAGGATGAGGCGCGGCTTATCCTCGGCTAATGCACTGTTCGCCAAGGAAAACGCCAGGAAGACGGCGCAACTGGCCGTTTGGACAGGTGGCTTTTTCAACATCGAAGGCTCCTTCCTCTCGTCGATCGGCCCACGCGGTGCGCGGGCCGTCGCGTCATCAGTTTAGGGGCAGGACATCCGGGAAGGTCCAGCTGCCATCGAGGATTTCGGCGCGTGGCTGGTAGAGCCGGACCGTGTAGTTCCAGCCCGGCGTAAGAGGGATGCAGTTGATCCGGTCATCCTCGCAGCCACCGAAATGGATGGTGAAGGAACCATCCTCATTCGGGGTGGCCGAGGTGTTGTTATAGCTGTTCCGCCCCAAATCGTTGGGCGCGAGGAAGCCGTCAGCGTCGTAGACGGTGATCGACCAGAACGCGTCCACCGGCACGTCTTGCAGCGTCACGGCATGGGGGGTCGCGCCGTCATTCCTATCGACGGCGTCGACAAAGGCGCTGGCCGTCGTGGCCGGCTGCCCCGCCCAGCCCGCCATCCCGATCAGATGGCCCAGCGGGTCCACCTCGTCGCGGCGGCCAAAGGCGATGCTGGCATCAAGGCCGACGGCAGCGGCGAGGTCACTGACCGCCTTCCGTGCAGCGGCAAGGGCGTCGAGATCCCAGTCCGGAGCCTCGAAGGGGCCGGTTCCGCCGCCTTCGAGGCGAATTCCGTCCTGCACCGCATGGGCGCGCGCCGTATCGTCGGGATCGCCCGCGTCGATGAAGGTGCGGAACAGGAGCATCGCGAAGCGGGTCCCGACCTCGTCCTCGGTCAGCTCGTATGCACCGGGTTCGGCATAGGCAAAGTTGTAGTGGTCCTGGCTGATCACCAGCACCGACTGGAACCGTCCGTCGCCCTCCGGCAGCGTCACCGTCACCGGCTCGGACAGATCGATGAGGGCGGACGAATACAAGGTGTCCTGGTTGGGCCGGATGACTGGCTGCGGCTTGTCGGCGGAGGTTACCTCGCGCTCATGGGCGATCTCGCCGACACCTGTTCCGTTGTTCTTCATAGTGAGCCGGAACATCGTATCGCTCTCGGCGCGCATGAGGTTCCGGATCGTGATATCTTCGGCGAGAACTGGTGCGGGTGCGCAGAGGGCAGCGGCAAGGAGAAGGTGTTTCATTTTTCTGTCCTTTCTGTCAGTTCGCGGGCTCGACACCCGGGAAGACCCAGCTTCCATCCAGCACTTCCGGCGCTGCACGATAGAGCCGCACGGTGTATTGCCACCCCTCGACAAGCGGCAGGCAATTCACGCGCCCGTCCTCGCAGCCGCCCAGATGCACGGTCATCGAGCCGTCCTCATTGTACGTCCCGCTGACGGAGTTGATGACATAGGCGTCCATCGCGTTCGGCGCGAAATAACGGTTTGCATCATAGAGGCTGACCGACCAGAAATCCTTGACGGGCACGTCGGCCGGCACTTCGATCTTGTATTTCCCGACCGGCAGGTTCGGCGAGATCCCGAGATAAAGTGCCTCATCCTCTGGCAACCCACCCCAGCCACCGGCCGTCCCAATGAAATGCCGCACTGGATCGACATCCTCCTTCTTGCCGAACATGTGGAAACTGTCCGGAAGGTAGGCGCCGACACCGACGGCGGCCCTTACGAGCCCTATATAGTCCTCTTCGTCATAGGGCGGGACGATGAAAGGTTTGGACGAGGCAGCGTCGATCGACATCTGGTCCTGGATTGCGTGCACGGCGGCCAGGTCCGCGGAATCGGTGGCATCCAGCAGGACGCGCAGATAGACGGCGACATATGGCGTGTCAAACGTGTCCATATCGAGTGTATAGGCGCCGCCACCGTGCAAGACCTTGTTCAGGTAGTGGTCCTGGTTGATGACCATCGCCGACATGTAGCGGTCGCCGACATCCGGAAGGGTGACCGTCGCGCCCTTGCTGATATTGATGATCGCGGCGCTATAGAGAGTGTCCCGGTTCGCGCTGATGGTGGTCTGAGCATGGACGGGCATCATTTCGCGGAAGTGGTAGAACTTGTTTACCCCTCCAGCGAGGGCAACATATTTGCCGAACTCGATATCTGTCGCGGCACGGATAAAGTTGTCTACCGTGACTGGGATTTCCCTGCTGTCGGCAAGTTGGTCCACTGTGGTGTCGAAGTTTTGGGCATGAGCGGGACCAGAGACGATCGCGGCCAGGAATGCAAGAAACAAAAATATGCGGTTTGCCAACTGTTTACCTTTCATGAGTCGCCCCTCAAGTCTTCGTTTTCCTGGCGTTTTATCATAGTGCGACCGGTCATTTTGTGACAAAGAGACGCTATGAGACAGAAGTTGGTCAACATCATCGAACTGGCGCACGTCGTGGACATTCTTGACAGCTTCGTCCCGAAACACGTCGTCGAGAGTGCGCTCCGAACGGCTGGTCTCGACCGTAAGATGCTGTCAGAAGGAACCGGGTTTGTTTCCTACGCTGCTGAGGCCGTCATTCTGGAGTCCGTCGCCCGCATGATAAGCGATCGCCATCTGGGTGCCAGGGTTGGCTGGGCCTTCGACTACTTGGCTTACGGAGCTTATGCGAACTACGTGCTGGGCGCACCGGATCTGCGATCTGCGCTTGACCGCGGGCGACGCGCGCTGTCGCTGACGCATCCTGGCTCTGAAATCGTGATCCGACAGACTGACACGCACGTTGTCGTCGGACGAGACTCGAAAGGCTTCTCGGTCGTCGGCCACCGACACCTCGACGAAGGGGCGCTGTTCGTTATTTCCAAGGTGGCCAGGCATTTCCTCGGCACGGACTGGCAGCCCGATTGGTTTGAACTTCCCGATGGCAATGGTGACGACAAGTCAAAGCTTGCAGATCTGTTCGGCGCACCTGTTAGGACGGGAGCCCAGTCACCGTCCGTCGCGCTTCGGCTTTGCGACCTTGACACGCGAAACCCGCACCCCTTGCAGTCTCGGAAGACTATTACATTGGGGGACCTGGGTGCGCTCATGGGGGTTGAGCCGGTTCAGTCCATTGAAGGCGCGGTTTTGCAAATCATGCGCGCTCATCTTCCGACAAGTGTGCTTTCCGAGAGCAAAGTTGCGGCCCATCTTGCGATCGGCCCCAGGTCACTTCAGAGGGCCCTTAGGGCGGAAGGGACGGCATACAGGACAATCCGCTCTATGCTCATCGAGGAGCAGGCGCGCGAAATGCTTCAGAAATCGGACATTCCGGTCGAACGGATCGCCGAAATGCTGGGATACAAAGAGCCGAGAAGCTTTCGCCGTGCGTTCAGGGAGTGGACCGGCTCTTCACCAAAGAGCTTCCGGGGAAACCGAAACACAAACACTTGAGTCGTTGCCGCTGATCACATTCGCATATACACGATGGATTTTCTGGAAACCCAAGGCGTCCCGAAGTCTGCCAAAAAATTTCGAATTTCCCAGACCTGCGCTTCGTCCGCTCTGCCGGCATTTGCCGTTCTTGAGAATGTGCGGCCGCAGCGAATGGCAGGTCCGGCGACGCCGCACTGCGGAGACTGCAAGCGGGGAGAAGGGCCGCAAAGGGCCGTCCCTGTTTGGGTTTGTGGTTCTCGATGGGTAGAATGCTGCAACTGACCCAATGACCGCGAAGAGCCCAGAGTGCAAATTGCTGCGGTCGGCCCAAATACGTGCGAAGCGTGCGTCGCTGCCGTTGGTCCTACAATGGACGGCCCATTCCGGACGTTGACCGCCACTCGAAGTGCCGCAACGCAGAGTTCTTCACAATCATATTTGATCCTATTGCATGTTCTTTCTGCTCACTCAGACGCGACGGGCTGTTAACGGACCATGGACGCATCTCTTTTTCGTTGTGCGTCTCGGACCAGCGCCGCAAGCCGATAGAAGCCGTGTGCCATTTTTGTGTAGGGCGTCAGCAGGAAGAAGGTCAGGACCGATCCGAGGTGGATGGCCAGCAGTGCGGGCATCAGAGGTGTTGAACCGAGGGCGTAAAGAACCAGCCCGCTGAGCCCCACAAACCCGAGCAACAGGATGAAGCCGATATCCCCGCCCCAGGCCGACGGATCGCCGAGGTCTCGGTCTGACTTTAGCTTGAGCAGCGCCATCGCACCGCACCCCACCGTCAGCAGAAGCCCCCCGGAAATCCCGAACAGTTTCGGCAACGACCAGAACCCGTAAGGCGCGTACATTCCGAAGACATAGTGCATGATCGTCGCCACCGAGGTCGACGCAAAGCACAGCAGAAAACCATACATAACAGCGTGGTGGATGTGACGTCGGCCCTGACTGAACCGGTCTTCGTCCTCGAAGTTACAACCCTCGCCATGGCCTGCGGCCAGATCCTGCATCTTGCCCGCGCGTTTGAGCGCAACCGTCAGATCAGACATCTGGATCGGTTTGCCACCAACCTCTGCCCAATAGCGCCTCAGGCTGAAGGCGATACTGAACAGAGGAAGCAGGAATGCAGGCGCAAAGATCGCGACCATCGCGTTGTGGGACAGGACGGCATAAAACCCTTCGCCTCCACTGGAACCGATGGCGCGGGTCGCCCAGAACAACAGGGCAAATCCGACCACCAACGCCAGGGCGATGGCTCCGCCATGGGTGTGGAACCGGCGTGCCAGCGGCTGCGGCCAGGCGAAGCTTTCCCAACTGTCTCGCCGCACTTCAGCCAGCGCCTTGGGCAGGTTCAGGTCAAACGCGTGCGGGGCGGTGTACTGACAGGCGTAGTAACAGCCCCGGCAGTTGTGGCACAGGTTGGCCAATTGCGTGATGTCCCCATCCGAGAACGCGCGCTCTGCGTGCAGCGACGGGAAGACCGAGCAATAACCCTCGCAATAGCGGCAGGCGTTGCAGATCTCGGCCTGGCGGCGGGCTTCCTGAATAAGATCAGTTTGCATAAGCGGCGGCCTCTCGTCCTGCGATGCGTCCAAAGACAGTTCCGATGGTCATGCCAAAGCCCGCCAGATAGCCTTGCCCAAGGATGGACCCGGCCATCGTTTCCCCGGCCGCCCAAAGGTTTTTGATCTTGCCGCTTGGGGTCGAGCACTGGGCTGTCTCGTCAACCTTCAACCCAAGATAGGTAAAGGTCACGCCGGTCCGCATCGAGTAGCCGTAAAACGGCGGTTCGGTAATTGGGCGCGCCCAGTTGGTCTTGGGCGGGATCAGGCCCGAGGTCGCCACCCCGTCCAGTTCGGTCGGATGAAACCCGCTGGTGTCACCGCAGGCGGCGTTGAATGCGCTGACGGTTGCTTTCAGTTTCTCCGCGGGCAGGCCCATCATCCCGGCCAATTCGTCCAACGTGTCCGCCTTTAGCGGAGGGAACACGGACGGCATGAACAGGTTCAGCGATTTGGCGTCGATGATGGCATATCCCACCTGATCCGGCTGCGCCGCCACCAAACGGCCCCAGATCGCGTAGCGTTTGGGCCAGACGTCTTCGCCCTCGTCATAGAACCGCTCGGCATGTTTGTTCACGACGATGGAAAACGGAACGCAGTCCAGACGGGTGACGATGCCGCCGTCGAATTTCGGCGCGCGCCCGTCGATGGCAACGGCGTGGCATTGGGTCGGGTCGCCAACGCTTTCTACTCCTTGGTCCAGTAGATCAGACAGGACAACGCCTCGGTTGTAAGGCGTTCCCCGGATCAGGAAGTTCTTGGCAGGTTCACCCCAGGCTCGGGTGAGCCAATCCGTGTCGGCCTGAAAGCCGCCGGAGGCAACGATGACCGCCTTGGGCGCGATGCGATGAGACTGGCCTTCATAGCTATAGTCGACCCACTCGATCCGATCACCATTCAGTTCCAAATGCGTGACGGCGGCTTCGTACAGCACATCTACACCCAAACCTGCCGCCGTGCGGTAATAGGCATTCACCAGAGATTTGCCGCCCCCCATGAAAAACGCATTGGTCTGTGCCAATGACAATGTGCCGGAAAGCGACGGCTGAAACCGGACCCCGTGTTCTTGCATCCAGGGAAGGCATTCTTCCGACGTGCGGATCGCCAACCGGGCAAGATGTTCATCGGTTTTTCCACCGGTGACTTTCAGCAGATCCGAGAGGTATTCGTCTTCGCTATACGCCTCGACGAGCGGACCCAACGGGCCCGAATGCATGCAGCGAAAATTGCGCGTATGGCGTGAGTTTCCGCCGCGATAAGGTTTTGGCGCCGTTTCAAGGATCAGAACACGGGCGCCTGCCTCGGCTGCAGTCATCGCAGCGCAGAGAGCCGCATTGCCGCCACCGATCACAGCGATATCGTAAGCTTCCTTTGGGGTGGCCATATCCTGTCTACCTACTGGCTTTCGTCGATTGAGCGGTCGCGGTCCTGCAACGCGCGGATGCGCATCCGCTGCGCAGCCTGAATATGCGCGCGCATCTCTGTCTCGGCCGCTGCGCCATCGCGGGCCTTCAAAGCCGCCATGATGCGCCGATGCTCGGCCACTGCGGCCTCGGCGCGGTCGCTATCCAGCAATTGCGAAGGCCCCAGGATCAACAGCGCCTTTTGCAAGGAGAGCATGGATTTTGCCAGAAACCGGTTCTTGGTCGCATCCAGAAGTGTTGCGTGAAAGACCCTGTTGATCCGCGCCGCGTCCGGGCCGGTGCCTGCTTCTGCCAGCCGGTCATTCAGAACCTCAAGCTCATCCAGTTCAACATCCGATGCCGCGCGGGTTGCCAGACGGGCCGCTGTCCCTTCAAGCACCGCGCGCATCTCATAGAGTTCCATGACCTCAGCGTAATCCAGGCTGCGCACGGTGGCACCTTGCCGTGGCACATGTGTGACCAGCCCGTCGGCTTCCAACTGCCTTATCGCCTCGCGCACCGGGGTACGGCTGACGCCCAACCGTTCCGAGAGCTCAATCTCGCGCAGCCGGTCGCCGGGCAAAAGAGTGCCCTCGCGAATCTCGCACAGCAGGCGCTGATACGCAGAATTGCCTTGTGGGCCAGGTTGTAACGGGTCGTCCTGAAGGGTCATCGCAGGCTCTCTTGTCATCTTGCGTCCAGTTGTATACACATGGATACATTATAAGTCAACAAAGCTGGAACGCTTACCTTGCACAGCCAAACCGATACCCCCTCTCTTCTGACGAAACGGGCCGTCACGCTCGGCCTGGCGGTGTCGGGCACTGGGGTATTTTGGGCGCTAAACCTGCCGCTACCTTTTCTGTTCGGGCCAATGAGCGCATGTTTGATTGCAGCTCTTGCGCACGCACCGATGGAAGGCTTTGGAAAGGTCTCGGTTGCCGCCCGCACTATACTGGGCGTGGCGGTAGGGGCATCGATTACGCCGGCTCTGTTTGCTGAATTGCCAAAAATGGCCGCGTCAATTGCGCTGATCCCGTTCTTCATCCTGCTAATCGCGCTGGTAGGTGTGCCATTCTTTCGCAAATTCTGGGGCTTTGACTCCACAACGGCTTTCTACGCAGCCATGCCGGGCGGTTTGCAAGACATGATCATCTTTGGCACTGAGGCGGGGGCCAATCCGCGTACCTTGTCCTTGATCCACGGTACGCGCGTGCTGATCATCGTGACGTTGGCCCCCTTGTTCCTCACCGTGCTCTATGATGCCCAACTCACCAATCCGATTGGCGAGCCCGCGCACAACCTGCCAATACATGAATTGGCGCTGATGGTTCTGTCCGCCATTATCGGCTGGAAAGGCGGGGAGCGGATCGGCCTGTTCGGGGCGTCAATCCTGGGGCCAATGATCCTTACGGCCGCCTTGTCACTGGGCGACTTCATTCATACCCGACCGCCTCGCGAGGCCATACTTGCAGCGCAGTTTTTCATTGGCTGCGGAATTGGTGTGAAATTCGTAGGTGTCACATGGGTCGAACTACGCCGGGTAGTGGCAGCGGGCTTCGCCTATGTCATTGTCCTTGCCGTCCTGGCAGCCACTTTCACCGCCGTTGTCACCACCTTGGGACTGGGCCAACCTGTCGAGGCGTTTCTGGCCTTCGCGCCCGGTGGGCAGGCAGAGATGACGGTGCTGGCCATCGTCTCGGGCGCGGATTTGGGCTTTGTGATCACCCACCATCTGACAAGGATCGTGCTGGTGATCATTGGTGCGCCCATCGCCGCGAATCTTATTCTGCGTTGGTCCAAACCTCGGGGTTGATCATGTGGACCGGAGCGCCTTCGGCATAGGCGTTCACCTGATCGAAAATATCCGCGAATTGCAGGTCGAACTCGTCTTCAGTGACAAAGCCGATATGTGGGGTCGCGATCAGGTTGGGATGTGACAAAAGCGGGTCGGTCGAATCAATCAGTGGCTCGGAATCAAACACATCAATCGCCGCTTTGCCGGGGCGACCGACTTTCAGCGCCTCAAGCAAAGCACCAGGTGCGATCAGCCCGGCTCGCGAGGTGTTCACAAACAGCGCCTCCGGCTGCATCTGTGCGAAATCCGATGCGGTGATGATCCCGCGCGTATCCGGTTTCAAGCGCACATGGACCGAGACAACATCGCTGCTGCCAAAGAACGCTTCACGGCTGGGCGCGACCTGTGCGCCATCCGCCTGCGCACGCGCCCGGCCTTCTACGGATGACCACCAGACCACATTCATCCCAAAGGCCTCGGCATAACTTGCAATGGCGCGAGCAATGCGGCCATAGCCATAGAGCCCCAACTGACGCCCCCGCAGCGTCTTGCCCACGCCCGCCTGCCAGTGCCCTGCTTTGACCGAGGCCATTTGTGCGGGCAAATCCCGCATCCCGACCATGATTAGCACCCAAGTAAGTTCAGCTGCAGCATAAGACGGCGTTCCGCCGTGCATGTTTGAGCACAGCAGCACGTCTTGATCTGTACAGGCTTCGACATCGACATGCGGATAAACGCTGCGCTGGCTGATAAGTTTCAGGTTTGGTAATTTCTCCAGCAAGGCGCGGGTGACTTTGGTACGTTCGCGGAACAGGACAAGCACCTCCGCGTCATGCAGTCGTTCGGCCAGAGTGTCAGTTTCTTCGACATGATCCGTCCATAACGTCACCTCATGACCGGTGAGTTTCTCAAAACAAGGCAGGCCACGCAGCGTGTCAAACCAGTCATCAAGAATGTGGACCTTCATCGGCTTTCTATACCCTGCTCGGTGTTCAGTTTTCTTGGCGTCGGCACAAAATGACATGTGTTGAGAGCGGAAAGTGCATTGCGGACCCGTTCGCTTTGATCCAGCAGATGGTTGAACTGCTCATCGCAGCCAGCAATCGGTGTCGGGTAGTCCGCGATGTCCCGCCGTAGGGCCGACTGCGCCAACATGAGTTCCTGACGCGCGATATCGAGGCATTCCGAGTAGTTGTCCATCGTGTCACTCCCACTATGTATACAATAGTATACTATTTGGGTTGCACTTGATCAACTCCCGTTCCAAACAGACTCAGGCACATAAACATGCCCGTCCGCCAACTTGCGCGCGGTCCGCACCAAACCCGCCGCGTTCACTGTGAACCCGTCGGTGGTGGAAAAATCCACCAACACGTCGATATTGCCCGAGGCGTGTTCCAGAACGACTTCAGCCGGGCTTGTCGTGGGGCGATCCAGCAAACCGTCGGCGACGGTTCCGGGAGTCAAAGCGCAAGACGCCATGCATTGCGCGCCGGTGACCGCCATGGTCGGGTGGGTTTTCCACGGCATGAAATACCGCACTGCGAGCGTTCCGCCTTCTTTGGCCGGAGCAACAAGGCCGAACTTAGGGGTGACCGATTTGGACACATCCCCCATACCCATCCGCTGCCCTGCTTCGATCCTAACGGCCTCCATCCGGTCAAAGAACGCGCGGTTTGCGTCCAGCTCATTGGCGCTCTCATAGCCCGTCAATCCGAAGTCTGTGGCGCGGGCGATAGCCATCGGCATAGCGACATCCATGCAGGTCAGTTCGACGCCCTGAACTGCATCGCGCAGGTTGCCCGTAGGCAGGAACGCTCCGGTGGCCGAGCCCACCACGCCCATGAAACTCAACTGCACCGGCGCTGAATGACCGGGAACGCCGGCGATCTCCGCATCACCCTCATAGGTCAATTCGCCCCCGGGTGTATTCACCTTGGCCACGATCCGAGCCCCAGTGTTGACGGCCCGAATGCGAACTTCAGTTTCATCACCCTGCGGTTTGAACAAGCCCATCTCGATGGCAGCAGGGGCAACGCCAGACAGGATATTGCCGCAAGTGGGTTTGAAATCGACCAGCTTGTCCTCGACCGAGACCTGCGCGAAGAAATAGTCGATATCGGCCCAGTCATCCTCGCCGACCGACAGCATCGCGACCTTTGTGGTCACCGCCGCGCCGCCGCCGATGCCGTCGATGTTCAGCGACTGCCCGGACCCAAGAGCGGCGATCAACACCTCGGCCAGCGCGTCCAGATCCTCAGGCAAATCCGAGCGGCGGAAATACGGGCCTTTCGACGTGCCGCCACGCATCAAGATATAAGGGATTGCGGTTTGAGTCATTTTGAACCCCTCACTTCAACGGCCAGGGCAGGCTGACCATGTCCTGCAACAGACCTGGCGGGAAATCGCGGTTCAGAGCGCCCGCCATCAGGCACATGAACCCGATGCCGCAGGCGGTCAGGATCAGAGTCATCTGCCAGCTGGACCCGGCGCGGATACGGAGAAAGGCGATCAGGAACCCTATCAGGGCGAGGATGAAGCCCACCACCCACGTGGCCGCGATCAAACTGGCGAACCACGCCAGAGTGGACCACAGACCGTGGGGTGCGCTGGCGTCTTCACCGGCGATTTCCTTGTCGGCAAAGATCACGTCGCCTTCGGGACGTCGCATCATCTGGATCAGAAGGATCACGCAACAGAATAGCGAGACGCTGCCGATAACCAGCGGGATGATCTTGTCGGTCATATTGTAGTCGGGGATCATGTTGGCGTTGACCAATGCGACGATCAGATAGGCCATGATCACCAGCAGAAAGATAAGCGGCGCGCGTTTGGTACCGGCCTGAACATCACCCTCGGCCATGATCATCTTGGCCTGCCGGATACCCAGAATGACCGAAACAACCGTGACCACGATCAGCACGATGACGATAGGGCTGAAGACATATTCCATCCCCTCGCCAAAGCTTTTGCGGAACCGGAATGAGGCGATCTGGAACGCCTGATTGGTGAACTTCTCAACCGGGTTCGACAGAACGAAACCGATCAGGAAGGCCGGGCGCGACCAGTCGAAACGGCGTAAAAAGATGCCGATCAGGCCGATCACGAACAGGGCCAGCAAGTCTTCGAAGTTTTGGCCGGATTGGAACGCCGCAAAGCTGATCAACATGAACAGGAACGGCGCCAGATAGGTGAAGCGGATCGTGGTCAGCTTGGCGATCCCGCCCGATGCCGCGATGCACAGGATGGTCCCGACGACGTTGGCCAACGCCAGCAGCCAGACGATCGAATAGGTGATGTCGAGATTGTCCTTGAGCATGCTCGGACCGACCTCGATATCGCCTGACCCCAGCAAAGCCACCGCGCCGATGAAGATCGCCATCGAGCCTGAACCAGGGATGCCAAACAGCAGAGTTGGCACCAGCCCTCCACCCTCTTTGGCGTTGTTCGAGCTTTCCGGGCCGATGACGCCGCGCACTTCGCCTTTGCCGAAATTGCTCTTGTCCTTGGTGGATTGCACCGAGTGACCGTAGGCGATCCAGTCGACAACCGAGCCGCCGAGGCCGGGAATGACTCCAACAATCACGCCAATGATCGAACAACGCACCGACAGCCATATATTTGCGAACCAGTCTTTGACGCCGTCCAGCCAACCGGCGCCCAGTGAGGCCCCCTTGGCAATCGACCGATCTTGACGCAGCAGCGATACGATCTCGGGCACCGCAAAGATACCCAGGCCAACGATGACCAGCTTCAAACCGTCCGTCAGATAAGGAATGTCGTAAGTTGCCATGCGCAGCGAACCGCCTGCATCCGCCTCACCAATCGTGCCAACCATCAGGCCCAGACCGGCGGCGGCGACTCCTTTCAGCGGGATCCGCCCGGCCAAAATGGCGACCATCGACAGGCCGAGAATTGTGATCATCAACATCTCGGGCAGGCCGAAGGCCAGAACGATGGGTCGCGCGATAAGTATGAACATGGTCAGGAAGGTCGCGCCGACGAGCCCTCCGAATAGGGACGAGGAAAAGGCTGCTGACAAGGCCCGTGCAGCCTCGCCCTTTTTCGCCATCGGAAAGCCGTCCAGCACGGTGGCCTGCGAAGCAGAACTGCCGGGGATGCCCATCAAGACGGACGCAAACGTGTCCGAGGTCGGCACCACCGCAACCATCCCGATCATCAGCGCCAGACCAAGGATCGGGTCCATTCCGAACATGAAAGGCAACAGCAGGGACAGACCGGCAATACCGCCAAGCCCCGGAAAGACGCCCACAGCCAGCCCCATGACGACGCCGAGAATGAGATACCCCAGAACGATGGGTTGCAGGATCAAACCCCACGCGTCACCAAGCGCAGGTAGAGCGGTGGCGAAAACCTCCATAGCGGCCGCCTTTCATAAACTGTTTTGTATGTAGAGAAACGCACGCCCTTCGTTGGGCGCGACGACGTGTCAGCTTAGTTCAGCTCGACGCCGTAGGCCTCTTTCAGCCAGTTCAGGACGTATTGCTTGGCATTGTCATCCACATTGGTCGCCGTCTGCAGAGCAGATTTCGAGCCGTCGCCGACGAACACCGGATACTTGCCGACGTGCTTCGAGGAGATATCAGCAAAATCACCCCGCTCGGTCACTGCTTGAAACGCTGCGGTATAGGCGTCGACGACCTCTTGCGGCGTGTCACCGGGCAGGAAGGCCAGCTTTTGAACCGGGAAACCTGCCACGAAGAAGGCTTTCCATGCGTCCCATGCCTCACCACTGGTTTCGCAGCCATCGGTGGCCTCGCAGACCTCCTTGAAAGTCGGAATGCCCGGGAAGGTCGGGTCACGAACGATATTGCCATCAGCATCCAATGCGCCCCAAGTCATCATGGGAACGGCCTGACCGGCTTCGACCAGCGGGACCGAACCACCCAGATAGCCCGAGGACGTCTGGTAATCGATATTGGCTTCACCACGTTCAAACATCAGCCGACCATCCCCGCGGCCTTTGATCCCAAATACCGGTTCCACATTCATACCCAACATCTGCCAGGCCAGCAGAGGCACAAGGTCCAAACGGGTTGCACCCTGCGAGCCGTAGATGAAATTGGTGTCCTTCAGCGCATTGGCAGAGCCGTCAAACTTGGCTCCGTCCTCGGCGTTCAGATACGCAACACCACCCGTTCCAGATGCCATTACCGGAATCCAATCGTTGTATTCATAGCGTACGCGGGGATCGCTCAGCAGATACGGGAACTGAGTAGACCCGGACGTGCCAAACAACAGGGTACCGTCATCATGGCTTTTTTCCTGAAACCAGTTCGCGCCTTTGGTTGATCCCGCGCCCGGCATGAACTTGACCACAACAGTCGGCTGACCGGGCAATGCCTCGGATAATAGTGGCGCGAAGAAGTTGGCCCATTTAGCCGACCCGCCCGTTTCCGAGAACGGAATGACCCATTCGATGGTCTTGCCCGAGAAATCGACCTCGGCAGCGGCAGGTGCAGCGAATCCGGCAGCGGCGATCAGCCCCACGACGGCACGACGAGTGAAGTTGGAAATGGCCATTGGTTCCTCCCTGTTGACCAGACAACCACGTCGGCGCCCTCCGCGCCACCGTGATTGCAATTAGAACTGCGGGGTTGATTCCCCCTCCCATCTGGCAATCATGGGGCGCCAACCTTGCGCGAAACTTGCGGGAGACCTGATGCGGATCGTCATCGTCGAGGATAATGAGACCCTTGCCAACGCCATTGCCTATCGCCTGCGGGATCGGGGCCATGCCGCTGACGTGCTGACAGATGGCGGCGCGGCCGATTTGTATCTGGAGCAAGAAGGCGCAGATCTGATCGTTCTGGACATCAACCTGCCGGGTCGGTCTGGGCTTGAGATTTTGCGGTCCCTTCGCAACCGGGGTGACAGCGCGCCCGTCATCCTGCTGACCGCGCGCACCGAGACCAGCGACCGCGTTTCGGGTCTGGATATGGGCGCCGACGATTACTTAGTGAAACCCTTCGAGATGGATGAACTCGAGGCCCGCATCCGTGCCCTGTCCCGCCGCAAACAACTGGATTACGGTGCGCGCGAAACGATCGGAGACCTGGAATTCGACCGCACCGCCCGGCAGGTGAGCGCAAAGGGCCAAGTTCTCGATGTGCCGCGTCGGGAAATGGCTGTGCTTGAATGCCTGCTGGAACGTCGCGGCAGGATCGTCCCCAAAAGTCAGTTGATCGACTACGTCTACGGCGTGGGAGCCGATGTCGACGATTCGGCCGTCGAGCCGCATGTGTCACGACTGCGAAAACGCCTTCAGAACCTTGGCATCCGGATCAAGACCGCCCGTGGCCTTGGATATCTGCTAGAGGTGCAGAAGTGATCCGGCACGGCTCACTCAGGCTCAGGCTTTTCATTCTGATCCTGACGCCATTGGTGCTGCTCGCAATCCTGCTTGGATACTGGCGCTACACGGTTGCTCAACAAACGGCACAGGAGCTTTTTGACGACAGCCTATTGTCCGCCGGTCTGGCCATTTCTCGCGATGTGGCGGTGTCAGAAGGCGATGCCCTGTCGCCCACCACGCGCAGCTTGATCCGCGACGCATCGGGCGGAGAGATTTTTTATCACGTGACCGGACCCGGTGGCATCTACGTCACAGGGTATGCATACCCTCCGGCCGCTGCAAACCCGTCTGAGCAAGACGCGTACCAGCCGAGGTTTTTCGAGGCGATCTATCGGGATGAGCCGGTGCGCGTACTGAAAATGACCGAGCGCGTCACACTTGATAACCTTGTGGGCGATGCGACAGTAACAGCTTGGCAACGCGTTGCGGATCGCAACGCCTTTGCCAACGAACTGTCGATCCGCGCCGCGATCCTGATGGGTATCCTGCTGGCCACCCTTGCTGTTGTCGTGTGGTTCGGCGTCGCGCGAGGGCTGCGGCCCTTGCTGGATTTGCAGGATGCGATCGACCTACGCTCACCTGACGACCTGAGCGAAATCAAACGCCCGGTCCCGGTCGAGGTTCATGGCATTGTTCAGACCTTGAACCGGCTGTTTGGACAGGTCGAGCACAGCATCAACGCCCATCAGGTGTTTATCTCAGAAGCCGCGCATCAGCTGCGAAATCCGGCGGCAGCGGTCCAGTCCATGGCCGAGGCGTTGCGGGACGCAAAATCGGATGAGGACAAGGACAAACGGATTATCGAGCTTGTGTCGGCAGCGAAAAACTCCGCCACGGTGGCCGAGCAGCTATTATCGTTGGAGCGGTTGCGGCAACCTACGCATCAGGATCAGATGGACAAGATTGATTTCCGTGCGGTTGTGGAAGAAGCCTGCACTGACATGGGTGTACAGATCCTCGCAAAAGGGATCGAGTTTGATGTTACGATGCCGGACTCGACAATTCCGGTTTCAGGAGATCAGGTTTTTTTAACTGAGGCCATCAAAAACCTGCTGGACAACGCAGTTAAGCACGGTGGGACTAAGTTGAGCCAAATTTCAGTCGCGCTGCGTTCTGATGGCGAGAACGTAAAGCTTACCGTATCCGATGACGGAACCGGCCTTTCACCCGAACAAAGCGAAGCCGTTTTCAGTCGATTTTCGCAGCTGGAATATTCCGAAGGCAGCGGTTTAGGGTTGTCGATTGTCTCAGCTGTAGCGAAGCGCCACGGAGGAGTGGCCGCGATCAACCAAGTCGAAAAAGGAGCCAGCGTCACGCTTCAGCTTCCCATAGCCCTGTAGTTTGTTTCAATTTCTGCTCGGAACCCGAAACCTGTCACAATCAAAGAGAGTTTTTCGATTACAGCGAATGACCGGTTTCCACCCCAGGTGCCGGGCACGGTGGTCTTGATACGTCTTCACCGGACTTTGAAGCCTTTTGCAGCGAAATGGCGCTTGGTCCCGCTGCCCTGCCATCTGAGAAGCGCGTGGGAAGGTCCGGTTTGCGTGGTTTAGAGCCTTCTGCGCGAGCAAAAACTCAAAGTGCAGTTAAGGTCCGGTTGGGGCTCATAGTACCAATTCGGGCTTGTCGCAGAGAAGGGCAGATGCGAGCCTATCGCTGACCGCTAAGTAAACTCCAGGTCTCTGTTTTTGTGAGTGTTCTGGTTTTCGTGTCGGCAGTTCGATAAGTAGCGACAAGTTAAGACAAGAGTAGACAAATCATGGTGCCAACCAGATGACCGAACGTGCTCAACCGTTATTGGCGACGCTGATTGATGCCGACAACGTACCAGCCAAATTTGCGGAAGCAATTCTCAAGGAGGTCGCTTCAATAGGCGAACCCGCGCTTAGACGAGTTTATGGCGATTGGACCAGTAGTCGGTTGAAAGGTTGGTCCGAGGTAATCTTATCGCTGGGTCTTGTTGCACACCAGCAGACCGCCAATACGTCGGGTAAGAACGCATCCGATATTGGTCTTGTGATAGATGCGATGGACATCCTACATGGAGGTCGGTTCGACGGGTTTGTCTTGGTTTCTTCCGACAGTGATTTCACCAGTTTAGCCAATCGTCTCAGAGAGGATGGCTTAATGGTGATTGGCATCGGAGAGAAAAAAACTCCGGAGCCACTTCGGAACGTGTGCAACCGGTTCATTTTTATTGAAAACCTTGTAGCAGACGAAGGCGAAGCCAAGAAACTAGCTTCTGCAAAGGAGCAGCCCCAAAAAGCGGCAAAGTTACTCTTGGATGCCATGGCACGTATCCAACAAGATGACGAGTGGTTTCACCTTGGGCAACTTGGCCAGTCAGTAGTCGCTGCACATCCAGATTTTGATGCTCGGACCTACGGAAAGGGAAAACTGAGCGATCTCGTAGCTGCGATCAAAGGCTTCGAAACGAAGAGACAGGGCAACAGCCTCTTCGTTCGTTACGTCCAGCCAAGGGCAAAGTCCTGAGAATATCCACTTACCTTCAACCTGACTGACCGTTTTGTCCCGCACACTTTCAGTTTCTTGCGTTCTTGATTTTGCGGTTGCAGCGAATGGCAGGAATGGCGGGCCGCACCGCGGCGCAACCGCGGGTGGATGAACTGTGGCTAAGGGCCGTTTGGATATACCGTGGAGAACAGGGCAGGGACTTGTGCTGCTTCTGCACTGAGGTCGGCAAAGAGCCCAGAGTTCCAAGTTTCTGTTTCGCAGCTAAAGTCCGCTTTGTTGGGCACTTGGAGTCCCGGTTGGCGATCAATCTCGGATAGTGGTCTCAGTTCCGAGTTTACTTTGAACATGTCGAGAACTACGGTCCATTCTGACAACTCCGACGAGAAATTCTCAGACAATGCCCGTGACAAGCTACATCTTCACTGTTTCCCCCCCGCCGCGCGCCTAAGCGTGTCTTTTGCCGCGCACGCGTGCGCGCAAGACTGACGCAGGCGCGAGACGTCGCTTAAATCGCGGCCTCCTGTAGGCATACAGGGTTAGGTTGCGTGCGCCTTTTCGCCTCCAAATCTCGAAACTTCCCACCGTGATGCAAACGCCTTTTGGGCCGTGACAGCATCATGGTCGTCTGGCTGTCTGGAGGCCAATACACATGAATAAACTTACTCCACTCTTCATTCTCAGTTTGTCAGCAACACTTCAGATGATCGGTGTCGGCATGATCGTCGCACTTCTTCCACAACAGGTTCATGCAATGACCGGATCACTTGAATGCGTCGGTCTCGTCGCCTCGGTTTTTGCGTTTGCCTATCTGCTTGCGCAACTGCCGATCAGCGCTCTGTCAGACCACCTGGGCGCAAAGCGTTTCCTGGTCACTGGTTATTTACTCTGCGCAGTGTCTGGTGTTGTCTTCTTTTTCACCGAAACCGCTGGGGGCATCTTCTTGGGTCGCGCCGTACAGGGCATCGGTGAAGCTCCGATCTGGGCGCTCGGGCCAGCTATTCTTTCACTGGCCTATCCGTCAACCAAGGGGCGGGTGATTGGCATCTACAATGCGGCAATTCACATTGGCCTGACGGCGGGTCCGTTATTGGGTTTGCTCGTCGCGCCGAACGGCCAAGGCAGTCTGCCGTTTCTGATTTTTGCAGTGCTGTGCCTGTTCGCAGGACTGTGTGTCTTTTTCTTTCTGAAACCCGTTGCCGTTCCTCTTGGACAGTCTCGACCGAGCTTTGCACAATTTATCAGGCTGTTGCGCCAAAGGCAGACGTTGATCCTGTTGTTGGGTGTCCTTCTGTACGGCGCTGGATACGGTGTTTTCCTAACGGTTTTGCCCGTTTCTTTGGCATCCACACATAGGTTTGGCGCAACGGCCATCAGCCTGCTGTTCGTGGTGTTCTATGCGGCCATCAGCCTGTCGCAGATCGTTGCAGGAGCACTCTCTGATCGGTTCGGACGGAAGGGGTTTCTGATCTGGGGTATGGCGTTGGCGGCTGTTGGACTCGCGGCATTCCCGCTCTTTTTAGGGCTTTGGGCCTATATTCCACTTGGATTTGCCAGCGTTGGATTGGGAATTTTCTGCGTGGCATCCATCGCTGAATTGAACGAGGAAGCCCCCGACACACTCAAAGGGGCCATATCGGGCAGCTACTATCTCTTCTGGTCTGCGGGCTACGTGCTTGGCCCACTGTCTATTGGCGCAATCAGCTCGAACGTTCCATTCATTGGGTTCGGAACGCTCGCTGCCTTGCTTGGTGTTCAAGCCTTGGCGTTGGTAAGGGTTCAAAGCTAACCCCCACTCAACACACAGGCATCTCTTCTACGTTTGGGATGCCTGCTTTACGACTTCATTGCTGAGCCAGCCGCCAATATTGACCTCGCTGGGTCGTAGAAGTGGCAGGCTATTGGCAAAGCGGACTTTGGGGAAACGGTGCTGAACGGCAGGTCTAGTCCCATGTAGCGAGTTCAGGCAGCCTTTGTTTTGCGCTCGCAGCGAACGGCAGGTTCGACGGGGTCGCAGTGCAGTAACATTGACCAAGGTCGAACGGCAGGAAAGGGCCGGAAACACGATCGTGGTTTCCCGCTTGATCCCATCACCGGCAACAAGAAAGCTTCACTGCGGCCTTTTCTGCCAGCATTCTATTATAGCAGTAAGATGGCATCGCTGATCATCGTCGTATTAGATTTTCCGCAAGTATGCCCAAGAGACATACCCCTTTAGTCTACGAGCACGCTCCAATGAAACGCGGCACCAACGTGTGCCACCGGTCTGCTCGCAGCTGTGAACTCGTAGTGCGGTTCCATTTGGAAGACCAACGATCACATTGAACCCTGTTCCAGGTCCGCTGCGCATTTTTAGCATGTCACCGTCTTCGACTCCAAAAACCTCATATGGTCCCAGTGACGCCGCCGCAGCCGGCTCAACGCCCATGACGACCCCTAGGAACAAAGCCGCTAAGGGTGAGAAGATTGCATTGCGCATCTTGATGTCCTGCTTGTTGCCTCAACTACAATCGTAGCAATTCGGGTCACCAGAAGGAACAACTCCCAGAAAGAAATGTACGTGATACCAAAGCCTAAACCCCTACATATCTTCCAAGTGGTGGGGAACTCTGGCCCAGTTGGGGGCATCTTTCGCAAAAACCTTTTTCGATGGGCTGAAGTTGTTTGGTTCATCCAGTGTCCCAGCTGCAATGCTCGTCAATCCGAAGGCTGTCACACCCCACAAGCCTGACCCGCAGGTACCGCAGAAATGCTTGATAACAGGTCGGCCTTCCTTTGAGGTCTTCTCAAAGGTCCGTGGTTTGCCCTTCAGTAGCTGTAGATTTTCTGACTTTATCATGTACCCGGCGTAGCCATCTGTACCGGTCATCGATAGGCAATCTCTGCAAAAACACATGAGTTGCAGTACCGCTTCACCGGTGATCCGGTAGCGCACTTCACCACAGAAGCACCCACCTTCCAATGATTGTGCCATGTTCGTTCATCCCTCTATGTCCACTGGGAAGAGTAGTGAACATCGTATGCGCCCTAATCTGAGGCGGCAACATTTCCACATTACTTTTGGCTATCTCACGCGGAATTTCATCATCTGACTAAATGCGGCAGTTTCCGGCCGTGAAAAATTCTCTTCTGCGTGAGTACGGTCATTAAAGAGAGAAAACTGTGCGGATGTCCGCTCAGTAAATGTAGGTCCGTTCCATTGAGGATCAGAATCCATTCCGACGAATGGATCTTGCAAAGTCATTGGACAGACGGTCTGAATTGACCGACAATCGGATCATGGAGCTGACGGCAACCACACCTGTCCACCTGATCCATGTGGATCCAGACGTCAACATGGCGCGGTTCTATGGAATAGAATTGCAGCCGACGTTGTTTGGAGAAGTGTCCGTCCTTCGGACCTGGGGACGAATTGGCACGAACGGGCAGGCCATGATGGTGACATATGACAATGAGGCCCAGGCTGCTGATGCCCTCCACAAACTCGAAATGCAAAAGCGCCGTCGGGGGTATGTCCCGGTCGGTGAGTGAATTCGGGCTGCAATCTGTTTCCCTGGCAAATCACGAGCCTTTCGGCTCGTGACCGGGCTCTAGGTTTCAGCCGGCATGCCGGCTTCCACCCAGAACACCCCAGCATGATCTCCCTGAGCCAATAGCCCCTGAACCGTCTCTTGCGCGCCGGGGCAGGGGCTTTGGGTCATGGTCGGTCCATACCGTGGTGATCTGCCCATTCGGGTGACGATCCCTTTTGCGCTTCCGCAGGATCGAAGATCCTTTGGCTTCTTTTGTTGGTCAGGCGGGATTTGGACAAGCCAAAAGCCACCCGACGTCAGGGGGAAGGCGCGGCCTCCCCCCTCGGACAAGACAAATAGACAAGACCGTGTCCTCGCGCGTTGCGCTGCGGGCCGCACCACTCTTGTCGATTTGTCCTGTCTCGCCCCTCTCCGCGTTCGCCACGGGGCAGGTTTTAGAGACGACGCCCTTTCAGGGCTCGGCTCAAAACCAGCACCGAAGGGGACCAGCCCCGGAGGTCGCACCACAAAGGAGAGATGGTTTTGAATCTTGAGACGGCAAAAGACATCGAGACTGACACCAGCCTTCAGGCGGCAGAGATCGCGGTCCAGAATGATCTGTTTCGGAAAGCCCTGATCGATCCGACTGCAGCGATTGAGATGCACTCCAAGGGCATTCAAGGTCAGGTGTTTGTCACGCCCGGCGTGTCAGGCGAAGGCGTGGAGTTCCAGACTGCGGCCCTGTCGGCGGTGGCGTCGGATGATCGGTTTGACGAGGACAATGACCCTTATGGCGATCACACATTCGGAACGGTGACGATCAGCGGCCAAAAGCTGTTCTGGAAAATAGACCTCTATGACGCGGACTACACATACGGGTCTGACCGCCCGTTTGATCCCGCAGTGACGCGCCGTGTCCTGACCATCATGTGCCCCAGCGAATACTGAGACCAGCCCTGTCCCAACGGGGCAGGGTCTGCAAGCGCAACCCGCGCAGGAAAGGTCCCTCTCGGGACATGCAAGCATGCCCTGCCGGGCAATGGGTGAACCTATGCCCGCAAAAACCTGAAAGGGGGTGATCACAATAAGTCAGGAAACTTTGCAGCAACGACGGCACGAAGCCGTTGAGCTGCTCAAGAAGGGAGGCCTGTCAACCAACATCGCGCTCCGCTTCTTGAAACAACACGCAGCCGCCTAAGCGGCCCCGCTCTACCCCGGAAGGGGTAGGGCACCCTTAACACAAAGCGAAACACTCAAACAAGGATTTGCCCCATGAGCAAAGTCGAAACATTCACCGCACCGGAAACCATCGAAGCTATCGCCCTGTCCGATCTCTACCTGTCTGATCTGAACCCGCGACAGGAGGTTGGTGAGGAAGGCATTACACTCTTGGCCGACAGTCTGGTTATGTGCGGCTTGATCCAGAACCTCAGCGGTCTGCGCGATGCAGATGGCAAAGTCGCCATCGTCGCTGGTGGTCGCCGTCTGCGGGCTCTGAACATCGCCGTGACCGAACGCGCTGATCTGGCACAGGTTCCGGTGAAGGTCACCGACAATCCCTTTGTGGCCGAGCAATGGGCCAATGCGGAAAACACCGCCCGGGAAGAACTGGACCCGGTGGACGAGGCCCGCGCCTATGGCAAAATGGCGGAGAAATCCCTGTCTGTTGCCAAGATCAGCAATGCGTTTGGCGTAACCGAAGCCCATGTGCGCCGCCGCCTCGCGTTGGCTGGTCTGCCTGCTGCAGTTTTGGATGCGCTCAAGGCGGGTGAGATCAGCATGGGGCTGGCCAAGGCCATGACAGTCAGCACCGAAGAAGAGAAAATTCTGGAGGTTCTGGAACAGGCCAAAGAGTGTCGGTGGTTCAGTGAGCATGATGTCAAACAGGCCCTGACGTCTGAGGCTGTCAGCAGCACTAATCGCAAAGCCGTGTTTGTCGGGCAGGAGGCCTATGTCGAGGCAGGTGGCACCGTCACCGCTGATCTCTTTGCCGATGAAACCCTGTTCAATGACGGCGAACTACTGGATCATCTGTTTGCTGAGAAACTGGTGGCAGAAGCAGCAAAGCTGCGCGAAGCGGAAGGCTGGGAATGGGTGGACACCCATGATGAAAGCTACATTCCATACGGGTTCTCGGGAACCGAAGGAATGCACCGTCTGGATATGGTGAGCCGGGATTTCACCGAAGAACAGGCCGAACGGTATGACGAACTGGCCGAACTCTATGAGGGTGAGGCACTGGACGCGGAGGGTGAAAAGGAACTGGCCGCGCTCGAGGACTATGCAGCACCCTTCTATTCCGACGATCAGCGCAAGCTGTCCGGTGTGTTCCTCTATGTCAGTAACCGTGGCGAAATCAAAACATCATGGACGTGTCGCGGTTTGCTGCCGCTCCTTTGATAGCATTTATTGCAGCAAAGGAGACGAACTATGGGACTGAAACGGACGGACGAATTTC